>CAJCIS010000293.1 GCA_903970435.1 Acidobacteriota bacterium | reverse complement strand
GGGCAGGCATTGGCGCGCCGGCCGGACCCGATCGTTTGGGAAGAGCCTGACGCGATCGCCGCCACGGCAACCGAGGCCGTGGGCGCTTCGCTGCCGCATTGAGGCAGGAAGGAAGGCCAGGGGCTCTGCTCCTGGACCCCCCGTGCCGCGCAGCGCTTGAGACGCCGGCGGCACGCCGGTCGGGGGTCCAGGGGGTGAAACCCCCTGGTCTTCTTCGAAAGACTAAGTCTCGACACGGGTCGGTATAAGGACTTGCCCTTGGCGGGGTCCAGGGGTGTCACGCGAAAGCGTGCACGCACGTCACGCGAAAGCGTGCTACGCACGACGCCCCTGGCCTTACCTTCTGCAAGAATGGCGGATTTGCTGGGTTTTTCCTTTGACGGCGCGGAACGGCCGGTACTAGTGTCCGCGGCCTGGCAGCTTTGTCGGCGACGCCGCCACGACAGGAATCCCGGGGGCGCAACCGTTTTCCGCAGTGGCGCTTATCAACAGCATCGAGGATTGCGACATGAGTGAAACTAAAGAGAAAAAGCAGAAGCGCGGACCCGGCGGGAAAGGCGACAAATACTTCAAGCGCGGCGAACTGGCGGCGGCGGTGGCTGACAAGACCGGTTTGCCGCGGACCAAGGCGAACGCCGCCGTGGAGGCCGTGTTCGAGACGATCGGTCAGCGGCTGGGCGCCGGGCAGGAGGTGCGTCTGGTGGGATTTGGCGCCTTCGTGATTGCCGAGCGCAAGGCCGGCAAGGGCCGTGACCCGCGCACCGGCCAGGAAATCGACATTGCGCAAAGCAAGTCGGTGCGGTTCAGGGCCGGCAAGTCGCTGCGTGACGGCGTCGGCGGCCGGAGCGCGGCCGAAGTCCCGGCATAGTTGCCTTGGATTGGCGCTGACGGTTTGACGTTCTATCGATCTTCCCGTGCATCCTGCCGGTTCGCCTTGGGGGCCTTGGGCAGGATGGGCGGGAGGATTGGCGTGATTTTTTGCCAGCGGCCCGGGCTTACCGGGTTCGGACGACCACGCGGACGGTGGGGCGGTTAGCTCAGCGGTAGAGCGTCTCGTTTACACCGAGAGGGTCGGCGGTTCGATCCCGTCACCGCCCACCACGTGAATTTGCCGGCAATGCCGGACCAAGGCGGCCGTGCGTCGCGGTGCCTTGACCGGGTGGGGCAAGCCCCCTAAAGACCGCCGCCTGCGCCAGCAGCGGGTGTAGCTCAGTTGGTTAGAGCGCCGGCCTGTCACGCCGGAGGTCGCGGGTTCGAGCCCCGTCACTCGCGCCAGGCGGCGGCCGCCCACTCGAAAAGGTCAGGTTCTCTGCCCCTGGACCCCGTCGTGCGCGGCACGCAGTCGCGTGACGGGGACAAGTCCCCACACCCCATTTGTTTAAGAAAGTCGGGGGATCAGGAGGGGGCATCCGTCACATGGGAACGGGCGTGTTGCCCCCCTGTTGATCCCCTGACCTCCCTGATACCAACCGTCCTTGGTTCGGACGGATCGGCATCGCCTCCGGCGGCACGCCGGCCCGCGAAAGCGTGCTGCGCACGACGCCCCTGGCCTTCCTGAGTGGCCCCCCTTGGCGGTGCCTGGGTGGGGGTCTATGGTCCGGCCGCGATGTTGCAGTGCGGCGGACGCTGGTGGCGCTGCCCTAGACTGTTGGGAATTTCATGCATCTCGTGCTCGCGAATTATTTTCCGGTGCTCGTCTTTCTGGCCATCGCGCTGGGGATTGGCGGCGCGATGGTGGGCGGGTCGATGCTGGTGGCGCGGCAGATGCCCTATGCGGAAAAGGTCAGCGCGTATGAATGCGGCTTCGAGGCGTTCGGCGATGCGCGCCGGCGTTTCGACGTGCGGTTCTATCTGGTGGCCATTCTGTTCATCATTTTCGACCTGGAGGTGGCATTTCTGTTTCCCTGGGCGATCAGTCTGGGGCGGATCGGGTTGTTCGGGTTTTTCTCCATGCTGGCATTTCTCGGCGTGCTGACGGTTGGCTTTATTTATGAATGGTGCAAGGGCGCCCTGGAGTGGGAGTAGGCGATGAGCTCCGCGACACCTGAAACGATCGCCTGGAACCGCGATGCGTTGCCGCCGGGGCCCGCGCAGGACGCGGTGGTGCGCGGCATTACCGGCGAGATTACCGATCGCGGGTTTGTCGTGGCCAACATAGACCGGCTGGTGAATTGGGGCCGCACGGGCAGCCTTTGGCCAATGACTTTTGGGTTGGCGTGTTGCGCCGTCGAGATGATCCACGCCTATATGCCGCGCTATGATCTGGACCGGTTCGGGATATTTCCGCGCGGGTCGCCGCGGCAGAGCGATGTGATGATCGTGGCCGGCACGCTGACCAACAAGATGGCGCCTGCGTTACGAAAAGTGTACGATCAGATGCCGGAGCCGCGCTGGGTGATCAGCATGGGCAGTTGCGCCAATGGCGGCGGCTATTACCATTACAGCTATTCCGTGGTGCGTGGCTGCGACAGGATTGTTCCGGTAGACGTGTATGTGCCGGGCTGTCCGCCGACTGCCGAGGCGCTGGTTTACGGCATCATGCAATTGCAGAAGAAAATACGGCGGACGGGGACCATATTGCGTGGTTGAGCGCGCGGACATGAAGGCGCGCCAGGCTGTGCTGGCCGGTGTGATCGGCATGGACTTTGCGGGTGTGCGCGAGGCGGGGCTGGAAGGCGGCGAGGTGGTGGTGCGGACGTCCCGCGGCGACCTCGTAACGTTGCTGACGGCGCTGCGGGACGATCCGCGCACGCTATGCGAGCAGATGATCGATCTGTGCGGTGTGGACTGGCCGGAGCGGCGTGAACGATTTGATATCGTCTATAATTTGCTGAGCGTGTCGCTGAACCATCGCGTGCGGGTGATTGTCACGACCGATGAAGCGACGCCGGTGCCAACGGTGAGCGGCATATGGCCGTGCGCCGTGTGGTGGGAACGCGAATGCTGGGATTTGTTTGGTGTGCATTTCGCGGGCCTGGCCGACCATAGGCGCATTTTGACCGATTACGGTTTCGAGGGACATCCGTTGCGCAAGGATTTTCCGCTGACCGGCTATGTGGAGGTGCGGTATGACGAGGACCGCAAGCAGGTTGTTTATGAAAACGTCAAGCTGACGCAGGATTTTCGCAATTTCCAGTTTCTGTCGCCGTGGGAAGGTGTCACGACCTTGCCGGGCGACGAGAAGGCGCATGTGGCGCGGCAGACCGGCGGCACCGAGGTGTTGCCGTGAACGAAATCAGCGAAGTGAGCGCGAGCGGAATTGCGGCCGCGGCCGATACGGCGTTGCCGGCGCGCCGCGAGGTGACGATCGACAGTCACGCGATGAATTTCGGACCGCAGCATCCCGCGGCGCACGGCGTGCTGCGGCTGGTGCTGGAGATGGATGGCGAGATCGTGGAGCGCGCCGATCCGCATGTGGGATTGCTGCACCGAGGTACGGAAAAGCTGATCGAGAGCCGCACCTACACGCAGAACACACCGTATTTCGACCGGCTGGATTACGTTTCGCCGATGTGCATGGAGCACGCCTTCGTGCTGGCGACGGAAAAGTTGCTGAGCATCGAGGCGCCGGTGCGGGCGAAATGGATCCGCACGATGTTCGACGAAATCACGCGCATACTGAACCATTTGCTGAACATCACGTCATTCGCGATGGATGTGGGCGCATTGACGCCGCCGCTGTGGGGGTATGAAGAGCGCGAAAAGCTGATGGAATTTTATGAGGCAGCCTCCGGCGCGCGGCTGCATGCGAACTATTATCGGCATGGCGGCGTGTCGCGCGATCTGCCCGCCGGACTGAACGAGCGGATTTGGGCGTGGTCGGAACGGTTTCCCGCGTTCATCGACGATTTGTGGAATCTGCTGACGGAGAACCGGATCTGGAAGCAGCGGACGGTGGATATTGGGGTGATGAGCGCGGAGCTGGCGTTGGCGTGGGGGTTTACCGGCCCCAACCTGCGGGCCAGCGGGGTGCCGTGGGATTTGCGGCGGGCGCAACCTTACGCCATGTACGACCAGGTGGAATTCGATGTGCCGGTGTCGCGCAACGGGGATTGCTATGATCGTTACCTGGTGCGCATGACAGAGATGCGCGAGAGCGTAAAGATCATCCGGCAATGTATCGAGAAGATGCAGCCGGGGCCGGTGAAGATCGAGGATCGCAAGTTCACGCCGCCGCCGCGCGCGGAAATGAAGCGCAGCATGGAGGCGCTGATCCATCACTTCAAGTTATTCACCGAAGGGTTTCACGTGCCGGCCGGCGCGACCTATACCGCGGTGGAAAGTCCGAAAGGCGAGTTTGGCGTCTATCTGGTTTCGGACGGCACGAACAAGCCATATCGTTGCAAGATTCGTTGTACCGGATTTTCGCATTTGCAGGCCCTCGAGGTCATGACGCGCGGGCACATGCTGGCCGATGCGGTGGCGGTGATCGGGTCGATCGACTTGGTGTTTGGCGAAGTGGACCGTTAGGCGATGGCCGATCAGGAATTCCCCGCGGAGCCCGCGCGGTTCGTTTTCGATACGCAGAGCGAGGCGGAGATCGCCAAGGTCTTGGCGCGATACCCGCAGGGCAAGCAGGCCAGCGCGGTATTGCCGTTGTTGTGGCTGGTGCAGCGCCAGATGGCACGCCAGACCGGCAGCGCGTGGCTGCCGCGCGGCGCGATGGATGTGGTGGCGCATCGGCTCGAGATGCCACCGATCCGCGTCTACGAAGTGGCGACGTTCTATTTGATGTTCAATACGAAACCGGTAGGACGTTACCATTTGCAGCTTTGCACGACGACGCCGTGCTGGCTGCGCGGGTCGGACGATTTGGTGGCTGCGTGCAAGAAGGTCGCGGGGATAAGGGCGTTTGGCGAAACCAGTGCGGATGGACTATTCACCATGACAGAAGTGGAATGTCTTGGCGCCTGCGTGAACGCGCCGATTTTGCAGATCAATGATGATTACTACGAAGATATGGACGGCGAACTGACGGTGGCTCTGTTGGAGCGGTTGCAACGGGGTGAGGCGCCGCCGGCGCCGGGATCGATGATCGGCCGGCAGACATCGGCGCCCGTGGGTGGGGCCACGACATTGCTGGATGCGGCGCCGCGGACGGCGCAGCCGGTGACGGAGTAGGCATGTGCTGAGCGACAGCGACCGCATTTTCACCAATTTATATGGGCAGCATGACTGGCATCTGGCCGGTGCGCGGGCGCGCGGCGATTGGGATGGCACGGCTTCCATTCTGGCGCGCGGGCGGGATGCGATTATTGAAGAGATGAAGAATTCCGGCCTGCGCGGGCGCGGCGGGGCGGGCTTTCCGACCGGCATGAAATGGAGTTTCATGCCGAAGAAGAGTGATGGGAGGCCGGCGTATCTGGCGGTGAACGCCGATGAGAGCGAACCCGGAACGTGCAAGGATCGTGATATTCTGCGCCACGATCCGCACAAGTTGATCGAGGGGAGCCTGATTGCCGGCTTCGCCATGGGGGCGTGCGCGGCCTATATTTATATACGCGGCGAATTTTATAACGAAATGGTGGTGTTGCAGACGGCGGTAGACGAGGCGTATGCGGCCGGGCTGATCGGGCGCAATGCATGCGGCAGCTCCTATGATTTCGAGGTATATGTGCATCGGGGCGCCGGCGCGTATATTTGCGGCGAGGAGACGGCGCTGCTGGAAAGTCTCGAGGGCAAGAAGGGCATGCCGCGGCTGAAGCCGCCGTTCCCCGCGGCCGTCGGGCTTTATGGCTGCCCGACCACGGTGAACAACGTGGAAAGCATTGCCGTGGCGCCGACCATTATGCGGCGCGGCGCGGCGTGGTTTTCCGCGCTCGGTCGGCCGAAGAATGCGGGTACAAAACTGTTCTGCATTTCGGGGCATGTGAACAAGCCCTGCAATGTGGAGGAGGAGTTGGGAATTCCATTGCGCGAGTTGATCGACAAATATGCCGGCGGGGTGCGCGGCGGATGGGACAATCTGCTGGCGGTCATTCCGGGTGGCGCCAGCGTGCCGCTGATCCCCAGGGAGATCTGCGACACCGTTCTGATGGATTTCGATAGTTTGCGGGAAGTGAAATCGGGCCTGGGTACGGCCGCCGTCATGGTGATGGACAAGAGCACCGATCTGATCCGGGCCATTGCGCGGCTTTCACAATTCTACAAGCACGAGAGTTGCGGGCAGTGCACGCCGTGCCGCGAAGGCACCGGCTGGATGATGCGGGTGATGTACCGGATGGCGGAAGGACGTGCCCAGGTTTCGGAAATCGATATGCTGGAACAGGTGACACGGCAAGTGGAGGGGCACACGATTTGCGCACTGGGCGATGCGGCCGCTTGGCCGATCCAGGGCCTGATACGGCATTTCCGGCCGTTGATGGAGGCGCGCATCGCTTCCTATCGGTCGCAATCCTTGCCGGTGGCAGCGGAATGAAAACGCGCCCTGGAGCCAGCTCATGGTAAAGCTCGTCGTCGATAGCATTGAAATCGAGGTCGCACCCGGCACGTCGGTGTTGCAGGCCTGCGAGCTTGCCGGGAAGGAAATTCCGCGATTTTGCTATCATGACAAGCTGAGCGTGGCCGGCAATTGCCGGATGTGCCTGGTGGAACTGGAGAAATCGCCGAAGCCGATTGCGAGCTGCGCCTTTCCGGTGGGCGAAGGCATGATTGTGCGGACCGATACGCCGATGGTGCGCCAGGCGCGGCGCGGCGTGATGGAATTCCTGCTCATCAACCACCCGCTGGATTGTCCGATTTGCGATCAGGGCGGCGAGTGCGACCTGCAGGACCAGTCGTTCGCTTATGGCATGGATCACTCGCGCTACAGCGAGAACAAGCGTGCTGTGACCGACAAGTATCTGGGCCCGCTGGTGAAGACGATCATGACGCGGTGCATTCAATGCACGCGGTGTATTCGCTTCGCGACCGAAATTGCCGGCGTGTCCGAGCTGGGCGCCACCGGGCGCGGCGAGAGCATGGAAATCGGCACCTATGTTGAGCGCGCGCTGACATCGGAGCTTTCGGGCAATCTGATCGATATCTGTCCGGTGGGGGCGCTGACGAGTGCCCCGTATGCGTTTGTGGCCAGGTCGTGGGAACTGGCCAAGACGGACAGCATCGACGTGCTGGAGGCGCTGGGCACGCCGATCAGGATTGATACGCGCGGGCCGGAAGTGCTGCGCATTCTGCCGCGGGCGGATGACGATTTGAATGAGGAATGGATGGCCGACAAGGGCCGTTTCTCATTCGACGGTTTGAAGCGGCGGCGGCTGGACCGGCCCTGGGTGCGGCGCGATGGCAAGCTTGTTGCCGCCACCTGGCAGGATGCGTTCGGCGCCATTGCGGCGCGGCTGCGCGGCGTGGACGGTGCGCGGATCGGCGCGGTGGCCGGAGATCTGTGCGACGCCGAAAGTATGGTCGCGCTGAAGGATTTGCTGGCGGCACTGGGTTCGCAGAATCTGGATTGCCGGCAGGATGGCGCCAGGCTCGATGCATCGCGCCGTGATTTTTATGTGTTCAATGCGGGCGTGGCGGGGATCGAGGAGGCGGACGCGCTGCTGATCATCGGCAGCAATCCGCGGCATGAATCGCCGGTGCTGAATGCGCGGATTCGCAAAAGGTATCTGGCGGGCCGGTTCCCGATCGGCGTGGTGGGGCCTGGGGCTGCATTGACGTACCCCGCTTCGTTTTTGGGCGACGCGCCGTCGGTGCTGACATCGTTGCATGACGGATCGCATGATTTCGCAACGATGTTGCAGGAAGCGGCGAAACCGATGATCCTGCTGGGCCAGGGGGCGGTCGCGCGCGCGGATGGGGCTGCCGTGCTGGCGGCGGCCTGGCGATTGGCGGACGCGGTGGGCGCGCTGAAGCCGGATTGGCATGGTTTCAATATGCTGCATACCGCGGCGGCGCGCGTGGGAGCGCTCGACCTGGGATTCGTTCCGGGTAGCGATGGCCTGGACCTGGACCGCATGATGGGCGGCGGCGTTGATGTTTTGTGGTTGCTGGGGGCGGACGAATTCGATACGGGCCGGATCGGAGCCGATACGTTCGTGGTGTATCAGGGGCATCACGGCGACCGGGGGGCGGCACGGGCGGATGTGATCCTGCCCGGTGCGGCCTATACTGAAAAAGACGGCACCTACGTCAATACCGAGGGGCGGGTGCAGCGCGCGTGGCGCGCGACATTCGCGCCGGGCGAGGCGCGGGAAGATTGGCGCATCGTTCGCGCGTTCAGCGATGTGATCGGGCAGACATTGCCGTATGATGACATCGGCGCCGTGCGGGCGCGGCTGGAGCATGTCAATCCGGTGTTCGCGCGGGTGGGATTGAAGCGATTCGGGGCCGGCGACAGGGGAGGGCCGCAGGGTGATCCGGCCGCACTTTCGGCCGATCCGTTTGTGGCGGCGATCGGTGATTATTATCAGACAAATCCGATCAGCCGGGCGAGTTTGACGATGGCCGAATGTTCGCGCACCTACGCGGCGCCGCGGGCGCTGGCGGCGGAGTAGGCGCGGTGCATGATTTTTTCTTCAACACGCTGGTCGGCCATGTGCTGCTGGTGATGGGCGAAACGCTGGCCGTGCTGGTGCCGGTGCTGATGCTGATGGCGTATTCGACGTATTTTGAACGCAAGGCGCTCGGCGCGTTCCAGCTGCGCCGCGGTCCCAATCGCGTGGGCCCTTTCGGGTTGACGCAGCCATTCGCGGACGCGGTGAAATTGCTGTTCAAGGAAACGATTATTCCGGCCGGCGCGAACCGGCTGCTGTTCCTGATGGCGCCAGCGATTACGTTCGTGCTGGCGTGCATGGCGTGGGCGGTCATTCCGACATTCGACGGCGGCGCGGTGGCCGATATCAATGTGGGTATTCTATACCTGTTCGCGATTTCCTCGCTGGGCGTGTATGGCATTGTGGTGGCCGGATGGGCCAGCAATTCGAAATACGCGTTTCTTGGCGCGCTGCGGTCGGCGGCGCAGATGATCAGTTACGAGGTTTCGATCGGCTTCGTGCTGGTGTGTGTCATCTTGTGCGCGGGCAGCCTCAATCTGAATGACATTGTGCGCGCGCAGAAAAATTTATGGTACTGCGTTCCGCTGTTTCCGATGTTCGTGGTGTTCCTGGTATCGATGCTGGCGGAGACCAACCGGGCGCCGTTCGATTTGCCAGAGGGCGAAAGCGAAATCGTCGCCGGGTTCTTCGTCGAATATAGCAGCATGGCGTTTGGACTATTCTTTCTTGGCGAATATACCAACATGCTTTTGATGTCGGCGCTGGCGAGCATTCTATTCCTCGGCGGGTGGCAGGCGCCGTTCGGGTTGAGTTTCATACCCGGCGTGGTGTGGCTGCTGCTGAAAATATGCATGTTCATGTTCTTCTATTTCTGGGTTCGGGCGACATTTCCGCGTTACCGCTACGACCAACTGATGCGGCTGGGGTGGAAGGTGTTTCTGCCATTGTCGCTTGGTTGGGTGGTGGTGACGGCAGGATTTCTCGAGGTGTTTCATATGCTGCCGGGAGAGTCGATGTGAGTGGCACGCGGACGGGCAGTATGGCCTGGCGGCTGATCCTGTGGGAGCTGCTGTCGGGCATGGCGATTACATTGCGGTATTTCTTCAAGCCGAAAGCGACGATCAATTATCCGTACGAAAAGGGTCCGCTGGGTCCGCGGTTCAAGGGTGAGCATGCGCTGCGGCGCTACCCGAACGGCGAGGAGCGATGCATTGCGTGCAAGCTGTGCGAGGCGATTTGCCCGGCCTATGCCATTACGATCGAGGCGGAACCGCGCGATGACGGGAGCCGGCGGACGACACGCTACGATATCGATATGACAAAGTGCATTTATTGCGGGTTGTGCGAAGAGGCTTGTCCGGTGGACGCCATCGTGGAAGGGCCGAACTTCGAGTTTGCCGCGGAGACGCGCGAGGAGTTGATGTACAACAAGGAAAAGCTGATTGCGAATGGGGATCGCTGGGAGGCGGAAATCGCCAAGCGGCTGGAGCTGGATGCGCCCTACCGATGAGTGAAGGAAGGAAAGAGAGTTCTTTCTTGAAAAAAAGGACCAAAAAACTTTTTTCTGTTTCGTGCGGCGACGGTGCTTGCAGGGCAACAGACAAAGGTTTTTTGCTTCTTTTTTTCGGAAAAGAAGACCATCTTCCCTGGTGTCTCTCATGATCAGCGCGTCGGCGTTTTTCTTCTACCTGTTTTCGGCGATCCTGCTGGCGTCGGCCGCCGCCGTGGTGACGTCGCGCAATCCGGTGCATGCCGTGTTGTTCCTGATCCTGGCGTTCTTTAACGCGGCGGGGCTGTTTTTGCTGGCCGGGGCCGAATTTCTGGCGATGATTTTGCTGATTGTGTATGTCGGCGCCGTTGCGGTTCTGTTTTTGTTTGTCGTAATGATGCTCGACGTGGATTTCGTGCAATTGCGGGAGGGCGTGCAGAAATATGCGCCGGTGGGTGCGGCGGTGGGTGCCGTATTGTTCGGCGAATTATGGGCGGTGGTGCTGGGCTGGCAGGTGTCACCCGGCGCCGATTCGTTGCAAGGCAGCCCGACGCCGGCGAACATGGATAATACCCATGCGTTGGGGCAGGTGCTTTATACCGACTATGTTTATCTGTTCCAGGTTTCGAGCCTAATTCTGCTGGTCGCAATGATCGGCGCGATCGTGCTGACGCATCGCCGGCGCGAGGGCACGCGGCGGCAGAATATTACGATGCAGCAGACCCGGTCGGTGCGCGACACGCTGGAGACGTTGCAGGTGCGGATGGGTGCCGGGGTGCAGGAGTTGGGAATATTGCGGCCCAGGCCGCGCGCGGAACCAGCCGAGGAAGAGCCTCGGCACGAACACGCAGCCGGAGATCACTGACATGCAAGACGGTGCGTTGCCGGTGAGCCTGGGCAGTTATCTGGCGGTGGCGGCCGTGCTGCTGGTGATCGGCGTGTTCGGCATATTTCTGAACCGGAAGAACATCATTATCATTCTGATGTCGATCGAATTGATATTGCTGGCGGTGAATATCAACCTGGTCGCGTTTAGCGCGGCGTTGAACGACATGGCGGGGCAGGTGCTGGCAATGTTCGTGCTGACGGTGGCCGCGGCGGAGGCGGCCATCGGGCTGGCCATCGTGGTGGTGTATTCGCGCAATCGCGGCTCGATCGAGGTCGAGGACGTGAATCTGATGAAGGGCTGAGGCATGTTGTTCGCAACCGCCGTATTCGCGCCGCTGCTCGGCGCGCTTCTGGCCGGGCTGCCGGGGCGCGTGCTGGGCGATCGGGCGGCGCAGCTCATTGCGATTTGCTTCATGCTACTGGCGTCGGTGTGCGGCGTGGCGGCGTGGGTGCAGCATATTTATCTGGGCGTGCCGAACGGCGTGGTGCCGGTCGCGGACTGGATTACCGCCGGCGATTTTCGGCTGCAATGGGCGCTGCAATATGACACGCTGAGCACGACCATGGTGGCCATGGTGACCTGCGTGGCGACCCTGATTCACATATACAGCGTCGGCTACATGGCGCATGAGCGTTTCACGACCAGCCGGTTCTTTGGATACTTGTCGCTGTTCAGTTTTTCCATGTTGATGCTGGTGACGGCAAACAATCTGGTGCAGTTGTTTTTCGGCTGGGAGGGCGTGGGGCTCTGCAGCTATTTGCTGATCGGGTATTGGTATGATCGGCCGAGCGCGTGCGCGGCGGCGATCAAGGCGATGATCGTGAACCGCGTGGGCGATCTGTCTTTTGCGCTGGGCATTGCCGCGGTGTTCCTGCGATTTGGCGTCGTGGATTTTTCCACCATTTTTGCTGCGGTGCCGGCGCATGTCGATGACATGTATCATCTGCTGGGCACGGATTTCCGGGCCTATGAGGTGATCGGCGTGCTGCTGTTCATCGGCGCCATGGGTAAGTCCGCACAGATTTTCCTGCACACATGGTTGCCGGATGCGATGGAGGGGCCGACGCCGGTTTCCGCCCTCATCCATGCGGCGACGATGGTGACGGCGGGGGTGTTCCTGATGGCGCGCATGTCGCCGCTGATGGAATATGCGCCGGGCGCGCTGGGCATGGTGACGTTCATCGGGGCCACGACCTGTCTGTTCGCGGCGACGATCGGCTGCGTGCAGAACGATATCAAGCGGGTTATTGCGTATTCGACTTGTTCTCAACTGGGCTACATGTTCCTGGCCGCGGGCGTGGGCGCGTACCAGGCGAGCGTGTTTCATCTCATTACGCATGCGTTTTTCAAGGCGCTGCTGTTCCTGTGTGCCGGCAGCGTGATCCATGCGATGAGCGACGAGCAGGATATGCGCAAGATGGGCGGCATCTGGCGTAGGGTGCCGGTGACGTATGCGGCGATGTGGATGGGCAGTCTGGCGCTGGGCGGTGTATTTCCGTTCGCGGGCTATTTCTCCAAAGATGCGATCCTGAATGCGGCCTTCGAATCGGGCTCGGGAATTGGGCTTTATGGATTCGCCTGCGGGTCGGCGGCGGCGTTCCTGACGGCGTTTTATTCCGGACGGCTGCTGTTCATGACGTTCCATGGCGCGCCGCGGGCGGATCACCACACGATGGAGCACGTGCATGAAAGTCCGCTGACCATGACGGGGCCCTTGATGGCGTTGTCGGTGGGTGCGGTGCTGGCGGGGTGGTGGTTCTATCCGCAATTTATCGGCAGCTTACAGCAGGCTTACTGGCAGGGCGCTTTGTTCAATGGCGCGAACAACCATGTTCTGCAACGGCTGGAGGACGTGCCGGCGGTGATCGCGCTGTTGCCGAGCGTACTGGGGCTTGCGGGGTTCGCAATCGCCGTATGGTTCTATATTATTAACACGGCCCTCCCCGTGCGGTTGGCTGAACGGTTCAGGCCGGTGTATCTGTTCCTGTTGAACAAATGGTATTTCGATGAATTGTATGACCGGATATTTGTGAAGCCCGCATGGTTTTTGGCGCGGCTGTTGTGGCATACCGGTGACGAAACGCTGATCGATGGGGTGCCGAACGGATTGGCCGAGTTGACGGTGGATGGCTCGCGCCAGGCGGTGCGGATACAAACCGGGTCGATCGCCATTTATGCGTTCACCATGTTGATCGGGCTTGTCGGCCTGGTCAGCATCTTTCTGTTCAACCGGTAGGCCGCGACATGCCTGACATCAACGCCGCCGGTTTCCCGATCCTCTCGCTGGTGACGTTCCTGCCGCTGCTCGGCGTGGTGATCCTCGGCCTGCTGCGGGGTGAGGAGAAGGATATTTCACAGAATGCACGATGGGTTGCGCTTTGGACCACGCTGCTGACTTTCGTGCTGTCGCTGGTGGTGTGGACGAATTTCGATCCGTCGGTGAGTGGGTTTCAGTTCAAGGAAAGCTCGGACTGGCTGCCCGCCTATGGGGTTGGCTACAGGATGGGCGTGGACGGCATTTCGGCGCTGTTCGTTCTGCTGGCGACGGCGCTGACGCCACTCTGCATCCTGGCAAGCTGGGATTCGATCCGCATGCGGGTGCGGGAATATATGATGGCGTTCCTGATCCTGGAAACCATGATGGTGGGCATGTTCTGCGCCACCGATTTCCTGCTGTTCTATATGTTTTTCGAAGGCGTGCTCATTCCGATGTACATCATCATCGGCGTGTGGGGCGGACCGCGGCGGGTTTATGCCTCGATGAAATTCTTTCTTTATACGTTTGCCGGGTCGGTGCTGATGCTGCTGGCGTTGCTGGCGATGTGGCATCGGGCGGGGACGACCGATATTGCGGTGCTGCTGCATACGCGGTTTCCGCCGGAAATGCAGACCTGGCTGTTCCTGGCTTTTCTGGCGAGCTTTGCGGTGAAGGTGCCGATGTGGCCGGTGCACACATGGTTGCCGGATGCGCATGTGGAGGCGCCGACGGCGGGGTCGGTTATTCTGGCGGGCGTTTTGTTGAAGATGGGGGCATACGGTTTCCTGCGGTTCTCGGTGCCGATGCTGCCGCAGGCGGCCACAATGTTCCAGCCGCTGATGTTTTCGCTCGGCGTGGTGGCGGTGATTTACACGTCGCTGGTGGCGCTGGCGCAGCAGGACATGAAGAAGCTCATTGCCTATTCGTCGGTGGCGCATATGGGCGTGGTGGTAATCGGGATTTTCACGTTCAATCAGCAAGGGATCGACGGCGCATTGTTTCAAATGCTGTCGCATGGGATCGTATCGGCGGCATTGTTCCTGTGCGTGGGCGTGGTGTATGACCGCATTCATACGCGGGAGATTGCGCGGTATGGCGGGCTCGCTGATCGGATGCCGGCATATGCGTTGGTGTTCATGCTGTTCACCATGGCGAGCATCGGCCTGCCGGGGACGGCGGGCTTTGTCGGCGAATTCCTGGTGCTGGTCGGCGCGTTCCGCGTCAATTTCTGGTTGGCGCTGCTGGGCTCGGCCGGCATGGTGCTGGGGGCGGCGTATATGCTGTATCTGTATCGGCGCATTATCTTCGGGCGCATCACGCGGGATGATTTGAAGGCGATCCTGGATCTCTCGCCGCGCGAAATGGCGGTGTTCGCGCCGCTGGTGGTGCTGACCTTGTGGATGGGGATTTATCCCGGCAGCTTTACCGGTTTTTTCGACGCATCGACCGGCGCGCTGGTGCAGGGGCATGAGCAGGCGATGCGCGCCGTGCAGGCGGTGCACTACGCGGCGGTGATACGGCCATGATGAACTGGGCGGCGGCGTCGCCGGAGATATTTCTGGCGGTGGCCGGCATGGCGATCTTGCTGTTCGGCGTGCTGCTGAAGAAAGAAAACGCGGCGCTTTGCACCATGCTGGTGCTGGGGGCGTTTGCCGCGACGTTCGTGATGGTGATGCAAACGGTGCCGCAAACGGCGTATTCCAGCCTGTTCGTCACCGATGCGTTTGCGTCCTACGCGAAATTGCTGATCCTGGCGGGTGGCGCGCTGACGATGGTGTTGTCGCTGGATTATAATGAGCGGCAGGGGATCGGGCGGTTTGAATTTCCGGTGCTGATGCTGTTTTCCACCGTCGGCATGATGACGATGGCGTCGGCGGCGAATTTGATGACTTTGTATATGGGCCTGGAGCTCATGTCGCTGTCGATTTATGTGCTGGCGGCGTTCGCGCGGGAGGAATTGCGGTCGGCGGAGGCGGGGCTGAAGTATTTCGTGCTGAGCGCGTTGGCGTCGGGGCTGCTGCTGTATGGCATTTCGCTGACTTATGGGTTCGCGGGCACAATGGATTTCGCCAAGTTGCCGGATGCGGTGACGGGGGTGGATGGCGTTTCGACCGGGTTGATGGTGGGCATTGCGTTCGTCATTGCGGGGCTGGCGTTCAAGCTGTCGGCGGTGCCGTTCCATATGTGGACGCCGGATGTGTACGAGGGCGCGCCGACGCCGGTAACGGCGTTCATGAGCACGGCGCCGAAAGTGGCGCCGTTCGTGGTGCTGTTGCGCGTGCTGATCGGACCGTTCGGGCATGTGTCGGTGCAATGGCAGCCGATTATCGAAGTAGTTTCGATCGCCAGCATGTTGCTGGGCAGTTTCGCGGCGATCGGACAAACCAACATCAAACGACTGATGGCATATTCCAGCATTGGCCATATGGGATATGCGCTGGTGGGATTGGCGCCCGGGACCGAGAGCGGCGTGCGCGGGGTGCTGATTTATTTGCTGACCTATGTGGCGATGTCGGCCGGGGCGTTCGCGTGCGTGATTGCCATGCGGCGGCAAGGCAAGTCGGTGGAGCGTATTTCGGATCTTGCGGGCCTTGCGAAGACCGATCTGCCGCTGGCGTCGCTACTGACCTTGTTCATGTTCAGCATGGCCGGCGTGCCGCCGTTCGCCGGGTTCTTCGGCAAGCTTTATGTTTTCCTCGCCGCCGTGCAGAGCGGGCTTTGGCTGCTGGCAATTGTTGGTATTCTGACCAGCGTGGTGGCCTGCTACTATTATATTCGCATCATCAAAGTAATGTTCTTCGACGCGCCGGCGCCGGCGTTCGATACGCGGTCGGCGAGCGTGTCGTTCGTGGCGATTGCGTCGGGGATGTTTACGTTGTTGTTTGTGTTGGCGCTGGGGCCGTTTACGGGGGCGGCTGAGGCGGCAGCTCGGGTGTTGTTCGGATGAAGAGGAAGTTTCTTCTTTTTTGAAAAAAAGAAGCAAAAAACTTTTGTCTGTTTCGGTCAGTGTACGGGCTGCTGGGAGGCGGCGTCGTGGTTGAAAGCTGCGCCTGCGGCGCCGTTGATGGTGAAATGGGGGTCTGGGGCCTCAGGCCCCGTCGTGCGAAGCACGCTTTCGCGTGACGGGGTCCAGGGGCAGAGAACCCGGCCTTTGGCAAATTCAAAGATATGACGAAGTAGAATCGACGCAGGATATCGCGTTGGCGGCGGCCCGTGCCGGTGAGCCGGGGCCGCTGGCTGTCATTGCGCAACGGCAAACCGCCGGGCGGGGGCGGGCAGGGCGGGCGTGGGCGGCGCCGGAGGGGAATTTGAATTTTTCGGCGGTGCTGCGGCCGGTGGG
>CAJCIS010000292.1 GCA_903970435.1 Acidobacteriota bacterium | reverse complement strand
TCGCGGGCCGCACCGGCTAAACTGGGCCGTGTGAAATCCAGGCGCTCCGAACGGAACATGAGCGAAAACATCGCCTTGTGGTCGCGTGCGAAGGCAACGTAAGCGTGAGCTGCCGCCGCCGGGCCGGCATATTCTCCCCATTTGTTAGGGGCGTCACGCAGGTAACCGTTGAACAGACGATAGCCTTTGGCGGCAAGCTCACTCAGCAGCCCGGTTAAGTCGCCGAAATGCGGCGCAGGCGCTGTGTGCGAAACGCCGACCCGGCGGGCTACGGCCCGCAACGTCAGCGCCGGCAGCCCCTCACTGCCCAGTATTTCCTCCGCGGCATCCAGCAGGGCTGCAGGCAGATCACCGTGATGATAGGGGCGTTTCATCGGCAGGTTTTGACACAAAAGTTTTCCCCTTGAGCAAGAACTTTACACTGGACAGATCGCTCTGGCTAGCCCTACGCTGTATCTAGACAGTGGAAAGAAGGAGCGGTCCGATGGTTTTCGACAACAGGGTGCCGGTAGCGATGGAGCATGATTTTGCCGAGTTGCCGATCACCGGTCAGATGCCGCCGGCGCTGCTCGGAACATTGTATCGCAATGGTCCTAACCCCGTCCGCCCGGCCCCCGAGGCGCACTGGTTTGTCGGAGACGGCATGGTGCATGCCTTCTCGATCGGTCCGCGCGGCGTAGGCTACAAGAACCGTTGGGTGCGCACGCAATCCTGGGCGGATGCGCAAGGCCAATCGATGGCGCAAAGCCCAGCCGGCGTCGCGAATACCAATATCCTTCTCCATGCCGGGCATTTGCTGGCGCTGGAGGAAGCCCATTTGCCAGTATCTCTGGACCCGGCTTCGTTGGCGACACTTGGCGCCGAAAATTTCGCCGGCGCCCTGCCGGACGCACCGTTCACCGCCCATCCGAAGCACGATCCGCGCACCGGCGCACTGGTGTTTTTCGGTTACGGGGCAACAGATTTTTCCGATACCATTCGCATAGGCGAACTGTCGCAAAGCGGCAGCCTGGCTCGGCTGGAGCAGGCCTCTGCCCCCTACGCCGCTATGGTGCATGACTTCGCCGTAACGGACCGGTTTGTCGCGATACCGCTGTTTCCGCTCATTGGTTACACATGGCAACCCAATCGCGGGGCGTGGCTCGGCGTCATGGACCGGGAAAAAGGCATCTCAAGCCTGCGCTGGCACAAATCCGGGCCAGGATTTGCGTTTCATACCATGAATGCTTGGGAGGACGACGGAGCGCTGGTGGTCGACCTTATGCTATCGGATGCGCCACCGTTCTTTCCTGGCACCGATGGCATTGTGCTACCCGCAAGCGATGCGAATTTGTGCCGCTGGCACCTGGATCTTACCGATCCTAATGCGACAGTAACCAGCCGGAAATTGAGCGGCACGGGCGGCGAATTTCCCAGGATCGATGAGCGGTTCCTGGGGCGCAGCAATCGGCACGGCTATTTCACTGCGTTCGATGCGCTGTGCCACCGGGATGACCTGACCGGCGCGGAACGCTTTTTTCGCGTGCCGGACGGAGACAGCGTGTCCGAACCGGTTTTCGTCCCGAGGGGCGCAGCGGAGGGCGACGGATGGCTGCTGACGGTGATTTTTCGCGCCGACAGATGTACGTCGGACCTCGCGGTTTTCGATGCGACCGACATTGCGGCTGGCCCGTTGGCCCTGGCGCATTTGCCGGTGCGGGTTCCTGCCGGGTTTCACGGCAATTTCGTGGGAGACGCATCATGAGTGACGCTATCAACCGCAACGCCGCGACCGGCGGTCCGCGCGCCATGATCATAGACGTGCTCTTGAATGTCGTGCTGCCCTACGGACTCTACGTTGGGGCGCACAAGGCTGGATATTCAGACACAGAGTCGTTGATGCTGAGCGCCTTGGCTCCAACTGCGGTGGCCGTGGCGAGTGTGATTAAACGCCGCCGCCTAAACGGGCTTTCGCTACTCGTTTTGGCAGCCACGGGGCTCAGCCTCAGTGCCACCGCCCTGTCAGGTTCCCTGTGGTTCACGCTCATTCAGCCATCCTTCGTGACAGGAATTCTGACGCTTATCTTCCTGGGTTCGTTGCTCGCGGAAAAGCCAGTGCTGTTCTATCTGGCGCGTGACACCACGTGCCCGACACCAGAAGAAGCGGCGGAATTCGAGTCCCATTGGGTGCATCCGGTATTCCGGCGCACCATGCAGCGACTAACGCTGGTTTGGGCGGCATTTTTGGGCGGGGAAGCCCTGTTCCGGGCAGGATTGGCGGCGATTTGGCCAAATCCGACGCTGATCGCGGCAACACAGATTTTGTGGATTGTATTGCCTATCCTTCTGGTGCGCTGGAGCATTCGGGCAGGGCAGCGTTGGGCGGCGGCGGCTTAGCGAAGGGTGCCGCGCCTACTGTTTAAAAGGTGACGGAGCGCGTTTCGAGTACACAGAGACCGCTGACGCCGGAACGGGGCGGGCAACGCTGCCGCGATCTTCTTGATGATGCCAACCAGGCGGCTGGGAACGCTTTAAAAATCAAAAGTTTTTTGGTTCTTTTTTTCAAAAAGAACGTTCTTCTTTTGCTTCCGTTGCGCCGCTGCCGAAAAGACGCGGCGTCATTAGCGTCCATGATGGGTAACGCTGCGCTTACCCATCTGCGTTACACTCATGTCCGTGCGGGAACGAAGTGGTGGGGTTCTGAAGGAGCGCCCCACCCCACAGCTCGCTGGCAGCGGCGATTTTGGGAACACACGATCAGGGACGAAAGGGATTATGCGGCCCATATGGATTACATTCATTTCAACCCGGTGAAGCATGGGTTGGTCAAAGAGGCGCGGGCTTGGGAATACGCGTCATTTCGTCGGAATGTGGCAGCGGGTTTGTATCCGTTGGAATGGGATGGCACGGAGGGTGATGCGATTTATGTCGGGGAGCGGGCGTGAGGTTATAGGCGTGACGGCACACAGAAGTGGAACCTGCGGCTAGCTTGCGTTGGCGTGCTGGAGCACGCCCTACGCTCCTTGGCTAGCTTGCGTTGGCGTGCTGGAGCACGCCCTACGGTTGCTGCCGTGCGACGCCCAACCGGACGACGCGTCCGACGGTCAGGGCGGCAGGTGTAAATTAGCCTCGATCCGCCTGAATTCCGGCGTGTCGCGAATCGGGTCGAAGATCGGATCCACGCGAATCCAGCGCCCGTCGTATGGGTCCTCGCGAACCTCCTGCTCAAGCGCGGAGAGGGCTTTTTCGGTATCTCCCCACTGCGCATAAATCGCTGCGTCGTCCGGGAAAGGATTTTCGTTCTGCCTTTTATGAAGGATGTGCAACTTGTCCAAGCTTGCCTGGGCTTCCGCGGCACGCCCGAGTTTGTAGGCGATGATGGCGTTGTCGTACTCCGGCCACGCGCAACCCGGTTTGCATTCCTGCTCAGCCAACTGGGGCTTGTTCTGGTGCAGATAGACCCAGGCCGCAAAGGCCCTCACAATCGACACGTCGTCCCCGCTCAACGCGAGCTCCTGCCGTATCGTTTCGAGCGCGCCAGCGTAATCCCGATCGTTGTCCTGTATCTCAGCCCGATCGTGATAGAGGCTGGGCCGCAGGGGATCGAGTTCGATCATGTGCCGCGACGCGGTTTCGGCTTCGGCTCGGTGGCCCAGCATGCACTGGATAACCGCATAGCCGCGCGTCGCCAGTGCATCTTCGGGACCCAACTTATGAGCGATTGTTAGCTCGGCCAAAGATTGGGCGAAGTCGGCCTTTCTAAGCAGAGCGCGACCACGCACGGTGTGCGCATACGGCGACTCTGGCGCGAGGGCGACCGCGCGGTCGGCAGCCGCTAATGCTGCGTCCGTATCGATCACGTCCTGGTCCGTTTCGTCACGCCAGTATGCGATCAGAGTCAAGAGAGCCTCGGCGCGGCCAGCGTAGGCGTTGGCATAGCGCGGATCGAAATGGATCGCCTCGTCGAACGCCGCGAGTGCTGCGCTGGCGCTGGCGCGCGTAAGCGTCTGCATCAGCCTGGCACCGCGCAGATACGCCTCAAATGCAGCTGGGTTGTTGGTGCCTCCGGCCGTGAGGCGGCCGGCGGTGTGGGCCAGCAGCGTCACCTTGAGCGAATCGACGATGGCGCCAGCGATATCGCTCTGCAACGCCAGGAGGCCGGTGATATCGCGGTCGTAACTGCGGGACCAGACTTGGAAGCCGGTAACGGCGTTGACCAACTGCACGGTGATGCGCAGGCGCTGGCCGTCGCGCCGTACGGAGCCTTCGACAACGGCGCCCACATTCAGCCTGTGGGCGATGTCATCGATCGTGGCCGTTCCACCCTTGAACGAAAATGCCGAGGTCCGCGCGGCAACCTGCACTGTGCCGACGCGGCTCAGCGAGTCAATGAGCTCCTCGGAAAGCCCGTCTGAGATATAGTCCTGAGCCGGATCACCGCTCATATTGGTGAAAGCGAGGACGGCGACGGAGTGCGGCGGTGGGTTAAAGGCGCGTTGGTTCGGCGGCGCGGGCTGGCGTCGCACCACCAGGATGGACAGCGCAACCAGCGCCAGAAAAGTTACAGCGCCAATTGCCGCGAAGTATCGGTACCGCCCGTCGAACCATTTCGACTTAGGGGCCGGCGCGACCGCCGGGCCTACGGAGGTGGCCGTCGGCGCGAACTGCCCCGGCGATTCATCCGAGCTTGTTACGTCCCGCGCAACCGCGGATTGCCAACCAATTTCCGCTACCCAGCGGTAGCCGCGGCCGGGAGCGGTGACAATGTAGCGGTCGGTTTCGTCGGATTGGAGGACGCGGCGAAGTTGGAAGATGGCTTGGGTAAGGCTGCTTTCCTCGACGATGCGTCCGGGCCAGATGGCGGCAAAAAGTTCGTCTTTTTCGATGACACGGTTGGGGTTTTGCAAAAAATACAGGAGTGCATCGAACTGCTTGGCCGGCAGTTTGATCGGCACGCCGTTCCGGGTCAGGCGGCGGCGGGCCGGGTCCAGCCGGAAGCTGCCGAAGCCGTAATAGCCTTTGTCGTTAACAGCGAATTCCACCGGCGCCCCGATCCCCTGGCTTGATCGCCTTCATAATGGCAGCCGTAGCGGCTCGGGAAGGGCCGGACCGTGAAGTCTGGGGTGCCGCCTGGCCCAATGCCGCCGCATGTGATTTCAATCGGTTAACCTATGTTTAAGAAAACATAAGAAAGCCTAAGACGCATTTTAAGGACTTCCGATGCGAGGGCGCCACTGTTTCGGGTGGACGAACAGGAGGACCCATCATGCAGTATCTCTCTTATGAAACAGGTGCGTGCCGCCAAGGTGAGGTTGGCTCCCGAGGCGGCGCGCCATTGGCCGGTGCGGCACGCGTGCCGGACGGTCCGGCCACAATTCGATCCGGTCCGCGCTCCTGCTGACCCCCCCCCGCTAATCGATGATGAGGGATGTCAAGAACATGACGAACAAAACGCTTCCGATGTATCCATCCAGGCTGGCCCCGCGCGCCGCGGCGCTGATCCTGGGTTTGGTGCTCGCCGCCCGGTCAGGCACGCCAGCGAACGCCAAGCCGACCTACACGACAATCGATCCCCCCGGATCGACCAACACCCAGCCGTACTGCATTAACGCAAACGGCGACATCGCGGGAAATTATTACGACAAAAAGACCATTTCCCACGGCTTCCTGCGCACCGTGGACGGCACGATTACCGTGTTCGACCCGCCGGGATCGACCAACACGCAGGTGGGCGACTCCGGTTGCATCAACAGCCAGGGTACGATTGTGGGATATTTTGCTGACGCCAGCGGCCTGTTTCACGGTTATATCAGGGCCGCCGACGGCACGATCACCGTAATTGATGTTCCGAAGGCGCTCCAGACATACATATACGCCATCAACGACAAGGGTGTGTATGGTGGCATCGAATACGACAGCAAGGGCATTGGTCACGGCTTTGTGCGCCGGGTGAATGGCAAGTTCGATCGGTTCGACGGCGCGCAGGGGGCGATATATACCGTTGTTGTCGGCATTAATAAAAGCAGCGCGTTCTGCGGAGAATATCAGGACGCCAGTCAACGTTTTCATGGCCTGGTAGGAACCGCGCACGGCGCCATCACCGGCTTCGACGTGGCGGGATCAATCTTCACCTACGTTACCGACTCCCACCTCACGCGCGACGGCGCCTGCACCGGATATTACGGCACCAGCGACTCATTCATTCACGGCTTCCTGCGCGCCGGCGACGGCACGATCACCACGTTCGATGCTCCGAACAATCCCCTTTTCACCAGTGCGCAGGACATCAACAACAGCCACGCCGTTACGGGATATTACCATGACGACACGGGAGCAATGCTGGGTTTCGTGCGCGACGCCGGCGGCAAAATCACGACGTTCAGTGATCCCCAAGCCAACAAACGATCGTTAATCGGCACCCAGCCCTGGGGCATTAACGACAACGGGTGGATCGAAGGCTTTTATGACGACGACGCCGGCAACATCCACGGCTTCCTGCGTACTCCGTAGCTTCGACTGCCTGCAGTAGCGGAGCCCGGGCGAAACCCGGGTTCCACGCGGCTAAGAGACCGAGCGTCCGCTTACTGTTGCTTCACGCCCAAAATCCACCATTCCGGTTTCGGCCAATGTGCGCCGGTTGGGTTATTGGACCCCGGCACGCGTCGGGTCGGGAGCACCCTGTCCTCCGGCCGATAATAGGCGATCGATTGATCCACGAGCCTTTTGTTCGCAGGGCATTCGTGTCAGCTCCAGGCTGCCCGTCTGGCTGGGAACGCTTTAAAAATCAAAAGTTTTTTGGTTCTTTTTTTCAAAAAAGAACGTTCTTCTTTTGCTTCCGTGGCGCCGCTGCTGAAAAGACGCGGCGTCATTAGCGTCCATGATGGGTAACGCTGCGCTTACCCATCTGCGTTACACTCATATGTCCGTTCGGGAACGAAGTGGTGGGGTGCTGAAGGAGCGCCCCATCCTACAACTGCTGAGCATCGACAGTACCGGGCACCGAAGGGCGCTAAGAGCTTACCTCGTTTGTTAATTTGGACAGCGGGCGTGGGTGATTCGGCGTCCGTTTGATGCTATAAGAGGTGCGGGCTTGGGAATACTCGTCATTTCGTCGGAATGTGGCAGCGGGTTTGTATCCGTTGGAATGGGGTGCCACGGAGGGTGATGCGATTTATGTCGGGGAGCGGCGTGACGGCACACAGCAGTGGAATCTGCGGCTAGCTTGCGTTGGCGTGCTGGAGCACGCCCTACGCTCGCTTTAAGAATCAAAAGTTTTTTGGTTCTTTTTTTCAAAAAAGAACGTTCTTCTTTTGCTTCCGTTGCGCTGCTGCTGAAAAGACGCGGCGTCATTAGCGTCGGCGCTGGGCCATTCTCGAAAGCGGCGGGGAGAGCGAGAGGGTGGGTTGCAAGGGCAACCCACCCTGCGGCGAAAAATATGCTGAGAGTGGCGCTTTGAACAGAAGTTTCCTGGTTTTTCGAAAAGGAACGGCTCGCTTCACGCCGTTGTTTTGAGCACGTCGCCCAGGATGCCGATCATTTCGTCTATGTGGTGCTTTTGTGCGATCAGCGGCGGGGAAATCGCAATGATGTCGCCCGTCACCCGCGTCAGCAGGCCGGCGTTGTAGCAGGCGACGAAGGTGTCGTAGGCGCGGGCGCCGATTGCGCCGGGGCGGGGGGCGAGTTCGAGGCCGGCAACCATGCCGAGGTTGCGGATGTCGATGACGTTCGGGTGGTCTTTGAGACTGTGGACTGCGTCCTCGAAATAGGGGGACAGCGCGGCGGCGTTGGCGAAAATGGCTTCCTCCTCGTAGGTGTCGAGCGTGGCCAGGGCGGCGGCGCAGGCCAGGACGTGGGCGGAGTAGGTGTAGCCGTGGAAAAGTTCGATGGCGCCTTCGGGGCCGTTCATGAAGGCGTCGTGGATGGCGGGCGAAACGACTGTCGCGCCCATCGGGACCGTGGCGTTGGTGATGCCTTTCGCCAGCGTGATGATGTCCGGTGTGATGCCGAACAGATCGACCGCGAAGGGGGCGCCGAGGCGGCCGAAGCCGCTGATGACTTCATCGAAGATGAGCAGGATGCCGTGCTTTACGCAGATTGCTTTCAGCCGTTCCAGGTAGCCCACCGGCGGCACCAATACACCCGTGGAGCCGGCGAGCGGTTCGACAATCACGGCGGCGATGGTGCTGGCGTCGTGCAGGGCCACGATGCGCTCGAGCCAGTCGGCAAGTTCGGCGCCGTGCTGGGGCTGGCCGCGGGAGAAGGCGTTGCGGGCGAGGTCGTGGGTGTGGGGCAAATGGTCGACCCCGCCGAGCATGGTGCCGAATTGTTTGCGGTTGTTGCCGATGCCGCCGACGGAAATGCCGCCGAAGCCGACACCGTGATAGCCGCGCTCGCGGCCGATGAGGCGGGTGCGCTGGCCCTCGCCGCGGACGCGGTGATAGGCGAGCGCAATTTTCAGGGCGGTATCCACCGCTTCGGAACCGGAATTGCTGAAAAAGACGTGGTCCAGCCCGTCGGGCAGCATGCGGGCGACGCGGCTGGCGAGTTCGAAGGCTTGCGGGTGCGCCATGTTGAACGCCGGCGCGTAGTCCATGGTGGCGGCCTGGCGGGCGATGGCCTCGGCGATTTTCGGGCGGCAATGGCCGGCATTGACGCACCACAGGCCGGCGGTGCTGTCGAGAATGGAGCGGCCGTCGTGGCTGGTGTAGTGCATGTCCTTCGCACCCACCAGAAGGCGCGGGGCCTTCTTGAACTGGCGGTTGGGGGTGAACGGCATGAAGAATTCTTCGTAACTGTTCACTGCGCTGCTGCTCACCGGGCCGTCCATTGGGAAAACTCCTATCGCAGTCCCAGCGCCTTGTGCGTCTGCACGGAGAGGCGCCATTGCGGGTGTGCGAGACAGTAGGCGATGGCCGCCTGCGTGTTGTGCGCAACATCCGGCCCGTCCATGGGCTGCAGCAGGAAATGCCGGAAATCGAGCGCGGCGAAAAGGGCCGGGTCGGCTTGCGGCTGGGGAAACACCAGTTTCAGTTCGTCGCCGGCACGCAGCACCAGAGGGGCGCCGGCTTTCGGGCTGACGCATACCCAGTCGAGGCCGGGGGGGCGGGGCTGGGTGCCGTTGGTTTCAACGGCAACGCGAAAGCCGTTTGCGTGGAGGGCGTCGGTCAGGGGGGCGTCGACTTGCAGGAGGGGTTCGCCGCCGGTGAGCACGACCAGGCGGTTGGCGGGGCCGCCTTGCCATTTGGCCTCGATGGCGGCGGCGAGCGCGTCCGGCGTGGCAAAGCGGCCGCCGCCGTCGCCGTCGGTGCCGACGAAATCGGTGTCGCAGAATTGGCAGACGGCGGTGGCGCGGTCGCGCTCGAGGCCGTTCCACAGGTTGCAACCGGCGAAGCGGCAGAAGACGGCGGCGTGGCCGGCTTGGGCGCCCTCACCTTGCAGGGTGAGGAAGATTTCTTTGACGGCGTAATGAGGCAAGGCGGACTCCAGTAAGGAAGGAAGCAGTTCTTTTTTGAAAAAAAGAACCAAAAAACTTTTACGCCTCAAGGGTGCGTGACCGGTGGGGGAGGCGAACAAAACAAAAGTTTTTTGGTTCTTTTTTTCAAAAAAGAACTACTTCCTTCCGCCTTCCTTGCTTTCCTCCCCTCTTTGCCCTATTGGGCCCGCCTTCGCCGGCACCCCTGGAGGCCGGCGTTTTCTGTTGGAGCGACGCAAATGGCCAATTACACGACGATCGAGGCCGAGGCGCGTGCGGGAGCTGGTAAGGGGGCGGCGCGTGCGACCCGGCGGGCGGGCAAGGTGCCTGCTGTCATCTATGGGGCAAAGCAGGAGCCCACCCTTATATCACTCGAGCCGCGCCTGGTGCTGAAGGAATTGCAGCGGGGCGGCTGGCGGTCTCGGCTCTACGAGCTGAAGATGGCGGGCGGGACGCAGCGCGCATTGATGCGCGATGTGCAGTTCCATCCGGTGCACGACACGCCGGAACACGTGGATTTTCAGCGGCTTGCGCCCGGCGAGCCGATTCGCGTGGCGGTGGCGGTGCACTATCTGAACGAGGCGACGTCGCCTGGCCTGAAAAAGGGCGGGGTGCTGAACGTGGTGCGCCACACGGTGGAGGTGTTTGCCGACCCGGATCACGTGCCGACCTACTTCGAGGCGGATCTGGGCAGCCTGGAGATTGCGGCCAACATACGGTGGCACGATCTGAAGGGTACCGAGAACGTCCGCCCGACGTTCAAGGAGCAGGATTTCGTGGTGGCGACGATTGCGCCGCCGACGAAGTCCGCCGAGGCGCCGGTCGCTGAAGCGGCTGCCGCGGCGGCGCCGGCCGCGGCGCCGGCGAAGGGCAAGGCTCCGGCGAAGGCGGCGGCGGCGGCACCCGCCAAGGCCGCGGCGCCTGCCAAGCCGGCCGCCAAGAAGAAGTAAGTCGTGAAGCTGTGGGTCGGGCTGGGCAATCCGGAGCCCGGCATGGCCCGCAACCGCCACAATGTCGGCTTCATGGCCATCGACCGTATTGCGCACCGCCACGGGTTCTCCCCGTGGCGGCAGCGATTCAAGGGCGTGGTGGCCGAGGGGCAGATCGGCGGCGAGCGCATTCTGGCGCTCAAGCCGCTGACTTACATGAATGCGTCGGGTGAGAGCGTGCAGCCGGCCGCGGCGTTTTTCAAGCTGGCGCCGGAGGACATTACGGTGTTCTACGACGAGCTGGACCTGGCACCCGGGAAGGTGCGCGTGAAGCGCGGCGGCGGGGCGGCGGGTCATAACGGATTGCGCAGCATGGACCGGCAGCTTGGAACGCCGGATTATTGGCGGGTGCGGATTGGCATCGGTCATCCCGGCGACAAGGCGCGCGTGCTGGGGCATGTGCTGGGCAATTTTCCGGCGGCCGACGAGGATTGGCTGGTGGCGCTGCTGGACTCGCTGGCGGAGGCGGCGCCTTTGCTGGTGGCGGGGCAGCCGGAGGCTTTCATGAGTAAGGTGGCACTTTTGATGGCGTAAGAAGAAGTATTTCTTTTTTGAAAAAAAGAAACAAAAAACTTTTACTCTTGCGGTTGCGGAAAGCTTGGAGCCATGGCTCATTCGTAGGGGATTGCATCAAGAGTAAAAGTCTTTTGGTTCTTTTCTTCAGAAAAGAACTACTTCTTCCTGGGAAACTAACGAATGGGTTTTAATTGCGGAATTGTCGGGTTGCCGAACGTAGGCAAGTCCACCCTGTTCAATGCGCTGACGGCCACGGCCGCGGCGCAGGCGGCGAATTATCCGTTTTGCACCATCGAGCCGAATGTCGGCCGCGTCGCGGTGCCCGATCCGCGGCTTGGCGTTCTGTCCACGATTGGCAAGTCGCAGAAGACGGTGCCGACGAGCCTGGAGTTTGTCGATATTGCGGGGCTGGTGCGGGGGGCGAGCAAGGGCGAGGGGTTGGGCAATCAGTTCCTGGCGAATATCCGCGAGACCGATGCGATCATTCATGTATTGCGTTGTTTCGAGGACAGCGATGTGACGCATGTGGAAGGCAGCGTCGATCCGATCCGCGACGCGGAGACGGTGGAGACCGAGCTGATGCTGGCCGATCTGGACAGTTTGGAGAAGCGGTTTACGTCGTTGCAGAAGAAGGCGCGTGGCGGGGATCGCGAGAGTGCGGCGGTTGTTGCGATCATGGAGCCGTTGATTGGCGCGTTGCAGGCGGGACGCCCCGCGCGCACGGCGATTCCGGCCGGTGAGGCGGAGGCGGTGCGCCGGCTGCAACTGATTACCAGCAAGCCGGTGCTTTATGTTTGCAATGTGGAGGAGGCGTCGGCGGCAACGGGCAACGCGCATTCCGCGCGGGTGGCGGCGCAGGCAAAGGCGGAGGGCGCGGCTTACGTGGTGGTGTCGGCGGCGATCGAGGCGGAGGTGAGCCAGTTGCCGGAGGGCGAGCGGGGGGAGTTTCTGGAAGGGCTCGGGCTGCACGATAGCGGACTGGATCGGGTGATCGGCGCCGGGTATGGGCTGCTGGGCTTGATTACGTATTTTACCTGCGGGCCGAAGGAAACGCGGGCCTGGACCATTACGCGCGGCACGAAGGCGCCGCAGGCCGCGGCCGTGATTCACAATGATTTCGAGCGCGGGTTTATTGCGTGCGAAACGATCGCGTATGAGGATTATGTGGCGTTCAAGGGTGAGAACGGGGCGAAAGACGCGGGGAAGATGCGGGTGGAAGGCAAGGAGTATGTGGTGAAGGACGGGGATGTGTTGCTGTTCCGGTTTAATGTGTAAGCGGGCAAACGTTTCCGGCGATGTTGCGCCGGTGGGCTGAAGCCCATCCTGCTGGCTGACATAGGATAGCTTGAGGAAAACGGGCCAGGGAATTGAACTCATGTCGTCATCGGCACGGCTCTATCAATATGCGGCCGATCCGGCGGCGGCCAATACGGCCGCGGCGCACGTCATGCGTTTCACCGGCGCCGATAAAACGGTGTTGGAGCTCGGCGCCGGCCCGGGTTCGATCGCCCGTCCGCTGGTGGAAATCAACCACAACCGCCTCACCGCCCTCGAATACGACGCCGAAAGCGTGGATATCCTCGGCGGATTTTGTGACCTTGCGATCCGCGCCGATCTCAATGATAGCAACTGGCCGGGGCTGTTGCAGGATAAACGCTTCGACGTGATTGTCGCGGCGGACGTGCTCGAACATCTTTACGACCCCTGGGCCACGCTCAAACTGGCAACCACCCTGCTCAACGAAGGCGGCAATATCGTCGTTTCGCTTCCACATGCCGCGCATGCCGTCGTCATGGGCTGCCTGTTGGCGAACGACTTTCAGTATCGCGGGCTTGGCCTGCTGGACCGCACGCACATCCGCTTCTTTTGTATGCGCAACGTCCAGGCGCTGTTCGCGGACGCTGGATTGAAAATCGCGGATTATGCGTTCGTGATCAAGCGGCCGGAGGAAACCGAATTTGCAGAAACCTGGGCGTCGCTGTCTGTCCCGGCACGCGCCATGCTAGAGGGTGCGGACTTTGCCTATGTCTATCAGATCGTCGTGCGCGCTGTCCCGGCCGCGCAGGCGCCCGCCTTGGCGGGTTATTGCCTGCCTTCCTGCGCCGATCACAGAACATCCGCCTCCCGCAAGCCGCCGGTGATGCCCTTGCGGCTTCGGCTTGGTCATTGGGGTCAGCGCAATCTGCAACGTTTCCCCACTGCGTATGCCGTCGGCCGCTATTTTTATCGCGCCCTCATCAAACCACCCTGACTGCAATTCCGTAGCAAGCAGCCCGAGGATCGGACCAGTCGTCGGGACGAAGTCAGGCGGCCAGGACAGCCATCTCGGGACGCAGGGGATCGGGGCCGGGCAACATGTCCATGCCGTACCGGCTCAGAAGTTCGGGGGTCATCTTGATGACCGGCGAAGCATTCTGCGGCGGGAGAATGCGTTCGGGTGCCGGCGTTGCGAACTCCACCAGCGCCGCCTCGAGGCTGGCGGGCGTGTAGCTGTTGAGGAAACGCGCGGTTTTGCTGGTCACGCGGAAGGCGTGCCGGGTATTGCGCGGGATCATCAGGTAGTCACCGATGCGCGCCGTCTTGATTTCGGCGCCGATCAGGAAGGTGATCTCACCGTCGAGCATGTAGAAGGTTTCGTCGGACCAGGTGTGTTTATGCGGCCCTGGGCCTGAATCCTGCGGCGCCAATTCCTCCATCATGGAGAAACGGCCGCCCGTATGCCTGGCTTCCGCGAGGATGATCCACAGCGTATCCAGCCACCAATAGGCGGGTGCGGAGGCAACGTTATGAATGAAGAGTTCCGAGCCAGGCACCGGAGGCATGTTATTCGGCGTTGTTGTGCTCATCGTAGCCTCTCCCTGGTCGCGTGATCGAATGGCCGGGGGGGCGAACCCGAACCATCCAATTATTTTCTCTCGACGCGCCTGCGACGATCCGCCTTTGTGCCCGTGGTGACGGTGATGGCGGATTGCGCGGCCTATGGCGAGGTTCGGAATTTACCTAGGTGTCGCCAAAAATTTTAACGAATCGCACTGGCGTCCGGGAGGAGGGTGCAATGCGAGGGCGCATTGCACCCTACGGCGCTGCTGCGGGCGTCCGCCTCAGCGCCTATACGGGTTGGTCGCGGCCGGCGGGTTGTGGCGCGCCGCAGTGCAGGAACCGGTCACAGTACCGGTCCCGTAATAACCGTTGTGGGAGTAGTCGCTGCCAATAATCGTTAACTTCTTGCCAGTCGATCGCCCAGCGAAGCCGATCCCGCCGCCGTAAGACTGCGCCAATGCAGCGGACTCCACGGCGGAAAAGTACTTGGTCATCGAGAAATTCACTGTGTAAAGCTCGGTGCCCAAGTCGTTGATCGTCAAATTGCCGGCATCATCGAATGCCCAGCAGTCCTCGAACTGCGTACCGAAACTTGTGAAAATGGTCATTGCGTAGCTATTTCCGGCCACGCCGCTGGCAGCGCGCGCCCCCATGGGCAGCCCGCCCAGGACCGCCAACGCAAGCACCGACTGAAGAAGAACTTGCCCCATTTGCAACACCCCCCCTAATGGACCGATCGCGTACCCCGCGCCCGGAAAAGCACGCGCTGGGCCACACACTATAGTTCGCAACGGGCTCGCGCGGCTTACGAATTTACTTTGCCTTGTCGGGCGGAAAAGTCCAGTGCTCGATCGGCGTCCGTGGCCTTTTTTGTAATGCCGCGATCGACCGGCTTCCCGCGGCCCTGGATGTGCCGCGCGATGCACGCCGACGCACGCAAACCACCACTGCGGCCCGCGTCCCTCGGGCGTGGCCGGCTCCATCGCCTTCATGGCGTGGGCAGCCATAAAATGGTTCCTTCACCCAACATTGATATCCTTCCGGCAAGACGATTCTTCGTAACTCCCTGATATCGTTATGCTACCGAAGGGCCCCGTTCTTGGCACCGCTCTTGCGAAGCGGCCTTCGCGCCACCAGGCGCCGGAGGACCGTTGCCATGAGTGCCACGCTTGCGACGCCGGGAACACGGCAATGGATCTCGCCTGATGGTGCGCTGAAAGCGGCCGCGGCGGGCTGGCTGGGCGTGCTGGTCATCGGCGAAATCATGTTCGCGGGCAGCACCGCGCTGTTCTATGGCATGACGGCGCTGCGCGGCGATCTGCATAGCTGGAACAAGCATCTGGCGCACGGGTATGTGCCGGGGGATGCGGTGGGCAATGCCATGCTGATCGGGCATATCGTTGCGGCGGTGCTGATTACGCTCAGCGGCGCGGCGCAGTTCATGCCGGCGATCCGCCGCCGCGTGCCGCGGTTGCATCGGTGGAATGGGCGGATTTTCATTGTCACTTCATTCGGGCTCAGTCTTGCGGGATTGTACTTGCTGATTGCCCGGGGCGGACCTGTGACGGTGACGCAACAGATCGGCACGGCGCTGCTGGGCGTGCTTTTGATGGGCTGCGGGGCGATGGCCTGGCGCACGGCGCTGCGGCGTGATTTCGTCAGCCACCGGCGCTGGGCGCTGCGGCTTTTCCTGCTGGCGAGCTCGGCGATTTTCCTCCGATCGACCGTTGCGCTGATCTCCGTCATTCTCGCGGGCGCCGGCGCGCTCGATGTGTCGTTCATCCAGGGGCCGCTGCAAACGGTGTTGATATTCGGGCAGTACTGTGTGCCGCTGGCGGTTCTGGAGCTGTATTTCCGGTGCCAGACGCGCGGCGGGTCGCCGGCGCGGCTGGCGATGGCGGGCGTGCTGGTGGTTTTGAGCCTGTTGATGGGGGCCGGCATCGCCGCGGCGAGTGCGGCGATTTTCGTCCCGAGTATCCGTACGGCGCTGGACAAGCGGCCATCCATTGCGGTGACTCTGGCTGAAACAATGAAATCCGGCGGCGTGGAGGCGGCGGTGCGGCAATACCATGCGCTGCGGGCGGTGCGGCCGGTCACCATGAATTTCGACGAGGATGAGTTGAACGTGCTGGGTTACGATCTGCTGCGTGCCAAGCAGACAAAAGCCGCGGTGCGGATCCTGCGGCTCAATACGGAAGCCTATCCGGCGTCGGGCAACACGTGGGACAGCCTGGGCGAGGCGTATATGGACGATGGCGACAAGCCTGATGCGATCGCCAATTACCGCAAGTCGCTGGCGATCAATCCGGCGAGCCGGAATGCGGTGATGATGCTGCGCAAGCTTGGGGCAAAGTAAGGGGAAGAAGTTGGATTGCATCAATAGCAAAAGTTTTTTGTTTCTTTTTTTCAAAAAAGAAATACTTCCTTCCTACCGTCGTTAACCTCAGGCCGCTGAAATCCGGGTGAAACCGTCGGGGCTCCAGTCTTCGCTGCCGACACCGTGATGGACGAAGAAGAAGCCGTCCGGATCGTAATGGTCCTTGATCGATTTAAGACGCGTATAGTGCGGACCCCAGAAGGCCTGGCGCCAGTCGGTTCGAAAGAAGTCGGTCTCCGAAATGTAGGAGCCTGCGTCCGGGGCGAGCTGTTTCAGCGTCGCCGTGGCCTGGGCGACGGCCTGGGCGTTGCGGTGCGCGGCCGCCATGTCGGGCTTGGGTCCGGGCAGGCCGGGGAAGGGCGGACGCCCGCCTGTCGCCACGATCGCCAGGCAGAAAGCGTCCGCGACCGCCGGGTTGGTGGCGCATTGCCGGGAAGCTGCGCTCACCTCGGGCGGCGCCGCGGCCAGGCCTTTGTTGAAGTGCAGCCGCACGGTCATCAGCTGGCTTGCGGCCACCAGCGCGTCGACGAGGCGCGCGCGCTGGCCCGAACCCAGCAGGGATGCGGGCAGCCACAGCGAGTCGTAACCATGCACGAACATCGAAACCTGATCCCCGTCGCCGCGCCACCAGCCGTGTCCGGCCGCCGCCCGACCATCAGCTCCTGGGCGCTTGTCCAGGATCATGGCGGGGTTGTGCTGGAGGTCCCACCAGCCCTGCGCGGCGGATGTGCCGATGTCGGCGTCCTCGATGAAGACGAATTCCTTGGGCGAGGCGCGGACCCAGTCGAAGAACGGCGCCCAGGCCGCCTGCGCCGCCTCGGTGGTCAGGCCCTCGCAGACCATGGAGACCTCGACCTGGTCGTGGTCGAAGTTGAGCGCCTCGCCCCAGTGCGGATTGAACAGCGCGTCGGCGTAGTGGTCGACGAGACGGCCTGCCAGGCGGCGGTAGGCGGCGGGGGATGCAGCCTTGATCTTGGCGCTGGCGTAGCCGAAACGCGCGGGCAGGTCGTGGGTTTGCAGCGTGAGCTTCGTCACGATACCGAAGCTGCCGCCGCCGCCGCCCTTGAGCGCCCAGAACAGGTCGGGATCGCGGCTTGCATTCACGGTGCGCGGCACGCCATCGGCCGTCACGATTTCGGCTTGCAGCAGGCTGGCGGCCGCCAGGCCGTAGCGTTTGGAGAAGGAGCCGAAGCCACCGCCTTGCACCAGGCCCGCCACGCCGACGCTGGTGCAGCCGCCGCCCTGGACATAGCGGCCGGCTATGGTGGTGACGTCGGTGTAGGCGTCGATCCACATGCAGCCGGCCCCGAGCGTGACGGCGTGCGTCGGCGCGGTGGCGCAGGAGTCGGGGACGAAGGCGTCGTGCAGCTCGATCCGGTTCATCGCGCGCGTCCAGATCAGGAGCGAATCCGCGGCGTTCGAGCCGCCGAGATAGCTGTGGCCGCCGCCTTTCACGACCAGGCGGAGGCTGTGGCGGCGCGCAAATTTCACCGCCGCGACCACGTCGGCGGTCGAATGGGCGGCGACGGCATAGGCGCTGGCCGCGGGCGTCCAGGCGTCGAGCCAGCCGGACACCTGGGTGCCACCCGGATTGTCGCCGAGCGCGAATGGGTTGCGCACGTCAGCCAGGCTGGCCAGGCACGCGGGCGTTCCGGGGGACGCCGCGCAGGTGGCCCACACCGTCCTTGGCCGGACCAGGTTCCCGCCGACGTCCCGCTTGAGGGCGTCCCACTGATCCTCGCCCGGCCAGCCAGGGTTGGACGGCCGCACGCGGTGGGGCAAGGCGGCGCCTGACGCCCACGCCGGGAGCGGCGCGGCAAAGGCGGCCACGAACGGCCATGCGGCGGCGCTTTGGAGCAGGTGGCGTCGGCGCATGTCCGTCTCCGCGGGTAACTCGGCCGCGACGAAGCGGCTACGCCGGGCGGCTGTCAACCCATGAAGGCAAAGACCAAGGAAGCAGTTCTTTTTTGAAAAAAAGAACCAAAAAACTTTTGCTCCGCGCCTGCAAAGGCGGACGCCAATTCTGACAGGTCCGGGATTGCGTCAAAAGCAAAAGTCTTTTGGTTCTTTTCTTCAGAAAAGAACGCCTTTCCGCGGCGTCATCCGCTCATTGACGCGCAGGTGCGGGTCCTTTGGTCTTATCGCTGGCCAAACAGCAACGTTCCCACCCTGACGTGGGTCGCGCCGGCCCGGATCGCGGCCTCGAAGTCCGCCGACATGCCCATGGAGAGCGTTTCGAGTCCGTGACGGGCGCCGAGCGCGGCGAGCGCCTTGAAATGCGGTGTTGGGTCTTCGTCGGCGGGCGGGATGCACATCAGGCCGCGGAGCCTGGCGCCGAATTGGGTGCGGCAATGCGCGATGAAGGTGTCGGCGGCCGCGGTGGGGATGCCGGATTTTTGCGGTTCGTCGCCGATGTTGACCTGCACCAGCAGGTCGGGGAGGCGGCCGGCGCGATCGGCGGCGCGGGCGATGGCGTCGGCGAGTTTGGGGCGGTCGAGCGATTCGATGGTGTCGGCGAGGCGGACCGCGTCGTCGGCCTTGTTGGTTTGCAGGCCGCCGATGAGATGCAGGCGCAGGCTGGGCCAGGCGGGACGCAGGGCGGGAAATTTTGCCGCGGCTTCCTGGACGCGATTTTCACCGAAGCAGGATTGGCCGGCTTGGAGTGCTGCCAGGATTGCGTCCGCGGGGTGTGTCTTTGATACCGCAACGAGTGTGACGGATGAAGCGGGCCGTCCGCTGTCGCGCGCGGCCGCGGCGATCCGGTCGTTGATCGCCGCGAGGCGGGCCCTTAACGGGGCGTAAAGGGGCTCTGTGCTATGTGACATTCGTATGGGCCCATGTGGCAGCGCGGGTGCTGGTTAACGCCCGGCCCTCTTCCGGCTTGACATATATGCAAGACATGCGGTGATGATTTTGGCAACAAGCGCGGACGAAAGGCAAAATAACAGACCGGGCGTTGGGATCGTCCTGCGCGGACGATGTGTGCGGCAGGTGTCGACGCAGACGGGGAACGTTACGACCTGATGGTTCTCTGCGCCGCATTTCGCGGCGCAGGTTGCGATCAGGGACCTGCGCGCGTATTTCGGGAGAAAAAATGTTGCAACTTCATTGCCGGCGCCTTGTGCCGGCCGCCGCCATTGCTGCGCTGTGCGCCACATCGTCCGCGCATGCGCAGACAGCTTCTTCGTTGGCCCCGGCTGATCAAACGCCGGCACCGCCCGTTGTGAACGGGATCGACTCATATTTCGACACGTGGTGGCAACGGGTCGCCTGGGCGCGGGCCACGCAGCCGGACTGGAGCAGCCCGGTGGTCACCACCACGTCCATCCTGGAGGAAAGATTTCGTTTCGAGACTGATTTCGAGCATTCCGGCAATGGGACGGACACCGATGTTGTCGACGGCGGCAAGGGGCTGGACCTGATTGTCGGTGATACCGAGGAAATTCAGATCGCGCTGCCCCCGTACTATGTTCGCATGTCGAAGGACGCGAAGGATGCGTTCGAAGGCTGGAACGACTGGAATTTCCTGCGTTTCAAGCAGCGCCTGCTGAGCAGCCCGTCGGATCAGGGCAATTACATCCTCTCTGCGTGGCTGCAGGTGGGTGCTCCCATTGGCATCGAGAAGCTGACGACGCACGCCTGGACGCTGTCGCCGACGCTCGGCTTTGGCAAAGGCTGGGGCGACTTCGATATCCAGGCCACCGTGGGCGGCGTGTTGCCGACGGCCTATGAGGGCAAGATCGGCGACCAGTTGGTCACAAACCTGGCGTTCCAGTATCACATCCTGCGGTATTTCTGGCCGCAGATCGAAATGAACTGGACGCATTATGCCGGCGGTTCGCACGATCATCTGAGCCAGGTGTTCATCACGCCCGGCATGAACATTGCGCATATTCCGGTCACCCGGTCGACGAATTTCACGATCGGCATCGGCTACCAGGTGGCGGTGGCGCCGACCTACCGCGCCAAGCCGCTGTTGCCGGCGTATAATAACAACTGGGTCATTTCGGCGCGCATCAACTTCTGAGCGGGGAGGCCCGCATTCCGCTGCGCTCCCTGACGGGCTAGTGGATAAATTCAAACATAAGAGTCCGTAGCTTTCGACCAGAATGGCCAGCAAGCAGTTCTTTTTTGAAAAAAAGAACCAAAAAACTTTTGCTCTGTTAGTTGATGCGTTAGGCACGATCGATACTTACCTATGAGCGTAACTCTATGAGAGTAAAAGTTTTTTGGTTCTTTTTTTCAAAAAAGAACTACTTCCTTCGCGCTTGCTTTCCTTTGCAAACTACCTGTTTCGTTTTGACCTCGTGTCAAATAGTGCGTGGACACCAAGTGCTGGAATCTATCCACTAGGTGGGGCGGCTGTTCATGGAAGGAGCCGGGCGCGCGTTGTCAGCCTGCTTGGGTTGGGGGTACACCACGGCCTTATCCACGACGGGCGCGCGATGATGCAGGCCATACCAACGGCAACCCAACCGGCCATGCCGCTCGCCAGGCGGCGCGTGCTGCGCGGCGCCGCGTGCCTGGCCGCCCTGCTACCCGCGGCGTGCGCCAATACCGGTGCGCCGGCTATGACCTCGGATGACCAGGCCACCATCGGGCAGATACAGGCCTATTTGGACAGAATGCGGCAGTTCCGCGCGCGCTTCACGCAGTCGGGGAGCGATGGGGACGCCGAGGGCAATATATGGCTCGACCGGCCCGGGCGCCTGCGGGTGGAATATTTGGCGCCGCGCGCCAGGCTGCTGCTGGCCAATCACGGGCGGTTGCTGGTGGCGGACCAGGCGACGGGGGCGACGACCACGATGCCGGTTTCCAATACGCCGCTGGACATTCTGCTGGCCGACAGGATTGCGCTGTCGGGGGCGGTGAGCGTCGTATCGCTGCAGCGCTTTTCCGGCACGCTGCAGATTACCGTGCTGAAGACCGCCGCGCCGACGGGGGGGCGGCTGACTTTGCAGTTCGCGGCGGCGCCGCTGGCGCTGATCGGGGTGGTTGTTCAGGATTCGGCGGGCCACACGAACACGCTCCGGCTGACCGATCTGGCCCCCGTGGCGACCCTGGACCCGACGCTTTTTCACTACTACCCGCCGGCCGCGCCCCCCGGTTGAGGCTGCCGTGGCTTCTCTTGGCGCGTTGCCGCGTAAACGCTAGAGAGGTTCGCCCGGCGCGTCGGCCGGCGCCGGATACCAGGACACCATGAACGCTCACGTGCGAAAAACCACCCTGTTGCTGCCGATCGCGCTCGCCGCCGCCCTGGGCGCGTGCGGTGGGGGGGAGAAGAGCGTCAAGCCGGTGGCGAACGGCGATTACAACGATTTCCGGGACGCGGGCGCCGCGGGCGGGGGCGGCGTTCTGGTCAATCCGGGCAAGGCGAACAAGCAGCAGGAAGCCGGCGATACGCTGGGCGTGAACGCCTATTTGTGGCGGGGTGCGCTGGATACGCTGAGCTTCATGCCGCTGGCGTCGGTCGATCCGTTCGGCGGGGTAATCATCACCGACTGGTATTCGCCGCCAACGACGACGGACGAGCGGTTCAAGGCGACGGCGTATATATTGGGGCGGCAGCTGCGTGCCGACGGCGTGAAGGTGACGATTTTCCGTCAGGTGCGGGAAGGCGGGCAGTGGAACGATGCGCCGGTCAATCCGGCGACCGCCACCGATATCGAGAACAAGGTGCTGGCCGCGGCGCGGGAATTGCGGGCGTCGCAGGCGAGCAAGTAAGGAAGAAGAAGTATTTCTTTTTTTCAAAAAAGAAATACTAACTTCTTCGCCCGCGCTGCCTCCCGCCGCTGATCCGAAAGGAGCGCCGCCAGCAAACCGAGCCCCGGATTTGCCGCGCCGCGCTCCGCCAGCGCCAGAAGCTGCTCATAATACCAGCTCTGCGCGCCAAATCCGTTCACCGCTTTAACAAGCATAAAGGGAGAGCGCGGCCCCAGCCAGCCGGGTCCGACGCGCAACCGGTCCTCCCACCGGTCCAGCGCCGCCGCCTCGCCCCGCAGCAACTTGCCGGGGGCGCCAGGATCGACGGTCAGCGGCCGCCCCAGCCCGACCACATCCACGCCGTCCAGCGCAATGGCGCTCGCCATGCCGGCCGCGGTGCGAAAGCCGCCGGTGACCATCAGCTTGGCGCGTTTCAGGTGCTTTCTGATTTCGGGCGCGAATTTCTGGAAATACGCCTCGCGCGCCCGCGTCGACTCCGCAATGGTTGGATCGTAGGCCGGCTCCTGCCCCTCCAGTTTCATCATGCTCGGCTGTTCATAGCTGCCGCCGGATACCTCGATCAGATCGACACCCGCCTCATCGAGCCATCCGGCGACGACGGTGCTGTCCTCGAACGCAAAGCCGCCGCGCTGGAAGTCCGCCGAGTTCATTTTCACCGACATGGGAAAATCGTCGCCTACCGCCGCCCGCACCTGGCGCACGGTCTCCAGCAGGAACCGCGCCCGTCCGGCCAGGCTGCCGCCCCACGCATCGCGCCGCAAATTCACCCGGGGCGACAGGAATTCGGAAATGAGATAGCCGTGCGCCGCATGAATTTGAACACCGTTAAAGCCGGTATCGCGCGCCACCCGCGCCGCATGCGCGAACCGCCCGATGAGGGGGATGATTTCGTCCTCGCGGAGCGCCACGGGTTCGCCGAATTGTCCGCCGGGCAAAGCCACCTTGACGGCGGAAGGCGCCTTCGGGTGGGGATTGATGGTTTTTGGCGTCTGCCGGCCGGCATGCGAAATCTGCATCCACACCTGGTTGCCCGCCACGGTTGCCGCCGCGGCGTAGCGCCTGAGGGCGGCGAGCGCTTCCGCATCCTCGGTGCCGTCGATGGCGACATTCCCGGCCGCCTCCAGATGCTTGCGATCCACCTGCACGTTCCCCGTCAGCAACAATCCCGCCCCGCCCTCGCTCCAGAGCCGGTACAGTCGCTCATGCAGAATCGTCGCCCGATTGGAGGCATCCGCCAGCCGCTCCGTCATCGCCGCCTTCGCCAGGCGATTCGCCAACACCGCCCCGCACGGCAGTGTCAACGTCGAAGTCAACGCGATGTTACCCATGGTGCCCCCTTTTAAGAGCAAAAGTTTTTGCTTCTTTTTTCAAAAAGAAGTTCTGTTCTTTTTTGAAAAAAAGAACCAAAAAACTTTTGCTATTTATATGAACGTAATGACCTCTTCGGCTGATGCGCGCGCGGCGGCGAGTTTGTTCACCGGGGCATCGGGGTCGGCGTGGCCGATGGCGAGGCCGCAGAAGAGCATCAGATCCGGCGGCGCGCCGACAAAGTCCGCCACCGTTTTCGGCCAACGGCTCCAGGATTCCTGCGGGCATGTGTCTATGCCCTGCTCGGCGAACAGCAACATCGCGGTTTGCAGCATCATGCCGAGGTCCGACCATTGCGGCGGCCCCATGATCCGGTCCATGAAGCAGAACGCCGCCGCCGGCGCGCCGAAGAACCGGTCATTGTTCTGCAGCCATTGCAGCCGCGCAAACTTGTCCGCCCGCGATATGCCCAGATGCGCGTACATCGCCTCGCCGATCTCGAACCGCCTTGTCCGGTAGGGCTCCTTCAAGTTCTGCGGATACACCTGGTATTGAGGGGGTTCGCCCATGGGATTTTCCGCCAACCGTCCCGCCATCAGAACGGCAAAGCGGGCCATGCTGTCGCCATTCAGAACGAACAGCCGCCACGGCTGCAAATTGCCGCCGGATGGCGCCCGCGTCGCGCGCGCCAGCACATCCGCGATCACCGCATTGTCCACCGGCACCGGCAGGAAAGCCCGTACCGACTTGCGCCGCCGCACCGCGTCACTCACCGATAGAACCGCCAAGCCAGCCTCCAAACTGAACGGCGTTCAAACTTGAACATTGACAAAATTTGGTCAAGCGTAAAATAATCGCCCTTGTGACGACCACCCTGCCGCCCGCCCGCCTTCGCAGCATGGATGCGCGCCGCCGCCGCATCCTGGTGGAAGCCGGCCGCCTGCTCGCCGCCGGCGGTGCGGACGCGCTCACCCTGCGCAGCTTGGCGGAGAATGCGTGCGTCACGGTTCCCACCATCTACAATCTCGTCGGCACCAAGGAGCAGGTGGTCGCGGCCCTGATTGCCGAGGCGCTGGACAGCATGGACGCGGCGCTTGCCGCGTTGCCGGACCTGCGCGGCCTGGCACGCGCCGAGGCCGCCGTGCGCAGCCACCTCACTTTGTGCCTCTCCGCGCCGGACCGTTACGGCGCTTTATATCGAGCCCTGCAAGGCCTGCAGGCCGGCCGGCAGCCGCTGGGCCCGCTGTTCAGCCGCGCCGGCGAGGTGTTCTGCACCAGTGTGCGCGAAGCGGCGCAAGCGGGCGACCTGCACGGCCGCTTGCTGCCGGCGCCGCTGGGCCACCATATCTTGCACGGCCAAATCGAAACGTTTCGTTTGTGGGGCCTGGGCGTGCTGGCGCCGCCCGCGGCCGAGGCGCGGGCGCTTTATGCGCTGTATGTCGCGTTCATGGGCGATGCGACGAAGCAGGGCCGGCGGCGGCTGCTGGAGCGGCTGCGGTTGAGCGAGGCAAAGCTCGATACGAGTGCGGGGTAAAAGGAAGTAGGAAGGAAGTATTTCTTTTTTGAAAAAAAGAAACAAAAAACTTTTGCACCAAAAAGTCAAAGTTTTTTGTTTCTTTTTTTCAAAAAAGAAATACTTCCTTACCTTACTTCCAAAGCCGCCAAATCATGTACCCCGCGCGCAAAACTCGTATCGCCGGGCACCACAAGTCGCGGCGCGGCCATCGGCTTGCCATCTTCGCGATCCGCAACAATCACCTGCTTGCCCTCGCCCTTCGGATCGATCTCCCCCATCGCGACGGCCACTTTGTAGCCGTCCGCGCCCTGCGCCATGATGACATGCCGCATATGGGTCTTCGATCCGGGTTCGTCCTTCAGCCCCGCCACATTCACCACGTCCAGCAGCAGCGGCCCGCGCCATCGATGCGCCTGCGTGCCGTGCATGGTTTCGAAGTGCGCATCCACCGTCACCGGCTTCAGGTTGCCCAGCGCCACCGGCCCGGCATGCGCCACGAGGCCCGTCACCTGCACCGACGCCTCCGGCTGCGCCGCCGCCGTCCCGGCTTCCAGGAGAGCAGCGCACAGCAGAACGCCCAGGGCCGATCGCCTCACGCGAACGCTCCGTTCAGGCGCACGATCGTGCGGTTCAAATACGCCGCGAACGCCACCCAGGCGAGATACGGTAGCAGCAATAGTCCGCCGAGCCGCGAGACGTTTCCCACGGCAATCACCAGTACCAGGATCGATAACCACAGCGGCACCACTTCCACCAGCGCCCAGTCGGGCCGCCGCCGGTGGAAGAAGAAATAGCTCCAGGCAATGTTCAGCGCCGCATTGACCGCGAACAGGCCCACGATGACGCCGCGTTGGGTGCCGCTATGCGCGTGGTTCCATCCCAGCACCGCGGCACTGCCGATGCCCACAAAAATCAGCGTCCAGGCAGGACCGAACAGCCAGTCCGGCGGCTGCCAACTCGGCTTTCGCAGCGACTTGTACCAGGGCCCGATCGTGGTCAGCAGGCCGCCGGTCAACGCGGTCAGCGTGGACGCGCCCGCTGCCACCAGGATCGGCGCCCAACCCACCCCCGCGGGTGGGCTCATGCCGCCGCCAGGCCGGTCAGATAGGCCATGTTCTTGAAGAAAATCCGCGCGTGCGCCATCGGTTTGGCCACCACAAGCTCCTTGTTCATGTAGGCATCCCAGGTCAGGTCCTGCACATCGGCATCCTGACAAATGGCGACGAACCGCTCCCGCCGCCAGTCCGACTTGTACCAGTAGTTCTGCATGAACCCCAAAATCCAGAACACGCTGCCGTGCGTTTTCATGAAACGGCGCCTGGCCTGGCCCAGGGCGCGCGCATCGCCGGTGCGCAATGCCTCGGCCGCCGCATCCGCCGCCAACCGGCCGCCCAGCATGGCATAGTAAATGCCCTCGCCGCTGGCCGGTGCCACGCAGCCGGCGGCGTCGCCGGCCAGCACCACGTCGCGCCCATTGTCCCATCGCTTCAGCGGATACAGCGGCAGCGGCGCGCCCTCGCGGCGTATCGTTTCGGTATGCGCGAGCCCGGCGATGTCGCGCAACGTGCCCACGCTGCGCTTGAGCGAAAATCCTTTCTGCGCCGACCCGGTGCCCACGCTGACAGTGTCGCCATGCGGAAACACCCAGGCGTAGAAATCCGGCGACAGCCGGCCGTCATAATAAACGTCGCAGGTGGCGCCGTCATACGCGGGGCCGGCGGGCGCGCGGATGACCTCGTGATAGGCAAAAACGAACGGCGCATGGTCGCCAATATTTTCCCGCCCGACCGCCGACAAAGCGCCATCGGCGCCGATCACGTGCCGTGCCCGCACCTGCGCCGCATCGCCGTCGCGCGTCGTGTAATGAACCGTCGGCACCGCGGCGCTGTCGCGATCGATGCGATCGAACGTGCCGATGCGGCGGTCCGCCCCGGCGTCGGCCGCGCGCACCCGCAAATGCTCGTCGAACACGTCCCGGTCCACCATGCCGACAAAGCCGCCGGTGTTGATGTTCATCCTGACGTTCTTCGCCTTGGGCGACACGATCTTCGCGCCGTTCACGCGATTGACCACCAGGTGGTCGGGAATATCGAATTGGCGCAGCAGCCGGGGGGGAATGGCGCCGCCACACGGCTTGATGCGGCCGGCCTTGTCCAGCAACAAAGTGCTCAGGCCGTGCTTGGCGAGGTCGTGCGCGGCGGTGGCACCTGCGGGGCCGCCACCGATTACGGCTACGTCGTAGGTGTCGTTCATTCTGGGCGGTCTCCGGAAGGGAAAAGAAGCAGTTCTTTTTTGAAAAAAAGAACCAAAAAACTTTTGCTCTTAAGGGCGTAGGGCGAAGGCGGTTATCATCATGCCGGCGACGTAGAGGGTGGTTCCGGTGCCGTTGTACCAGGGGGCCCGTTCGCGCGGCTGCCGCAACAGGCGACCCATCAAAATGACTTGCGCGAACAGCACGCCGCCGACGCACGCCGCGTGGATCGGCTTGCCCAGCGCATCCAGCATGACAATCACCGCGGCCTGGGGAATCGCCATCGCGACGCACGCCACCAGCACGGCGCCCTTGATGCCAAGCTGAGCCGGCAACGAACGGATCCCCATGGCGAGGTCGCCATCGACCGACTTGAAATCGTTCAGCGTCATGATGCCATGCGCGCCGATGGAATACAGCGCCGCCGCGGCCAGAATCGGCCAGGCGGGCAAATGGCCGAGCAGAATGGCCGCGCCCGTCACCCATGGCAGCCCCTCATAGCAGGCGCCGCACGCCGCATTGCCCCACCAGCCGTTCGCCTTCAGCCGCAACGGCGGCGCGCTATAGGCCCAGGCCAGCGCCAGCCCGATGCAGGCCGCCGCGAAACATACCGTGCCCAGGCTTGCCGCCACCAGCAGCGACAGCAAGGTCCATCCGATGGCAATGAAAAGCCCCCAACTCCCCGGAATGCGTCCGCTGGGAATCGGCCGGTTCGGCTCGTTAATGGCATCGACATGCCGGTCGTACCAATCATTGGCGGCCTGGCTGGTGGCGCACACGAGCGGGCCGGCCAGCGCCACGCCCAGCAGAATTTGCGGCCAATGCCCGGCGGCCGGCCGGCCGGCCGATAGGGTGCCGCACACGAACGCCCACATCGGCGCAAACCAGGTAATCGGCTTGAGCAATTCGCCCACCGCCGCCGGTTGCGGAAAGCTGCGGATCGTGCCGGTTTGCAGGCTGGCGCTCATGATTTTTCATCCGCATCGTCGAGGTCGCCCAAGCCATACCGGCGCAACTTCACATACAGGCTTTGCCGGCTGAGGCCGAGCATTTCGGCCGCCGAGGCGCGGTTGTCGCCGGTCACCTCGAGCGCCGCCTCGATGCACAGCCGCTCGATCATGTCGGTCGATTCGCGCACCAGCTCCTTGAGCGACACCCGGCCGATCAGCTCGGTCAGTTGCTCGACGGAGCGCGGCAGTTCCAGCACCGGCCGGCGCTCGCCCGCCAGGCGCCTGCCGACATTGCGGATGGTGAAACCGAAACACGACGCCTCGGCTTCGGCCACCGTCGCCGCGGACAGTTCGACGTCCGTCTTGGCGCCGTATTCACCCCGCAGGGAGGTGGCGAACAAACGCACGGCGCCACGCTGGCGTAAATTGGCCAGGATGACATCCAGGTCGACGCCAGGCCGGCCGAGCCACCGGTCCAGCGGCTCCCCGCGCGCCTGCTCCTCCTCGACCAGTTCCGCCATGTCCAGAAAGGCGCGGTTGGCCGCAATGATAAGTCCGTCCTGGCTGGTGAGCACAATGCCGTCCGGCGCCTGTTCCACCAGCCGGATAAACTTGGACTTTGGTGGCGGCAACAACGTCACCTGCGATTCCGCCGCGGCCGCCGCCACGACGCGGACCAGGAAAAATGTGGCGTTTTCCTGCCGGAACAGGGTGGCGGTCACCGTGACTTCCCGCCGGTTGCCCGCCAGCCTGCCGTGCACCTCCTCGCCGCGCGCCGATACCCGCATGCCGGCGAGCAGCGCCTGGACCGCGAGCTGAGTCTCGCCGGTGAACAGCTCGGTGAAACTGCGATCGGCGATGCGCGGTCCCGTCGCCTCCAGCAATTGCTGGGCGGCCGGGTTGGCCTCCACCACGCGCTGCGTCAGGGCGTCGACGATCAGCACCGCCTCCGGCGACATCTGGAACAGCAGCCGGTAGCGGGTTTCCACCTGGCGCAGGCGGGCATAGTCGCGCTCCATGGAATGCTGCGCGTCCAGCAGCCGCCGCTGCAGGGTGGAGATGATGCGCAGGTCGCGCCCGCAGACCAGCACGTTCCGGGTCTTGCCGATTCGCATGGCCGAATACAGAATCGGCACGTCCACCCCGCCCGGCGTCGGGTGGTTGATGTGGCGGGTGCGGCGGTTTGCGTCGGGACCGGCTGCCGCATCCTTCAGCAGGGCGCGCACCTTTGCGTGGCATTCGACCGTCACGGTGTCCTGTAGCGGCCGGCCGATCCAGGGCGTCTCCCCCTCCAACTCGGCCGCCAGATCCTCGGACTGAAAGGAACGGTCCCGGATCATGCCGTCGCCATCGACGACAAGCGCCACATCGGTCACCGCCGCGACCAGGGCGCCGGTGGACTCCGCGTCCAGCGGACCGATCGACGTTTTCGGGGCGGAAAATGCCTTCACGAACAACCACAACCCTCCAAGACCGGCACGCCGTCCCACGTCGGCCCCGAACTCGGAACGTAGGGGATCTCTCAACTGTACGGCGGCCTACCTGCAAGCATATTCTCTGCCACCCACGTGGCCTGCACCCCGTCCGTGGCCATGGCGTCGGCCCCGATTTTGTGCACCAGGTCGGGCCGGGCAATGAACACCGGCCCGCCCACCAGCACCGGTATGGCGGTGTTGCGCGAGGCGGCGCGAAGCCGCGGCAGCGCCTGCGACAGCGCCGCCAGGTGGGTCTCGGCGCTGACCGACACACCGAGCACGCCGTACCAATCCCGCCGCAGCATCGCTTCGATATCGGGCAGGCTGTCCTGATGCGCCGTGGTGACCATCCAGCCGGCCTGCTGGAAGAACGCGCCTACCATGGCCAGGCCGAACCGATGATCGTCGCCCGGCGCCGGCGCCAGCAGAATGCGATGCCGCCGCCGCCCCTCCTGCACGCTTTCGCGCGTCAACCCGGTCACCGCGTTCAGCCCTTCATGCAGGCGCAGCATGCCGATGGTGACGTCGGTGAAGCTGGCAAGATCCTCCATCCACAACTCGCCGAGCTGGCGTGCCGCCGGCTGCAGCAGATCGAGACAGAGCGATTCGAGCGTCATGTGCCCTGCCGCCTCGATGACACACCGGCGCACGGCGGCCTCGTCGCTGGCGAGCGCCAGCGCCACCAGATCGAGCACGGCCTGGCTGGGGGGCGGGGGCGGTGTGTCCGCCGCCGGGGGGCACATGTCGGGCGGCGTGCGGGCGACCAGCAGCCGCGGTACGATCTGGTCCTCGATGGTGCGCACCAGCGCTTCCCGGCGTAGGCGCGCGGCACTGCCGGCGCTCGCCGCGGTCATCGAAAAGCAGATATCGGCCGCAGAAACCGGCATCGGCCGGTCGCTGAGGTGCGGCCCCGGCTGTTCCGTGTGCCGCTCCGCCGACTGTTGCATGGGCAGGTGCATGGTTCTCCCCCTGTGCGACATCAGATCACCCGCTCCGGCGATTTGTGTCAACGTTTATTGACGTTAGGTTTGCTTGACAGATGGTCTTTGGCCGTCTTAGCCTTTCATGGACGGTTCGCCTGGCTGGAAACGCCGCGCTGGCCGTCCACCAGATGGGGCCAAGAAGGCATCAGCGTTTCGCTCCGGTTTCACAGTGCAGTTGCCCTCCAACCTTGGAATTCGGCTTGCGGACAGGCAGGCGGCCAGGTTGGCGATACAACCGCAGGGACGATGCCAGAGCGGACTGCGCAACGGGAGCGGTGTCAAGCTATGTTTACTGAATTTCCTGTGGAGCGTTGGCTGAACGCAGTGGACGGGTCGCCGTGGGGTGCGGCGTCCGGCCGCGGCGCGGCGCCGCACGCACCTTCGGTCGCCATGGCGCGGCGGTTTTTGTACACGCCTGAGCAGCGCAGGAAGCGTGACGCAACGGCGTGGACGATGGTGCAGGGCGTATTGGCGCCCGTGCAATTCGCCGTGTTTCTGATGAGCCTGTTCCTGGTGCTGCGATACCTCGCCACCGGCACCGGGCTGACGGCGGCCACCGCCAGCATCGTGGTCAAAACGATCGTTCTCTATACGATCATGGTGACCGGCGCGGTGTGGGAGAAGAAGGTTTTCGGGCGCTATCTGTTCGCCGCCGCCTTCTTCTGGGAAGACGTGTTCAGCATGCTGGTGCTGGGGCTGCACACGGCCTATCTCGCGGCGCTGTTTTCCGGTGCCGTGGCGCCGCGCGACCAGATGCTGCTGGCGCTGGCCGGCTACACCGCCTACCTGGTGAACGCCACGCAGTTCGTCATGAAATTGCGGGCCGCGCGCCGGCAGGAGGCCGCCGAGCGCACCCACCATGCGGCCGATGGGCAGCCTGCGTGACCATCGCCGCCCTGCTTCCCGAAATACCCGGATGCGGCGCTGCGCCCCGCATCGCCGCTTCCGACGCCGGCAGGGCCACGGTCACAACAGCCGAGGTTACAACGGCCAAGGTTACAACGGCCAAGGTTACAACGGAACGTGGCCAGCGCGAGGTTTTCTGTGGTCTGACCGGCATTGTGTGGTTGCACCGCAAAATGCAGGACGCATTTTTTCTCGTGGTGGGATCGCGCACCTGCGCGCATCTCATTCAGTCGGCCGCCGGCGTGATGATTTTCGCCGAGCCGCGGTTTGCCACCGCCATCATGGAGGAACGCGATCTGGCGGGCCTGGCCGACATGAATGACGAACTCGATCGCGTTGTTACGCAGCTTGTCGCGCGCCGGCCCGACATAAAATTGTTATTCCTGGTCGGCTCCTGCCCATCCGAAGTGATCAAGCTGGATCTCGGCCGCGCGGCGCAGCGCCTGTCGCGGCGCATGATGCCGGATGTGCGGGTGCTATCTTATTCCGGTAGCGGAATCGAGACGACGTTCACCGAGGGCGAGGATGCGTGCCTGGCATCGCTGGTGCCGGAACTGCCCGCGCAAGCGCCCGATGCCGCGCCGAGTTTGCTGGTGGCCGGCGCCTTGGCCGAGGCGGTGGAGGATCAATTTTCCAAATTGTTCGCAGGCCTCGGGATCGCGCGTGTGGCGTATCTGCCGCCACGCCGCGCTTGCAATTTGCCGGCGGTGGGGCCGAATACGCGTGTGCTGCTGGCGCAACCGTTTCTCGCCGGCACCGCGCGCGCGCTGCAGGAACGCGGGGCGGCGTTGCTGACCGCGCCGTTTCCGCTGGGCGCGGAAGGCACCACGGAATGGTTGCGCGCGGCGGCGACGGCGTTCGGCGTGAATGCCGACCGGTTTGAAACGGTGACCGCATTGCCGGCGCAGCGCGCGCGCCAGGCGGTGGCCCGCACCGGTGCGCGCCTGGCCGGCAAAAAAATATTTTTCTTTCCGGACTCGCAGTTGGAATTGCCGCTCGCACGCTTTGCCGCGCGCGAAATGGGTATGCAAATCGAAGAGATCGGCACGCCCTATTTGCATCGGCAGCACCTGGCGCCCGAATTGGCGCTGCTGGGTGACGATGTCAGGATAGTTGAAGGCCAGGACGTGGACCGGCAACTGGATCGTTGCCGCGCCGCCCGGCCGGATCTCACGGTTTGCGGCCTCGGTCTGGCCAATCCGCTGGAGGCGGAAGGACTGGCCACCAAATGGTCCATCGAGCTGCTGTTCACGCCGATTCAGGGTTATGAGCAGGCGTCCGATCTGGCGGGCCTGTTTGCCCGCCCGTTGGCGCGGCGCGAATTGCTGAAAGTGTAGGCGCCATGCAACTGACGCTGTGGACATATGAAGGACCGCCGCATGTGGGGGCGATGCGAGTCGCCAGCGCCATGCGCGGTGTGCATTATGTCCTGCACGCGCCACAGGGCGATACCTACGCCGACCTGTTGTTCACCATGATCGAGCGCCGCGATACGCGGCCGCCGGTCACCTACACGACGTTTCAGGCGCGCGATCTTGGCGGCGATACCGCCGATCTGTTCAAGCGGTCGGTGCGCGATGCGTATGAACGTTTCAAGCCGGAGGCGATGCTGGTGGGTGCGTCGTGCACCGCCGAATTGATCCAGGACGATCCCGGCGGCTTGGCGCGGGCCTGCAATTTGCCGGTGCCGGTGGTGGCGGTGGAATTGCCGGCCTATCAGAAAAAGGAAAACTGGGGCGCGGCCGAGACCTTTTACCAATTGGTGCGCGCCTTCGCCGGGCCCCACGTGCCGCCGCCCGGCACACCGCGCACGGCCCGCGAACCGGGGGATACGTCGCGGCGGCCGCGTGCCAATCTGCTGGGGCCGACCGCGCTGGGCTTCCGGCATCGTGACGATGTGCGCGAGATTTGCGCGCTGCTCGGCCGCCTCGGTGTCGATGTGCATGTGACGGCGCCGCTGGGCGCCTCGGCCGCCGATCTCGCACGGCTTGGCGAGGCCGATTTCAATATCGTGTTGTATCCGGAAATCGCCGGTCAGGCGGCCGCCTGGCTGGAGCGGAATTTCGGCCAGAAGGCGGTGCGCACCGTGCCGATCGGGGTGACTGCCACGCGGAACTTTATTGCCGAAGTGGCGGCACTGGCCGGCGTCGATGCGGCACCCTTGCTGGGCGAACAAACCTCGCGGCTGCCGTGGTATTCGCGGTCGGTGGATGCGAATTACCTGACCGGCAAACGGGTTTTCGTGTTCGGCGACGCCACGCATGCCATTGCCGCGGCGCGGGTGGCGGCCGACGAGCTTGGATTTGCCGTGGTCGGGCTGGGCACCTATAGCCGCGAATTCGGCCGTGAACTGCGCGCCGCGGCCGCCTTGCATGGTGTCGAACCGCTGATCAGCGACGATTATCTGGATGTGGAGGCCGCCATTACCGCGGCGCAGCCCGATTTGGTGCTCGGCACGCAAATGGAGCGGCATATCGCCAAGCGGCTGGGCGTGCCGTGCGCGGTGATATCGGCGCCGGTGCATGTGCAGGATTTCCCCGCGCGCCACGCGCCGCAAATGGGGTTCGAAGGTGCGAATGTTCTGTTCGACACCTGGGTGGCGCCGCTGATGATGGGCCTGGAGGAACATCTGCTGACGATGTTCCGGGAGGATTTCGAATTCCATCCCGAGGCGGCCGCCTCGCATCTCGGCGCCACGACGCAAGCCGCAGCCCGGAGCGCGGAAAATTCCCGCATGGATGCGACGCCAGAGGGCGCCGGGGCGCGCGCGCTGCGCTGGGCGCCGGATGCCGAGAAGGAACTCGGGAAAATTCCTTTCTTCGTGCGCGGCAAGGCCCGCCGCAACACGGAGAGTTTCGCCGCGCTTCAGGGCCTCGCCACCATTACGGTCGAGACACTCTACGATGCCAAAGCCCATTTCGCCCGTTAGCGCCGTGCCCGTGCGCCTGGTGGTTGTCACCATGGACAGCCACATGGCCGGCGCGCTGCACAACGCGGCCGAAACGGTGCGCGCGGAATTGCCCGGCCTGGAATTGTGCCTGCATTGCGCCGATGAATTCGGCGCCAGCAGCGTCGCGCTGGAAAAATGCGTGGCCGACATCGGCCGCGCCGATATCCTGTTCGGCGGCCAGCTTTTCCTCGATGAGCATATCCGCGCCGTGCTGCCGGCGATGGCGGCGCGGCGCGACCATTGCGATGCCGTGCTGTGCGCGCTGTCGGCCGGCGAGGTGGTTCGCCTCACCCGCATGGGCAGGCTGGACATGTCGGCGCCCGCCGGCGGTATCACCGGTTTGCTGAAACGTCTGCGTGGCAAGGCAAAAGGCCCGGGCAGCTCGGGCGCCGGGCAGATGAAGATGCTGAAGCGGTTGCCGAAGCTGCTCAAATTCATTCCGGGTACATCGCAGGACGTGCGGGCCTATTTCCTGGCCATGCAATATTGGCTCGCCGGCTCGGAAGAGAATTTTGCCAACATGATGCGCATGCTGGTCAGCCGTTACGCCAGCGGGCCGCGCGCCTGCGCGGGCAGGATTGTGCAACCCGCCGCCCCGATCGAATACCCGGACGCCGGGCTCTACCACCCGCGCGCGCGCGCCAGGATTTTTGAGGATCCGGCTGAAATGCCGGCGCAAGACGGCAGGGCCGGAACCGTGGGGCTGCTGGTGATGCGCAGTTACGCATTGGCCGGCAATGCCGGTCATTACGATGGCGTGATCGCGGCAATGGAGGCGCGCGGCCTGCGGGTCGTTCCGGCTTTCGCCAGCGGTCTTGACGCGCGCGAGGCGATCGACCGGTATTTCATGCGCGATGGCCGGGCCACGATCGATGCGATGGTGTCGCTGACGGGTTTTTCACTGGTTGGCGGCCCGGCCTACAATGATGCGGCGGCGGCGGAGGCGGCGCTGGCGGCGCTGGACGTGCCGTACATCGCCGCGCATCCGGTCGAATTCCAGACCTTGGCGGACTGGGAGCGCGATGCGCGCGGCCTGACGCCGGTCGAGGCCACGATGATGGTGGCGATGCCGGAACTGGATGGCGCGACCGGACCGATTACGTTCGGCGGACGCAGCGGCGACACCGACGCCAACCGGCACGACATGACCGCCCATCCGGAACGCGCTTGCATGCTCGCGGCCCGCGTGGCGCGTCTGATCCGCAACCGTCGGCGCGACCGGGCGGACCGCAAGCTCGCGATCGTGTTGTTTAATTTTCCGCCGAACGCGGGGAATACCGGCAGTGCGGCCTATCTTGCGGTGTTCGAATCGCTGTTCAATACGCTGCACGCGCTGGCACGCGGGGGCTACCGGGTCGATGTGCCGGAAAGCGTGGATGCGCTGCGTCAATCGATTATCGCCGGCAATGCGGAGCGATTTGGCGCGGTCGCCAATGTGGCGGCGCGGGTTCCCGCCAATGAGCATGTACGGCGCGAGACGCATTTGCGGGAAATCGAAAAGACCTGGGGGGCGGCGCCGGGCCGGGCATTGTCGGACGGCAGCTCGATCTTCATTCTGGGCCACCGGTTCGGCAACGTGTTCGTCGGCGTGCAGCCGGGATTTGGCTACGAAGGCGATCCGATGCGGTTGCTGTTCGAGCACGGCTTTGCGCCGACCCACGCCTTCTCCGCCTTCTACCGATGGTTACGTGAGGATTTCGGCGCCGATGCAATTCTGCATTACGGCACCCACGGGGCACTGGAATTCATGCCCGGCAAACAAACCGGCCTTTCCGGCAAATGCTGGCCGGACCGGCTGATTGCCGATCTGCCGAATTTTTATCTGTATGCGTCGAACAATCCCTCGGAGGGTTTGCTGGCCAAGCGGCGCGGCAATGCGACCCTGATCAGCCATCTCACGCCCTCTATTTCACATGCAGGTCTGTATCGTGGCCTGGCCGATCTGAAGGCGTCGATCGACCGGTATCGTTTGCTGGAACCGGGTGCCGGCGAGGCGGAAAGTTTGGCGATCCTGATCCAGGCGCAGGCGGCCGCGGTCGATCTCGCGCCGGCGGAACCCGCGTGGGACGATGCGGCGGTGCAAATCGGCCGGCTTGTCACGTCGCTGCTCGATCTTGAATATACGCTCATTCCGCATGGGCTGCATGTCATTGGGCAGCCCCCGGATGCCGAGGCGCGGTCGTCGCTGCTCGATGCGGCCGGCATTACCGATCCGGTCCGGCGCGGCGAACTCGATACGCTGCTCGCCGAGGATCACGAATTGCCGAGCCTGCTGCACGCGCTGGATGGCGGCTATGTGCGCCCGGCGCCCGGTGGGGATCTGTTGCGCAACCAGGACGTGCTGCCGACGGGGCGCAACCTGCACGGTTTCGATCCGTTCCGCCTGCCCAGCCGGTTTGCCGTGCAGGATGGGGCGGAGCAGGCGGACCGCCTGCTGGCGCGCCATTTGGCGGAAAGCGGCGCGCTGCCGCAGACAATCGCCATGGTGCTGTGGGGCAGCGACAATCTCAAGAATGAAGGCGGGCCCATCGCGCAAGCCTTGTGGCTGCTGGGGGCTGAGCCGCGTCTGGATAGTTACGGCCGCGTGGTCGGCGCGGCACTCATACCGCTGGACAAGCTCGGGCGGCCGCGCATCGACGTGTTGCTGACCCTGTCAGGCATCTTCCGCGATTTGCTGCCGCTGCAAACGAAACTGCTCGCCGAGGCAGCGCTGCTGGCGGCGCAGGCAGACGAACCGGCGGACCGAAATTATGTCCATGCGCACGCGCTGTCCTACCAGGCCGAACATGGTTGCAGCCTGCAGGAGGCCAGTCTGCGCGTGTTCAGCAACGGCGACGGCGCCTATGGCGCCAACGTGAACCAGTTGCTGGATGCGGGCACCTGGACGGACGAGGACGAATTGGCGCAGGCTTTCGTGCGCCGCAAGGGATTTGCCTATGACGTGGATGGCAGGCCGGCGCGGCAGGATGCGGTGCTCGGGTCCCTGCTGAAGACGGTCGATGCGACCTACCAGAATCTCGAATCGGTTGAATTGGGCGTGACAACGATCGATCATTATTTCGATAGCCTCGGTGGCATTGCCGGTGCGGTGCGCCGTGCCAAGGGCGCGCCCGTTGCGGTGTATGTCGGCGACCAGACGCGCGGGGCTGGCACCGTGCGCACGCTCGGCGAACAAGTGTCGCTGGAGACGCGCACGCGTGCGTTGAACCCGAAATGGTATGAGGCTTTGCTCGAGCATGGCTATGAAGGCGTGCGCAACATAGAGGCGCAGGTGACCAACACGCTGGGCTGGTCGGCCACCACGGGGCAAGTGGCGCCGTGGGTGTATGAAAAACTGACCGAAACGTTCGTGCTGGATGCGGACATGCGCCGGCGGCTGGCGGAATTGAATCCGGCCGCCTCGCTGAAAATCGCCAATCGGCTGATCGAGGCGCATGAGCGCCAATATTGGCAACCGGACGACGCCACCCTGGAAAGCCTCCGCCAGGCGGGTGAAGAGCTGGAGGATCGTCTTGAAGGCGTCTCAACCCTGGAGGTAGCGGCATGACCATCGAGACAAAACCGGCGTCCGTTCCAAGTCCGCTGCAATCGCGCGGCGATGGCGACGGCAGCGTGCAGGTGCATATGGATGTGGCGGCCGCTTCCGGCACCGCCAAGATATTCGCGGTGTATGGCAAGGGCGGGATCGGGAAGAGCACCACCAGTTCAAACCTGTCGGTCGCATTTTCGAAACTCGGCAAGCGGGTGCTGCAGATTGGCTGCGACCCCAAGCATGACAGCACGTTCACGCTGACCAAATCGCTGATCCCGACGGTGATCGACGTGCTGGAGGGGGTGAATTTTCACGCCGAGGAATTACGCCCGGAAGATTACGTGCAGATCGGGTATAACGGCGTGATGTGCGTGGAGGCGGGCGGGCCGCCGGCGGGCACCGGATGCGGCGGCTATGTCGTGGGGCAGACCGTAAAGCTGTTGAAGGAACACCACCTTCTGGAAGAAACCGATGTGGTGCTGTTCGATGTGCTGGGCGACGTTGTGTGCGGCGGGTTCGCGGCACCGTTGCAGCACGCCGAACGCGGCATCATCGTGGCCGCCAACGATTTCGACAGCATTTTTGCGATGAACCGCATCGTGGCCGCCATTGGGGCAAAGTCGAGGAACTACGATGTCCGCCTGGGCGGTGTCATCGTCAATCGCAGCGCAGGCTCCGACCAGATCGACAAATACAATGAAGTCACCGGGCTGCGCACCCTGGCGCATTTTCCCGACCTCGATGTCATTCGCCGGAGCCGGCTGAAAAAATCCACCTTGTTCGAAATGGACTCCTCGCCGGAGCTGGACGAGGTGAAGGCGGAATATTTGCGGCTGGCCGCGAAACTCTGGGCAGGCACGCCGGAGCTCAAAGCCAGGCCGCTGAAGGACCGCGACATATTCGATCTGCTGGGGTTCGACTGATGCTGTCTGCCGCCTATCAGCTCCGCCGCGGGCAGATCGAAAATTATTTTGATCGCGTTGCCGCGGATGCTTGGGCGCGGCTGACCTCCGACGCGCCGGTCGGTGGCATTCGCGCCACCGTGCGGGCCGGGCGCGACGCGATGCGGGCGACGTTGCTGGAATATCTGCCGCAGGATTTGCGTGGCCGGCGCATTCTGGATGCCGGATGCGGCACCGGGGCTTTCGCCGTCGAGGCGGCGCGGCGCGGCGCGCATGTGACGGCCATCGATCTGTCGCCGACGCTGATACAGTTGGCGCGCGACCGCCTGCCGCAACGTTTGGGCGTGGGCGAGATTTTGTTCACGGTCGGCGATATGCTCGATCCCTCGCTCGGCCGCTTCGACCATGTGGTGGCGATGGATAGTTTGATCCATTACCGGGTCGGCGATACGGTCGCGGCACTGGCCCAATTGGCCGTGCGCGTGGACCGTTCCCTATTGTTCACGTTTGCGCCGCGGACAAAATTATTGACGGCGATGCATGCGGCCGGACGCCTGTTCCCGCGCGCAAACCGGGCGCCGTCCATCGAGCCTGTGTCGGAGAAAACGCTGCTGCGGCATATGGATGCGGCGCCCACCCTGGCGAATTGGAATGCCGGTCGCACGCGGCGGATCAGCCGCGGATTTTATATTTCCCAGGCGCTGGAGGTGGTGCGGGCATGAAACTTTTGCGCACCGTTCCGGGCGCCGACAATGTGCGCGTCCAGGCCTTCTGGGCCAGTTTCGGCACTAGCCTGCTGCCATTCGCCGACGCGGCGAGCGCTGAATTGCCGCTGCCGCGGCTGCTGCGCCTGTCGCTGTTCCAGGTTGCGGTGGGCATTGCCGTGACCTTGCTGGTGGGCACGCTGAACCGCGTCATGATCGTGGAGCTTGGTGTTCCGGCCTGGCTTGTTGCGGTCATGATATCGCTGCCGTTGTTCGCGGCGCCGTTCCGCGCGCTGGTGGGTTTCAAGTCGGATCATCATCGGTCGGTGCTTGGCTGGCGGCGCATTCCGTATTTGTGGACCGGCGCGATGCTGCTGTATGGCGGCCTGGCGATCATGCCGTTCGCGCTGATTGTTCTGTCCGGCGACACGCAGGGTCCGCGCTGGATTGGCGACGCGGGGGCGGCGCTGGCATTTCTGCTCGTGGGCGCCGGATTGCATACCGTGCAGACGGCGGGACTGGCGCTGGCCGCCGACCTGTCCGCACCGAAACAGCTTCCCCGCGTGGTGGGTTTGCTCGGCGTCATGATGCTGGTGGGCATTGCCGGCAGCGCTTTGACGTTTGGTGTTCTGCTGAGGCATTTTTCCGAAGTGAGGCTGATCCAGGTCACGCAGGGGGCGGCGGTGATCAGCCTGGGCCTGAACACGGTGGCGCTGTGGAAGCAGGAGACGCGGGACAGGTCGCGGGCGCCGCGCGAAAGCGACCCGCCGGACTTCGCCTCGGCGTGGCATAATTTGCTGGCCGGCAAGCAGGCGGTGCGCCGCCTGGTGGCGATCGGCCTCGGCACGATGGCATTTTCGATGCAGGATATTCTGCTCGAACCCTATGGTGGCCAGGTTCTGGGCATGCCGGTGGGCGCCACGACGTCATTTACGGCACTGCTCGGCGTTGGTGGCATCGGCGGCTTTGCCATTGCGGCGCGGCAGCTCGGGCGCGAGGGCGATCCGTTCCGGCTCGCCGCATTCGGTGTGCTGACCGGCGTGCTGGCTTTCGCCAGCGTCATCTTCTCCGGCCCATTGCACGCCGTGCCACTCTTTGCGATCGGCGTGACGCTCATCGGTTTCGGTGGCGGTTTGTTTGCCGCGGGCACGCTTACCGCGGTGATGGCCATTGCGGGCGGCCGGCATGCCGGGCTGGCGCTCGGCGCGTGGGGCGCGGTGCAGGCCACGGCGGCGGGTGCGGCGGTCGCCGCGGGCGGCCTGATCCGTGACGGTGTCGCCGCCGTTGCGGCGGACGGCCGGTTCGGCGACGGCTTTACCGGACCCGACGCAGCTTACGGCGTTGTATACCACATCGAAATATTGCTGCTCTTTGCAACCCTGGTTGCCTTGGGACCGCTGGTGCGCCGCACCGGCGCGCCCGCGCAACCCAACCACGGTATCGGCGCCGCCGATGCCCTACAGCTCAGGTGAGGCCAACATGCAAATCGGTTCATTGGGGGGAAACTTTGACGTGGCCGAGGTGGTACTCGCCGCGTTCGTGTTGTTCTTTCTTGGCTTGGTGAGATACCTGCAACGCGAATCCAACCGTGAGGGATTTCCGTTGCGCGAGTATGACGGCAGCTCGACGTCGAGTGTTGGCCTCAGTGGCATTCCGGAGCCTAAATTCTTCCGCTTGCCGACCGGCGATGTCGTTGCATCACCGCGCCATGAAGCCCCCGAGGAAGTTGCGGCCACCTCGATGGCCGGCTACCCCGGCACGCCGCTCGATCCCAATGGCAATCCGCTCACCGCCAATCTCGGCCCATCGGCGTACGCGCGCCGCGCCGATGTGCCGGAGCGGCAATTCTTCGGCGGCGCGCCGCGTATCGTTCCACTCCGCGCCGACAGCGCCTATTGGCTGGCGACGGAAGATCCGGATGTTCGCGGTTTTGCCGTGGAAGGCGCGGATGGCGTCGTTGCCGGCACGTTGCACGAGGTCTGGATCGATCGTTCGGAAATGCAGGTGCGGTATTTCGAAGTGGCCCTCGGCGCGGCCTTCAGCGCCCGCAATGTCTTGGTGCCGGCGACGATGGCCGACATTCAATGGAGCCGCGACACGCTGGTGGTGGACAGCGTGCTGGCGTCACAATTTGCCGACGTGCCCGGCACCAAGTCGGCGAACGAGGTGACGTTGCTGGAAGAAGACCGGATCAGTGCCTATTACGCCGGCGGGACAATGTATGCGACGCCGGCCCGTTCGGAGCCATGGCTGTGATCGACCTGCCCGCACCTTTGCCTGAAGGGGAGCGCATTCTTTGGGAAGGCGCGCCCCGCCCGTGGTCATTCCTGCGGCAGGTTTTCCACCCGCAATTGCTGGCGCTGTATGTGGTGGCGCTGGTGACATGGTGCCTTGTCGTGGGCGTGCAAAGCGGCGCGCCGGCGGCCGCCCTCATGGCGTCGGCCAAATTCTGCGGCCTGTCGGTTGTGGCGCTGCTGCTGCTGGCGGGTGTGGCGCGGCTCGAGGCGGGAAGCACGGACTACGTCATTACAAACCAGCGCGTGATGATCACGTTCGGCGCGGCATTGGGCAAGACGTTGCAAATACCGTTCACACGCATCGCGGCCGCTGCGCTGCGCGCGCATGGCGACGGAACCGGCGATCTGGTGCTGCGGCTGATGCCCGGGCAGCGGGTGAGTTTCATGATGCTGTGGCCGAACGTGCGGCCGTGGCGGCTGTTTCCGTGCGAACCGATGCTCCGGGCCTTGCCGGATGCCGAGGCCGCGGCGCAAATTCTCGGGCGCGCGCTGGCGGCGCATGCGGGGGTCGCGCCGGTGGCGCTGGTTGGTGGAACGAGCGCGGCGCAATCGGGCGCCATGGCGGCCGCGGCATGAGTGTCTTGATCCACGAGGCGCAGCAGCGGGTTGTCATTCCGCACCCGGTGCTGATTGGCGCGGGGCTGGCGGTGGCGTTCAGCATCGTGGCGGCGGCCATCGGCGGCAGCCACACGCAGCCTCCGCCGGCGCGCCTGCTGGCAAGCCGTACGTTGTCGTTTACCGACGCATCGGATGGCGCCGTGCTGGTCGCCGATGCGGCGACCGGTGCGCCAGTGGCACGTCTGGCGCCGGGCACGAACGGGTTCGTGCGCGGTACATTGCGCGCGCTGGCGCACGAAGGCGGCCATGCGGCGCACGCGGCCGCGGTGCATCCTTTCGTGCTCAGTTCCTATGCCGACGGCCGGCTGACGCTCGATGATCCGACCGACGGGCAAAGGCTTGACCTGGAGGCATTCGGATCGCTCAATACGGCGGCGTTTGCCGCGCTGCTGACGCCGGAAAGCGGCGAGGGCATGGGCGGAAAAGCGGGCGAGGGAGCAGGAAAATGAGGACCGGGTTTGCCGCCACGCCGCGTCGTTTCGAGGTGCCATGCACGCTCGATATCGAGGTGACGCCGCAAAGCGTGCATGCGCATGCCTTCCCGGAAGGGGTGACACTTTATCCGGGCGACCGGGTGCTCGTGCATGGTGTGCCGGACAGGATCGATTTCGGTGATTGTTTCACGCGGTCCTGCACGGCGACCATCATCCGGGCCAATTGGCTGACGCGGCTATGGACCCGGCTGACGTCGGTGGCTGAAATTACCGAGCTGTACGAAGTGAGTTTTGCCCCCGTGGAGGCTGCGCGATGACCACGACCGAAATTACCAGCCAGGCCGACAGCACCGATCTCGCGCGCACCGACACGCTGTTGAACCCGCGCTTCTACACCACTGATTTCGCCAAGCTGGACCGGATCGATGTGAGCGCGGTGCGCGCCGACTGGGACCTTCTGATGGCCGAGTTCAGGCGCGACGTGAACAAGGGGCATTTTGTTCGCAACGCCGATTTCGATGCGGTCGATCCGGTGGCGATGCCGCCGGCGCTGCGGGCCGAATTCCTGCATTTCCTGGTGAGTTCGGTCACCGCGGAGTTTTCCGGTTGCGTGCTGTATAGTGAAATCAGGAAGCGGCTGAAGAACCCCGACATGCGCGAGCTGATGGGCTATATGAGCCGCGACGAGGCGCGCCATGCGGGATTCATCAACGACGCGCTGCGCGACTACAAGGCGAACGTGAATTTGGGATATTTGGCGCGGGCGAAGAAATACGCCTATTTCCAGCCGAAATTCATTTTCTATGCCACGTATCTGTCCGAGAAGATCGGGTATGCGCGCTATATCACCATATTCCGGGCGCTGGAGCGGAACCCGGAAAATCGCATTCACCCGATTTTCAAATGGTTTCGCGAGTGGTGCAACGACGAATTCCGGCACGGCGAGGCGTTTGCGTTGCTGATGCGGGCCAATCCGGATTTGCTGCGCGGCGTGAACAAGTTGTGGATCAAGTTTTTCCAGCTTGCGGTGTTTGCGACGATGTATGTGCGCGACCATGCAAGGCCGGAATTCCATGCGGCGCTGGGGCTGGATCCGACGGATTACGATTTCAAAGTGTTCCGTATTACGACCGAGATTTCCAAGCAGGTGTTTCCGGTGACGCTCGATCTGGATAGTCCGGTGTTCAGGGCCGGCCTCGATCGGCTGTCGCGGCTGACGGCCGCCATCAATGCGGCGAAGGCGGCCGGTGGTATTGGCGGCCGCGTCAAGGCGCTGGCGTTGCAGGCCGCGGCCGGGCTGACCTTCGCGCGGTTGTATATCCTGCCCGGCAAGTCGGCTGAATTGCCGGCCAGCGTAAGGCTCAGTCCCGCATGGTAGGCAAAACAGACGGGGGTCCAGGGGCAGAGCCCCGGCCTGCTTCTTTCGTAAGGACGTGAAATGTTCCTCTACCTAGACGCCATCCTGTTCTGCCTTTTCGTCTGGTGGTTCAGCACCGGCCTGATCATTTATCTCGACGGCCTGCCGCGCCACACCTTCAAATACAGCATGGCGTTCAATTCGCTGCTGACCATTGCGGCGCTGTGGGGGCTGCACGCCAGTGCGCACGATACCACCACGCACGGGGCCTATGTGGCCTTCGCGTGCGGCGTGGTCGCGTGGGGCTGGCAGGAAATCAGCTTTTACATGGGCTATGTTACCGGCCCGCGGAAAGCGCCGTGTCCGGAAGGCTGCCGCGGATGGGATCATTTCGTGCACGCGGTACAGACCAGCCTGTGGCATGAGCTGGCGATCATTGCGTCGGCCGTTCTGGTGGTGGCGCTGACGTGGCACGCACCCAACCAGATCGGCACCTGGACGTTCATGGTGCTGTGGTGGATGCACCAGAGCGCCAAGCTGAACGTGTTCCTCGGCGTGCGGAATTTGAACGAGGAGTTCCTGCCGGAGCATCTCGGCTTCCTGAAAAGCTTCCTGACCAAGAAGCCGATGAACCTGCTGTTCCCGGTCTCGGTCACCGTCAGCACGGTTATTCTGGTGCTGATGGCGCAACATGCCGCGGCGCATGGGGCGAACAATTTCCAGCGCAGCGGGGCGACCTTCGTGGCCACCATGATGGCGTTCGCCATTCTGGAGCACTGGTTCCTGGTGCTGCCGCTGCCGGCCGGCAAGCTTTGGGAATGGGGGCTGGCGTCGCGCGACACCAAGACGCCGTTCGATGCGGTGGTGGTGGCCGGGTTCCTGGGCGCGGGGAAAACCACGTTCCTGCGGCGCCTGCTGGCGCAACCGGCGGATGGCGGCCGCACCATCGTGCTGGTGAACGATTTCGCGTCCGTCGGCGTGGATGGCAGCCTGCTGTCGGGGCAAGGCGCCGAGGTGGTGGAACTGCCGAACGGCTGCATCTGCTGCTCGCTGAAGAGCGACCTGGCGCGGCAACTGAACGACGTGGTGGCACGCTATGCGCCGCAGCGGGTGCTGATCGAGCCGTCGGGCGTGGCGGATCTGGCGTCGTTGCTGCGGGTGTTGAACGCGCCGGACCTGGCGCCGGTGGTGCGCAGCATCGATGTGACGACGGTGCTCGATGCCGGCAGCTTCCAGGCCGATTTCGGCCGCATGCAGGCGCATTTGCAGGCGCAGATCATTCCGGCCGGCCGGGTGGTCATCAACAAGGCCGACCTGGTTCCGCCGGTGGTGCTGGGGCTGATCGCAACCACGGTGCGCGGCATTGCGCCGGCGGCTGCGGTCGTCGCGGCCCGATTTGGACAGCTCGACGACAGCGCCATCCTGGCGGTTTCGCCGCGCCCCGCTTCGTTGCCCGATGCGGCGGCCGCCAACGTTCTGCCGCTGCATGGCCATGACCATAAGGATGCCGAGCCTCATCATGGCGAGCATCACGGGCACACGCACGACGGCCGCCTGGGCGACCCGGGACATGCGCCTGCCGCGCGGCATGCCAGCGCGCATTCACACGGCCATGACCCCAGCCATGCGCCGGATCATGGCGCGCATGATCATGCCGCGCACGATGCGTTGGGGCTGAAATCCTGGAGCGGACATTTGCCGGTGGCCTGTGACGCGGAAATTTTGCAAGATGTCCTGGAAGCTGTGGTAAGTGGAAGGTTTGGGCAGGTCGAACGGGTTAAGGGTGTTGCCCAGGCCGGGAACGGTTGGGTGCGCTTCGACGTCGCGGGAGGGCGCGCCAGCATGGCGGCCTTCGCCGCCGGGAAGGATGAGGCGGCGCGTGTGGTTGCCATCGGCCGCGAGGTGGACGAGGAAAGACTGGGCGCGGCGTTTCAGGCCTGCGCCGTCACGGGTGAGGCTGCGTAGGGGAAGCCGGAGATGAAGTACGAGACGTTCTTCCGCACTGAACTGGACCGGCTGCGGGCCGAGGGGCGCTATCGCATCTTCGCCGATCTGGAACGTCACGTCGGCGCGTTTCCGAACGCCACGCACGTCAACGGCCGCAAGCGCCGCCGGGTGACCGTGTGGTGTTCGAACGACTACCTTGGCATGGGGCAGCACCCGGCCGTGCTGGCCGCGATGCATGAGGCGCTGGACCGGTGCGGCGCCGGCGCGGGCGGCACCCGCAATATCGCCGGCACCAACCATTACCATGTCATGCTGGAGCGCGAGCTTGCCGATCTGCATGGCAAGGAATCGGCGCTGCTGTTCACCTCCGGCTATGTGTCGAATTGGGCGTCGCTCGCGACATTGGCCAGCCGCATTCCGAAATGCGTGGTGGTGTCGGACGCGTCCAACCATGCCTCGATGATCGAGGGGATCCGGCACAGCCGCGCCGAATGCCGCATTTTCAAGCATAACGACACGGCGGACCTGCGGCGGGTGCTGCGCGAAATCGACCCCGACCGGCCCAAGCTGATCGCCTTCGAGTCGGTCTACTCGATGGACGGTGACATCGCGCCGATCGCGGAGATCTGCGACATCGCCGACGAATTCGGCGCCATGACCTACCTCGACGAGGTGCATGCGGTGGGCCTTTACGGCCCGCGCGGCGGCGGCATATCGGATCGCGAGGGGCTGTCGCACCGGTTGACGGTGATCGAGGGCACGCTGGCCAAGGGGTTCGGCGTCGTCGGCGGCTACATCGCCGGGTCGGCCGCGCTGTGCGACTTCATCCGCAGCTTCGCCAGCGGCTTCATCTTCACCACCGCGCTGCCGCCATCGGTGGCCGCGGGTGCCGTGGCCAGCATCCGGCACCTCAAGACCAGCGGCTTGGAGCGCGCGCAGCAGCAGCGGCGTGTGGCGCAGGTGCGCGAGCGCCTGTCCGAGCTGGGGCTGCCGCATCTGGAAAACCCCAGCCACATCGTGCCGGTGATGGTGAACGACGCGGTGATGTGCAAGCGGGTGTGCGACATGCTGCTCGAGCGGCACGACATCTACGTGCAGCCGATCAACTATCCCACCGTCCCGGTGGGCACCGAGCGGCTGCGGCTGACGCCGTCCCCCGCCCATTCGGACGCCGACATCGACCAATTTATTTCCGCTCTCGACGCCGTGTGGACCGAGCTCGGGCTCGACCGCACCGATACCCATGGCGATGACGCATTGCCGGCGATCGATATGGGCGTGCTTCGGCACGGCCAACTGGCCGCCGCGGCGGGCCACCGCGCGCTGCATCACGCGCCGCAGTTCGCAGCCGGGCTGGCGCGTGCGCCGGCGTTGGGCGGCACCGCGGCACAGGGGCCATTGGCGCGGCTTCTCACCAAGCTGTTTCCGCGGCGCGCGTACGGATCGGTGGCTTAAGAAAGAAGGAAGCGCCGCAGGCGCCCAGACAAAAGTCTTTTGGTTCTTTTCTTCAGAAAAGAACTACTTTCTAACTCTTTGTTTTTCCTGAACCACCTATTGGAGCCGACGCCAGACCCTTTGCCGCCTTGCCGCCGCCGCAACAGCCCGCGATAGTGCGGCCGGTTAAGGGGCCTGGACGAACGCGCCAACGCCCCCACTTCGCGGCTGTAAACCAAAGAATTCATGGGAGACACGATGCGCAAATCCGCCCTTCTCGCCGGCCTGGTGCTGGCGGCCGCCCCCGGCCTGGCCCATGCCGATAACCCCTGGGACGGCGGCGATGCCGCCGCGGGCAAGGCGGTGTTCGTCAAATGCTCGCTGTGCCACTACGCCGAGGCCGGCAAGGTAAAGATCGGGCCGCCGCTATGGGGCGTGGTCGGCCGGCCGTCCGGCAGCGTGCCGGGCTATCCCTATTCCAGCGCCATGAAGGCCTACAACCACGTGTGGACGCCGGAAAACCTGTTCGTCTATCTCGCCGGACCGATGAAGGTGGTGCCGGGCACCAAAATGGCATTCGTCGGGTTGGCGGATGCCACTGACCGCAAGAACGTGATCGCCTACCTCGAAACGCTGAAGTGACGCGTATGGGCCGGGCGTTCGTTGCGCCCGGCCTGTTGGCGGCAAGAAGCAAGGAAGCCGTTCTTTTTTGAAAAAAAGAACCAAAAAACTTTTGCTTCTTTCATGCCCCGCCGAAATTCCACGTGTGGCCCCAAATACTGTCGACCAGGCTGGTGGTCGGCGTGAATTTCGACCAATCCACCTGCCAGCCTTCGCAGCCGAATTCGATGTCGAAACCACCGGGCGAACGGACGTAGAACGAAATCATCCGGTCGTTGGCGTGGCGGCCGAGCGTTGCGGAAATATGCGCGCCGGCGCGTAGCGCGCGATCGTAGGCGCGGCCGACATCGTCGATGGTCGCGGCTTCGAGCATGAGGTGAACCAGGCCGCTCGGTTGCGGGAATTCCGCCAATGCAACGCTGTGGTGGCGCGGATTGTCGGCATGCAGGAAGCGCACCGTGAGGCCGGGATCGTCCGGTTCGGGCGAGAGTTTCAGGGTCACCTGATCGGTATCGTGCAGGCCGAGCAGAGTGGCGAAGAAATTGTGGCTCTGGGCAAGTTTCGTGGTTGGGAAAACAACATGGCCCATGCCCATGTCGCCGGTGACGAAATGGCTTATGCCGGCGGACGAAACGAAGGGCGCGTAATCCTGGAAGCGGCCCCAGTAGAGTTCCACGGTGTTGCCGTCAGGGTCGGCGCAGCGTGCCAGCGCGTGGGTCGCGCGGGCTGTTGCCTCGGCGGCGGACGCTTCGGTGACCGCGACACCGGCGGTGCGCAATTGCCGCAGCGTTGCGGCATAAATGGTTTCGGTAGCGCATTCCAGGCCCGCGGCCACGAAGCCTTCGCGCGCGCCGGGTTCCAGCAGAAGGCGGAACGGCCGGTCGTCGATACGGAAGGCGATGCCGCCCGGCGTCGGCGACGGCGCTTCCATCAGGCCGAGCACGCCGGTCGCGAAGTCGCGCCAGGCGGCGGTGTCGCGCGTTTGCGCAACGACATAGCCGAGCGAGGCGATTGCCATGGCAAATTTCCCTGATCGATGGCGCCCGAGGCTGGCCAGGGCTTCGTATGGGTCCCTGCTTAGGCTGCCGGTGCGCTGCAAGGCAAGCGACATTCGTGGCTGGAAGGGGCCTTGCTTTGCGCAAACCGGCAATCGCGGCTAGGTTCGATGCCGGATTGCGGCTTTGCACCGCGGCTGCCAGCATGCGGGACGGGGGGACGCGTGGATAGCGAAACGGTGTGGGACATCGAAACCGATATCCTGGTGGTGGGATCGGGTGCCGGCGCGCTGACCGCGGCGGTGACCGCGGCCGACCACCACGCGCGCGTTCTGGTCATCGAAAAGAGCGCCCAGTTCGGCGGCACGTCGGCGACATCGGGCGGCGCCGTATGGATCCCCGCCAGCCGCCAGGCCGCCGCCGCGGGCGCGGCCGATACGCCGGAGGAGGGGTTTGCCTACATCAAGGCCCTGACCGGGGACGCGGTGGAGGATGAGCGGATCTGGGCCTATGTGCGGCAGGGACCCGCGATGCTGGATTTTCTGGAGCGTGCAACGAGCCTGAAGTTTGTTGCGATCCCATATACCGACTATCATGCCGAATTGCCCGGCGGCAAGCTGGGCTACCGCACGCACGACTGCAATCCGATTCACGCCAGCGCGCTCGGCGCCGATTTCGATACGCTGCGGCCGACGCATCCGAGTGCGATGCTATTCGGTGTCATACCGTGGACGATGTACGAGTCCGCGCCGATGATTACGCAAGCGCCGGGTTGGCAGAAAATTCTGGCGAAGGTGATCTGGCGGTATGTTTCGGATGTGAAGCAGAGGCTGCGCGGCTCCCGCAGCCGGTTTCTGGTGTTCGGCAATGCGCTGATGGGCCGGCTGAAGCTGGCGCTGGATGCCAAGGGCGGAAAATTGCTGCTCGATACAGGGCTTGTTTCATTGGTCAGGCAGGACGGCCGCGTGGTGGGGGCGGTCGCGTCGCAGAACGGCAGGAAGGTGCGGATCGCGGCGCGGCGTCATTCTGGGTTGCGGTGGCTTCGAGCGGAACGGTACGTTGCGGGCGGACTATCTGCCGGCGCCGACCAGCCCGGATTGGAGCGCGTCGCAGCCGAACAATACCGGCGATGGCCTGGTGGCGGCGCAGGCGGTCGGGGTTGCCACGGATTTGCTGGCGGAAGCCTGGTGGGCGCCGGTGATAAAGGTCGCCGACGAGCCGCGCGCGCGGCCGCTGTTCTATGAACGCGCCCTGCCGGGATGTATCATGGTGAACCAGGCCGGCCGGCGCTACATGAATGAGGCGGCATCGTATCATGTGGCCGGCAAGCGGATGCTGGAGGCCGACGCGCCGGGCGCGGGAACCGCGCCAAGCTGGATCGTTTTCGATGCGCGTTTCCGCGGATTGTATCCGATGGGGCCGATCATGCCGCGCATTCCCGACTGGATGTTTCGCCGCGCGGTGCGGGCGTTGCTGGTGCGGGCGGACAGCGTGGAAGAATTGGCGCGCAAGCTGGGCCTTCCCGCCGGCGCGCTCGAGGAGACGGTGGCGAAATTCAATGCGGGCGCCAGGCGGGGCGAGGATCAGGAATTCGGGCGCGGGCACCAGGCTTACGACCGGTATTATGGCGATGCCAAAGTGCAGCCGAACCCGAATCTTTTCCCGCTGGAACAGAAGCCGTTCTATGCCATGCCGGTGTATCCTGGCGACATCGGCACCAAGGGCGGTGTTCTGACCGATGCGAACGCGCAAGCCCTGGACAGCGAACATCGGGTCATTGCGGGACTGTACGCCATCGGCAACGCGGCCGCGTCCGTGATGGGCGGGTCATACCCCGGCGCCGGTGCCACGCTAGGGCCGGCGATGACGTTCGGCTACGTTGCCGCCCGGCACGCGTCAGGGGCAAACAGCTAGAGCGGCTTCAGTCCGACTGGAAAATCGGCACCTTCCGTCAGGCCGCTCGAGCTCCTTGTTTGAGCGAGCATTTTCATCAGCCCTCAGGCCGCCGGCTCGATCGGCAAGATTCCAGTCAGGCTGATAAGGCTCCAAGAGTTTTTTGGTTCTCTTTTTCAAGAAAGAACGACTTTCTTCCTACAAACTCCACCCCCCATCCACCGCAATCATCTGCCCCGTCACATAACTCGCCCGCCGCGACGCAAGAAACACCGCCAGCTCCGCGACCTCCTCCGGTTTGCCGTACCGTTTCAATGCCAACGTGGCCAGAACGCCGTCGTGCCACGCCTGATCGAAGCTGGTTTCCTTCAACCGCAGAAACACGCCCGTCTCGATGACGCCGATGGCGATGCTGTTGGCGCGAATGGCGTGCACGCCCTCCTCGCGCGCAATACCCTTGATGAGCTGTTGCACCGCGCCTTTCGGCGCCACGGAAAGCACGTCGCGCGGCGGAAACCGGAGCAGGCCGGCGGAGCCGATATGCACGTAGCTGCCGCCCTGCGCACGCAGATGCGGCAAGGTGGCGTGGATGATATTGAAGAAGCCGTTCACGTCGTCGTTGATGACGCGCCGCCATTCCGCGGGCGTTACCTCGCCGATCATGCGCATTTGAATATCGTAGCCGGTGGCAACGAAAACGGAATGGATCGGGCCGTGCGAGGCGGCCACCGCGTCGATGGAGCCGCGGAGCGCCCCGTCGTCGGTGACATCGGCCTGCACCAGCATGGCTTGCCGCCCGGCCTGGCGCACGCTGGCGGCCGCCTGCTCGGCGGACGTTTTATTGTTCCGGTAGGTGAGGGCGACGTCGCTGCCGGCGCGGGCGGCCCTGTCGCAGATCGCCTGGCCGATCCCGCC
>CAJCIS010000291.1 GCA_903970435.1 Acidobacteriota bacterium | reverse complement strand
CCGCCGTAATCGGCCGCGCCAGCACGAAAACCGTATCTTCCCAGGGAAACGGCAGCGCCGCGGGCAGCACTTCACCCACGTTCGGCGACTCCATGAACCCGAAACCCGCCGCGGCCGTGTAAAGGCCGTCGCCGCGGTCCTGCACGGTGACGCGTTCGGCCTCCGGAACATACGCCGCCCTGTTGGTTTCGATGCGCAGCAGCAACACATTTTGATACTGGCAATTATCGCGCAGCCAGGTATGGCGGCCGACCAGCGGCACGTGATCCAGATCGAACGTCATGAACACAACCGTGCCGTCCCGCCGGTTCTCCCACTTCTTCACGTCGTGGCAGAATTTTTCGACCGGCATGGCCCAGTGCGACAGCGCGCGGCCGTAGCGCGCGCGCCCCAACGTCCACGCCCACAGCAACAGGAACACGGTCAGACCAATCGCCAGCGGCACCCAGGCGCCTTGCAGCAGCTTGATCAGGTTGGCACCGAGAAACGTTAGGTCGAAGGCGAGAAACCCGACCAGCACCGGCAGCGCCAGCGCCAGATGCCAGTGCCAAACCCGGCGCATCACCACGAAAAACACGATCGACGTCACCGTCATGGTACCGATGACCGCCAGCCCGTAGGCGTTGCCGAGCGCGTCGGACGAACGGAACGATAGCACAACAGCCAGGCAGCCGATCATCAGCAAGCCGTTGATCACCGGCATGTACACCTGTCCGCTGGTGTCCTGGCTGGTGTGGCGAATGGCATAGGGCGGCGCCAGGCCCATGTTCACCGCCTGCTGGGTGAGCGAGAAAGCGCCGGAAATCAGCGCCTGGCTGGCAATGATCGTGGCCGCGGTGGACAGCGCCACCATCGGATACAGCGCCAGGTGCGGCACCAGCCCGTAGAACGGTTCGGACCCGGATTTCGCGCTGCCGAGAACCATGGCACCCTGGCCCAGATAGTTCAGCAGCAGCCCCGGCAGCACGACGAAATACCACGCCAGCACGATTGGCCGCCGCCCGAAATGGCCGAGGTCCGCGAACAGCGCCTCCACGCCCGAAAAGGCCAGCACCACGGCGCCCAGCGTCGCATACCCCTTCCAGCCATGCGTCACCATGAAGCGCACGCCATGCACCGGGTTGAGGCACGCCAGAATTGCCGGCGCCCGCACCACGCTGATGACGCCGAGCGCCCCGATGGCAATGAACCACACCAGCATGACCGGCCCGAACAACCGCCCCACCGCCTGCGTCCCGCGGCTCTGCATCAGGAACAGCGCGACCAGAATGCCGGCCGCCAGCGGCAGCACCACCGGCTTGAGGGCGGTGGTCGCGACATTGAGGCCCTCCACCGCCGAGAGCACGGAAATGCTGGGCGTGATCATGCCGTCGCCGTACAGCAGCGCCGAACCGAACAGCACCAGCAGCACCAGCACGCTGGGGCCGGAATACCGTTTCGGCGGGAAATGACGCTGGATCAGGCCGAGCATGGCCAAGGTGCCGCCCTCGCCGTCATTGTCGGCCTGCATCACCAGCAGCGTGTATTTGACGCACACCGCCAGCACCACCGACCACAGGATGAGCGAGAGAATCCCCAGCACGGCCCCGTGGTCGGATGCCAACGCCGGATTGTCGTGGAACACTTGGCGCAGCGCATAGAGCGGGCTGGTGCCGATATCGCCGAACACCACCCCCAGCGCCCCGAGCGCGGCCAACGGCAAAGCCCTTTGCTTCGACGCGGCAGCACCCTTTACGCCGGAGTCGGGCGACCGATTCGCGGGTGGGTGTCCGGTACCGTCCGCCATGCCAGGTCCGCCCGCAGGTTGAATGCAGAACGCGTACAACGCGCGCAGGGGAAAAAGGGTTGCCGCTGACGAACGCCGACATTGCTGCCATGGCCGCCGGCGGCCTGGCACTCCTGCTTTGGGCCGTGCTGCACCGCCTGACCGACCTGGCCGCCGGCCTGGAGCGTGTGCGTCTGCGCGCGGAACAATCGCTGGCCGCCACGCGGCGTGACACCGAACAGGCGCGCCATGCGCTTCAGTCCACCGAACGTGCGCTGGCCGCCCGCGTGGCGGAGAGCCGCAACGGTGTGGAACAACGGCTCGGCGATTTCTCCGCCCGCATGGTGCGCGAGCAGGGCGAGGCGCGCGTGCAGATCGAACAGAAATTGCGCGAAATGGCCGATGCGCAGGCGCGTCACATGGCCGAGCTGCATCGTGGCCTGAACGAAACGCTGCACCAGGCCGTGGAGCAGCAGATGACCACCAGTTTCGCGCGCGTGCTGGAACAGTTCGCCGCCGTGCAACAGGCGGTGGGCGATGTGCAGGCGGTCGCCGCCCAGATCGGCGACTTGAAACGGATTTTTTCCGGCGTGAAAACCCGCGGCGTGTGGGGCGAGGCCCAGTTGCGCGTGCTGCTCGACGAGCTTCTGCCCGACGGTTACGCCGCCAACGTGCGCCTGCGCGACGACAGTGCGGACGTCGTCGAGTTCTGCCTGCGTCTGCCGGGCCGCGGCGAGGACGTCAAATTGCTGCCGATCGACGCGAAATTCCCGCTCGTGGATTACGAACGCCTGCTGACGGCGGCCGATGCCGGCGACACCGAGGCGGAACGTCTTGCCCGCCGTCAACTGGAGGCGCGGCTGCGCCTGGAAGCCCGCAAGATTGCGGAAAAATACCTGCTGCCGCCGCTCACCACCGATTTCGCCGTCCTGTATCTGCCGACCGACGGCCTGTATGCCGAAGCCGCCCGTATTCCCGGTCTGATCGACGATCTCGGCCGCCTGCATGTGCTGGTGATGGGCCCCAGCCTGCTGCCGGCGCTGCTGCGCACGGTGCGCCTCGGCTACGTAACGTTGGCGCTCGAGGAGAAGGCCGGCCAGATCGGCCGTCTGCTGGGCGCGGTGAAGCAGGAAATGTTGCGCATGGATGACGTGCTGGAAAAACTCGCGCGCGGGGCAGGGACGTTGGGCAAGACGATCGAGGATGCGCGGCGGCGGACACGGGCGGTGGGGCGCAAGTTGCGGGATGTGGAGTTGATGGGGGTGGGGGAGGCGGAGCGTGTGCTGGAGATACAAGAGGAGGAAGTGTAGGAAGGAAGCAGTTCTTTTTTGAAAAAAAGAACCAAAAAACTTTTATTCTTTCCGTCAAAAGTTTCTTGGTTCTTTTTTTCAAAAAAGCACTATTTCCTGTCTTCGTTTCCGCGAATATAGGCCTCGACGACACCATTGAGGCGCATCGTCAACGGCTGGCCAAAGCGGTCGCGCGTGTTGCCGATGGCGACGCGGACCCAGCCTTCGCTGATGCAATATTCCTCGACGTTGTTGCGCTCGATACCCTTGAAACGAACCCCGACGCCGCGGGCCAGAAGTGCCTCATTGTAAAAAGGGCTTTTCGGATTGTTGGAAAGCCGGTCCGGCAATGTATCGCTCATGTTCGCGTCCATCATGCGGCCAAGGCGCGTTCGAGTTTGCCAAGGCCTTCCTCGAGAATGTCGTCCTGCACGGTGAGCGGGACCAGCACGCGGATGACGTTGGCGTATACGCCGCAGGAAAGCAGTATCAGGCCCTCCTGCAAGGCGCGCGACGTCACGCGTTTGGTCGCGTCGGGATCGGGCTCGGTGCCGCCGCGGCCCTTGAAGATTTCAAAGCCGATCATGGCGCCGGGGCCGCGGATGGCACCGATCGGCAGGGTGTCGTTGCGCTGCGCGATGGCGTGCAGGCGCTGCTTGATGCGGCCGCCGATCAGGTCGGCGCGGGACAGCAATTTTTCATCCTCGATGACGTCCAGCACGGCGAGCGCCGCGGCGCAGGCGATCGGGTTGCCGGCGTAGGTGCCGCCGAGACCACCTGGTTCGGCGGCCTGCATGATCATGTCGCGGCCGATGACACCGGAGAGTGGAAAGCCGCCGGCAAGCGATTTCGCAACCGTGACGAGATCGGGTTCCACAGCGCTATGCTCGATGCCGAACATCTTGCCGGTGCGGCCGAAGCCGGCCTGGACCTCGTCGCTGACGAGGAGAATGCCGTGCGCGTCGCAAATGCCCCGCAGGGCTTGCAGCAGTTCCGCCGGGGCTTCGTAGAAGCCGCCTTCGCCCTGGATGGGCTCGATCATGATCGCGGCGACACGCCCGGGTTCGATGTCGCTACGGAACAGATACTCCAGCGCGCGGAGGCTGTCGGCTACCGTGACGCCATGGTGCTCGACGGGAAACGGCACGTGGTAGATTTCGGGCGGAAACGGACCAAAACCGCGCTTGTAGGGGAGGGTCTTGCCGGTCAGCGCGCTGGTCATGATGGTGCGGCCGTGGAAGGCGCCGGAGAAGGCGATGATGCCGCCGCGCCCGGTCGCCACGCGGGCGATCTTCACCGCGTTTTCCACCGCCTCGGCGCCGGTGGTGAAGAAGATGGTGCGTGCGCGGCCGGTGAAGGGCGCCAGCGCATTCAGGCGTTCGGCCAGTTCGATGTAGGGCTCGTAGGCCAGCACCTGCACGCAGGTGTGGGTGAAGCGCTCCATCTGCGCGCGCGCCGCCGCCATGATCCGCGGATGGCAATGGCCGGTATTGAGCACGGCGATGCCACCGGCGAAATCGACATAGCGGGTGCCCTCGACGTCCCACACCTCGGCGTTTAGCGCACGGTGGGCGTAGGCGTTGGTCGCGTGGCCGAGGGCCCGCGGCACGGCCGCGTTACGGCGGGCGAGCAGGTCGGCATTCGTGGTCATGGGCGCGGGTCCGGTAGAGTGGCCGTCGTCTTATGCCTCGGTTCGAGCGCGGCCAAAACCCCACGCCGCGCGGCTTCCCGCGCGGCCAAACAGACACGCGGCTTCCCGCGCGGCGAAACAGACATGCGGCTTCCCGCGCGGCCAACCAGACATGCGGCGGTCGAACCAAATTACATTGAATTAGGCCGCCGGTTTCGCCTAAGGGTTTCTCCGCTGCTTTCTTGAGCGGGTGATGCGTCTTTTTTTAGCTTACGCGACTGCGCTATGTGCCACGCGGGCCGCCGCCACGCCGATGCTGGAGCTGCCGGCGCCGGTGCTGCGCGGATTGGGTGCGACCGCGCCGTATGCCAACAGCGCGCGCGAGCAGCTTTGGCCGCTCGTGCGGGCGGAGGCGCAGCGGCTGGGTGTGCCGCCGTCCCTGGCCGATGCCGTGGCAATCGTGGAGACGGGATATACGCCCAGCTCGGTCGGCAGCTCCGGCGAAATCGGCATGATGCAGGTGATGCCCGGCACGGCGCGGATGTTGGGGTTTTCCGGCGCGATGGCCGGACTGTTCGATCCGGCGACGAACATTCATTACGGGGTGAGCTACCTGGCGCGGGCCTGGGCGGCGAGCGGCGGCAATGCGTGCCGGGCGCTGATGAAGTATCGCGCCGGCGTGGGCGAGGAGGGCTATTCGCCGCTGTCGATCCAATATTGCCGGCGCGCCGCGGCATGGCTGCGAGGCCAGGATGTGGCGTTGGCGCAAAACGTTGTGAGCCATACGCCGGCGTCGGCGAACCTTGCCGACCCATACATGGTCAGCGTGAACGGGCGGAGCTTTCATCCGGACATGAATGTGCTGGCGGAGATTGCCGACGTTCCGGGGTTCGAGGTGGCGCGTGCGCCGGCCGCGGCGCCGGCGGTGCGCGGGTGGCATATATCCGGCCGCGGCCGGCATATTCAGGCCGTGGTCGACGCGGCCCTGAACGAGGCCGGGGATGAGCACGTGATCCACGTCCCCGACGCAGACGAGTAATCCAAATCCACGTTGCGTTTGACACATCAAGGAAGGCGGGGGGCTTTGGCCCCTCGACCCCGTCGTGCGAAGCACGCGGTCGCGCGTGACGGTGCCCAGGGGCAGAGCCCCTGGCCTTCTTCGGCTGTCCGGATTGACGCGGGTTCGCCGGGTCGTCACGCTGGCCCAATATCTCCCGGAGCCCCGACATGAAGATTCTCCCGGTATGTGTACTCTGTGCCGGCCTGAGTGCGCATGCCTTCGCAAAGCCTGCAGACCCCGCGTTGGCGGCGGTCAAGGCCCTCGTCGCCGCCATCAATGCGGGCAGCCTAGCGGCAACCCAGGCCGCCATGACCGGCTCCCCGGCCATCACGGATGAATTTCCCCCGTTCCATTGGGACGGCAAGAACGCTGTCGCCGACTGGATGAATGGTTTCGCCGCTGACGCGAAGGCGCATGGCGTCACCGACGACGCCGTCACGATCGACACACCGTTGCATCTCACCGTTGCGGGCGGCCATGGCTACGCTGTCGTGCCCATGACCTATACCTACAAGCAGAACGGCAAAAAGGTGACGGAGAACGCGCTGTTCACCGTGTCCCTCGTCAGGAGCGGCGGGACGTGGCTGGTATCGAGCTGGTCGTACGGCTTGAAATAGGCGTTGTGGGGCACGCGTCGGCATGCCGTGGTCCAGGGCGTCCTGCGAATGCACGCTGCGCCTGACGCCTCTGGCCCTTTCGTCGTTTTGGAGTGCCCATGCCCCCCGTCATGCTCGTGATCCTGGACGGCTTCGGTTGGCGCGAGGAGACAGCCGACAACGCCGTCGCGCAGGCGCGCAAGCCAAGGTTCGACGCGCTGTGGCGGTCGGGGCCGCACGCATTCCTGACGACGTCGGGCCGCGACGTCGGCTTGCCGGGCGGGCAGATGGGCAATTCGGAAGTGGGACACCTGAATATCGGCGCGGGCCGGGTGGTGCCGCAGGAATTGGTGCGCATCGGCGACGCGATCCATGACGGGTCGCTGGCGCAGGCGCCGGCGTTGCGACAGCTGATTGCGGCGGCGCTCGGGTCCGGCGGGACATGCCATTTGTTCGGGCTGATATCCGACGGCGGCGTGCATTCGCACCAGGACCACGCGCTGGCGCTGGCGCGCATCGTGACGGAAGCCGGGGTGCCCGTCGCGGTACATATATTTACCGATGGCCGCGACACCGGTCCGCGGACCGGGCTGCATTTCGTGCATGAGTTCGTCACCGCCCTGCCCGCGGCGGCCAGGGCGGCCACGGTTTCCGGCCGTTATTTTCCGATGGATCGCGACAAACGCTGGGACCGCGTGCAGCGCGCCTATGCGGCCATGGCGGATGCCGGGGGGCCGGTCGCGCCGACCGCCGAGGCTGCCATCCAGGCGGCCTATGCGCAGGATGTCACCGACGAATTCATTCCGCCCACCGTAGTGAACGGTTATGCCGGCATGAAGGACGGCGACGTGCTGCTATGTTTCAATTTCCGGGCCGACCGCGTGCGCGAAATCCTTGCCGCGTTGCTGGACCCCGATTTCGATTCTTTTCCGCGCGCGGCAAGAAAATTTACCGCGGCGGCCGGCATGACGCAGTACAGCGACGCGCTGGCCGGACGCATGGGCGCGCTGTTCGCGCCGGTGCCGCTGCACAATATACTGGGAGAGGTCGTTTCGGCGGCGGGGCGCACGCAGTTGCGCATGGCGGAAACCGAGAAATATCCGCATGTCACGTATTTCCTCAATGGCGGCGAGGAAACGCCGTTTGCCGGTGAAGATCGCATCATGGTGCCGTCGCCCAAGGTGGCGACGTATGACCTGCGGCCGGAAATGTCGGCGCTCGAATTGGCGGACAAGGCGGTGGCGGCGATCGACAGTGGCCGTTACGACCTGATTATTCTGAATTTCGCCAATCCGGACATGGTCGGCCATACCGGCAGCCTGGCCGCCGCCATCCGCGCGGTGGAAACCGTGGATGCGGGGTTGGGGCGGATTGCGGATGCCATCGCACGGCAGGACGGGGCGCTGCTGGTGACGGCGGATCATGGCAATTGCGAATTGATGCGCGATCCGGAGACCGGCGGCCCGCATACCGCCCACACGACCAATCCGGTGCCCATCTTTCTCGCCGGGCGGCCGGGTGCCAGGCTGCGGGATGGAAGGTTGGCGGATTTGGCGCCGACGTTGCTGGCGCTGATGGGCTTGCCGGTGCCGGCGGAGATGACCGGGCAGTCGCTGATTTCGTAACAGAAGTAGAAGGAAGGAAGTATTTCTTTTTTGAAAAAAAGAAACAAAAAACTTTTGATTATAGAGAGCGCGCCTCATGATCAAAAGTTTTTTGTTTCTTTTTTTCAAAAAAGAAATACTTCCTTCCTTCTGTCTTTTCTTGCCTTGACTGCCGCCTCTCCCATCAAACAGCTGCAAGAAACCGAAGCCGCGCATGCCGCGCAATTGGCGCGCGCGCGCGATGCCGCGCGCGCACAGCAGGCGGCGGCGGCGCGGGCTTCGGTGCTGTCGCAGCAGCGCGCGGACGAAGCGGCGCGTCTGCGGGTGCTGGAGAGCAAGCTGGACGATACGGCGCAAGCACTCGCGGCGGCGACCGCCGCCCAGCGCGCCGCCGCGGCGGATATCGCGCGCCGCACCCAGGACCTGGACGCGCTGCTGCCGCTGGCGCTGCGATTGTCGCTCTACCCATCCGAAACGATTCTCGCGGCGCACATGCCGGCGGACCAGGCGCTCGAGGGCCTGCTGGTGACGCATGGTCTGGCCGCCGAACTCGCGCGGCAGGTGGCGGAACTGCGCCGGCGGCAGGATGAGGCAGCCGCGCTGGCGCAGACCATTGCGCATACGCAGAAAACCTTGGCGGCGGAACGGGCGGCGCAGCAGGCGCAGGCGGCCGCCCTGGAGCAGCAGGTGCGTGCCGCAACGGGGCTGGCGCAGGCGGATGAGGACGAATCCGGCGCGGCGGCCCTGGCCGCATCCTTGCTGGCGGCCAAGGCGGCCGATTTGCGCGGCGCCATTGCGGCAATGACCAAGGCGCAGGCGGAAGCGGCGGCGCGGGCGGCGCAGGATGCGGCGCGGGCCGCGCGGGAAAATCAGGCGGGCGCACAGAAATCGGCGCGGGCACGCCAGGTGGCGTTGTCGCGGCCGGCAGGCCCGGGCCTCGCGGGCGCGCCGCGTGTGATGCCGGTTGCCGGCCGGATCGTGCGGGCGTGGGGTGCGCCGGCGGAGGACGGGCCGGCGACGGGCGTGACGTTCAGCACGCCGCCGGCGGCATTCGTATCGAGTCCGTGCACCGGCCGGGTAGGATTTGCCGCGCCGTTCCGGAGCTACGGGCGGCTGATCATTGTCGAGTGTGGCGGGGGATATGATTTCGTCCTGGCCGGAATGGACCGGCTCGATGCGGCGGTGGGAGCGCAGGTGCGGGCCGGGGAGCCGGTGGGACGGATGCCGGATTTCGATCCGGCCAAGGGTGGAGATCGGCCGGGGTTGTATGTGGAGTTGCGGCGGGCGGGGACGGCGGTCGATCCGATGCCGTTCTTGAAAGGAAAACGGTAGGAGAAGAAAAATCATGTTGAGCCCGGCGGCGCAAATCAAGAGAAATCAGTAATTTAAGAAGGAAGAACGTTCTTTTCTGAAGAAAAGAACCAAAAGACTTTTGTCTCTGCGCCGGCGCAAATGTTGGCGCCATGACCGATACGTTCGGGATTGCACAAAGCCTGATGCCTGACAGGCGCAAACGCCGGCAGGCTTGCACCCGGCGCGCGGGGCGCGCAATTTGCCGCATCACGCGCGCCCGCGCAGACCGGCACGGTACAAATGAGTCTAAGACCGGATTTAATGCTTTCTTTTAACGATCCGGCCGCGGCGCCGGCGGCGCGCCATGTGATGAGCTGTCCCGGATTTGCGGCCGAATATGTCAGGCTGGAAAGCGCCGACGCCTACAGTTATTCGGTGGCCGGCGAGAGTCATTATCTTGCCCTGCACGACATCGTCCTGACCGACGGGGAAGCCCAGCTGCCGGGCGCGCCGGCAAGCCGCGCGCGTGACATTCGAAATACCATCAGCTTCCTGCCGCGCGCCTGTGGTGTTACCGGCTGGTCCAAACCGGTGGCGCGGGCGAATTCGTTCACGGCACTTTATTTCGACCCCGCCCATCTTTCCAAGGAGCTCGGGCCACGGTTCGAGGCCGCAGCGTTGCAGCCGATGCTGCTCGCGCGCAATCCGCGGCTTGCGGCAACATTGGCGAAAATGCAGGAGACCTTGGCCTCCGGCGCGCCGGATGATTTGTACGCCGAAATAATTTGCATGATGGCGGCGGTGGAGATCACGCGATGGCGCCCGCGCAGTCCGGCCGGGCGGCTGTCGCAGCGGCAGATCGATGCGGTGCTGGCCCAGATCGATGCGAACCTTGCGACCAATATCGGCGTGTCGGATCTTGCGCGCACCGTCGACCTCAGCCGGTTTCATTTCGCGCGAGCATTCAAGTGCACAACCGGCCAATCGCCGTATGGTTTCATCTTATCGCAACGTATCGAGCGCGCGCTGCTTCTGCTGCGGACGGGCAACGCGCCGGTGGAGGAGGTTGCGCGTGCGGTTGGTTTCAGCAGCGCATCGCAGTTTGGGCGGGCGTTTCGCAAGAGCGTGGGCGAGGCGCCGCAGGCGTATCGGCGAAGGTTGGAGTAAAGGAAGGAAGAAGCAGTTCTTTTCTGAAGAAAAGAACCAAAAGACTTTTTCTCTGCGCCTGCACAAATGTTGATGCAATAGTCCAACAATTTGGCATGGCACAAGACAAAAGCCCTGCTTCAGAAAAACACTACTTCCTTCTAGAGCCGCAACAAATTTGCCATCGGCGCGGCATCCCGGCTGCCCGGAAACGCCGCCTCCAGGCCTCTCTCACCAAGCCCCAGGTGCGCCGCCAGCACGCCCTTGGCGATCGCGCGCACATCAGCCGTCGGCATCAGGTCCCGGTCCTCGAACAGCCGCCCCGGGCCGAGCCCGGGCCAGTCGGCACGCACCCGGCCGCCGGCGACCGCACCGCCCGCCAGAAAAGCCACGCTGGCGGTGCCGTGATCGGTGCCGTTGGTGCCGTTGACCCGCACCGTGCGGCCGAACTCCGTCATCACCAGCACCACGCTGTCCTGCCAGGCGGCG
>CAJCIS010000290.1 GCA_903970435.1 Acidobacteriota bacterium | reverse complement strand
CGGCAGTCCTTGATTGAGTTGAAGCAGGCGTAAGGAAGGAAGTAGTTCTTTTTTGAAAAAAAGAACCAAAAAACTTTTGCTTCATGGCGTCCGCACCAACGAGCAAAAGTTTTTTGTTTCTTTTTTTCAAAAAAGAAATACTTCCTTCCCTTACTGCGACTCCAACAACTTCCGCAGCAGCTCGACATCCTCGGCAAATTGAGAGTCCGTCTCCATCAGCTCGTTCACCCGCGAGACCGCGTGCATCACCGTGGTATGATCACGGTTGCCGAACTTCTTGCCGATTTCCGGCAATGACCGGCTGGTGAGTTGCTTGGCGAGGAACATGGCGACCTGGCGGGGGCGGGCGACGCTGCGGGCGCGGCGGGCGCTGGTCATGTCGCCGAGGCGCATGTGGTAATGTTCGGCGACGCGCTTCTGAATTTCGTCGATCGTGACGCGTTTGTCGTGCGCTTTGAGCACGTCGTGCAGCACTTCCTGCGTGGTTTCGAACGTGACGGGCCGGTTGAACAGGTTGGCGTGGGCGATCAGGCGGTTCAGGGCGCCTTCGAGCTCGCGCACGTTGCTGGTGATGCGGTGGGCGAGGAATTCCATCACCTTGGCGGGCACCGCGGCGCCGGCGCGTGTGGCCTTGGCTTCGAGGATGCTGATGCGGAGTTCGAAGGTGGTGGCGTGCAGGTCGGCCACCATGCCGCAGCCGAGCCGGGTGCGCAGCCGGTCGCCGAGGCCGGAGATTTCCGACGGCGAGGTATCGGCGCTCACCACGATCTGCTTGCCGGCGTCGACCAGCGCATTGAAGGTGTGGAAAAATTCTTCCTGCGTATTGTCCTTGCCGACCAGGAATTGCAGGTCGTCGATCATCAGCACGTCGACGGAGCGGAGCTGATCCTTGAATTCCAGGGTCGATTGCGCGCGGATCGCGGCGATGAACTTGTACATGAAGGTTTCGGCCGACATGTACATGACGTTGATCGGCGGCGCCGTCCGGCGGCCCAGTTCCAGCCCGATGGCGTGCATCAGGTGGGTTTTGCCGAGGCCCACGCCGCCATACAGGAACAGCGGGTTGAATCCCGCGCTGGACGGAATTTCCGCCACCCGGCGGGCGCAGGCATAGGCAAACTCGTTCGGTTTGCCGACCACAAAACTGTCGAACGTGAAGCGCGGATCGAGCAGGCCGCCACGCTCATCCTGACCATTCCGCACGGTTGTACGCGCCCCAGATCGATCCGCGGCCGGTGCGGCGGCCGCTACCGATGGCGGAATGACGGAAACAGGTTCCGGCACCGGTGTCTCGGCAAGGCTTTCCGCCAATCCGGTGCGGCCGTGGCCGACGCGAATATCCACGCGGCGGATTGCCGGGTTTTCCAGCTGCCACAATCTCGTGATTTTCTCACCGTAATGGCTGCGCACCCAGTCGCGCAGGAAACGCGACGGCAGAAGCACCGTCACTTCCTCGCCATCGATGCCGGCCAGCGTCATCTGCTTCAGCCAGGTTCGGTATTCGACGTCGCCGACGTCCTGCTGCAATCGTCCGCGGATGCGTGCCCATTGTGTGGCAATTTGTTCCGGCCCGGGGGTGCTTCGCGACACGCTGCCCTCCTCCGGTTCATGCCAGATGCCGCTCGTGCCCAAGAGACGCATCCCTGCCATCGTATCTCCCCCAAAGCCGCCGGCCGCGAACAACTATCCGTTCGGAGGATGCACTTAATCCTCCGCCGCCCCGTTACTGACCATATCGGCTTACCGGCTTTCGCCAGTGCCCGGACGCTAAGTCAGATCGGGTCCGCTGGCAAATGGATTCTCGGCGGTTATTGGGAAAGCGCAACACATTTTTACGGGTCTCAAAGACAACGTAAAACAATGTTACGGGCGACCACCCCTAAGTACTTGATCATTATTTCATTGGGGGTTCGCACGGCCCGCCGATGCACGGCCGCCAGGCAAAAAAGACTAGGTAAAATAAGGCTGACGAAAGAAGCCGGCGCTGGGCAGGATGGGCGGCGCAGGTTGGCGAACGGTCTAGCCGGCGCTCGCCTGCATGGCCTTCACGCGGGCCGACAGCCGCGACAGGCGGCGCGCCACGGTGTTCGCATGGGTGACGCCCTTGGTCGCCGCGCGCTGCATTTCCGGCTGTGCCGCGCGCAACGCCTCGGCCGCAACCGTCTTGTCGCCGCCGGCGATGGCCGTCTCCACCTTCTTGACGAAGGTGCGCATGCGCGACTTGCGCGCGTTGTTGCGCGCGGTGCGCTTGGCCGTCTGCCGAATGCGTTTCTGCGCGGATGCCGTGTTCGCCATGAGATCTCGTGGGGCTGGGGAGGGTGTGCGGCGGTTGCGTTCAGGCGCGATTTGTGACGATCGCATGTCACTCCACGCCGGGGAAGGGGTATCTAGGAGCCGGCTTTGCCCAAGTCAAGCGAAGGCGCATTTCCCCCCAAGGCTGCGCACCCTACGGACGGTGATTGAATTTTGCGGTTCGCTTCTCGACGAAGGCCGCCATGCCTTCGCGCTGGTCCGGGGTGCCGAACAGCGGCAGGAACAGCATGCGCTCGGCCTGGACGCCCTCCCGCAAGGTGGTCTCCAACGCGGCATTCACCGCGCGCTTGGCGGCATAGTTGGCCACCGGCGACAGCGCGGCGATCCGCGCCGCAAGCGCGAGGGCCTGCGGGATCAGCTCGGCGGCGGGGAACACGCGGGATACGAGGCCGCTGCGTTCAGCCTCGGCCGCGTCCATCTGGCGGCCGGTCAGCACCATATCCATGGCCTTCGACTTGCCCACCAGCCGCGTCAGCCGCTGTGTGCCGCCGCTGCCGGGGATAACGCCGAGGTTGATTTCCGGCTGGCCGAACCTGGCGTTGTCGCCGCAGACAATGAAATCGCACATCATGGCCAGTTCGCAGCCGCCGCCCAGCGCATAGCCGGCAACCGCCGCAATCACCGGCGTGCGGATGGTGGTCACAATCTCCCACCGCGCAATGAAATCGTCGAACAGAACGCCGGGATAGGTGCGGTTCTGCATTTCCTTGATGTCGGCGCCGGCGGCGAACGCCTTCTCCGAGCCGGTCAGCACGATGGCGCCGATGCCCGGGTCGGCATCGAACGCCAGCAACTGCGCGCCGAGCTCCGCCATGAGCTGATCGCAAAGTGCATTGAGTGACGCCGGCCGGTTGAGCCGGATCAGACCCACCCGCGCATGGGTTTCGACAAGGATCATTTCAGGCATCGCGTGCTCCAGGCAATCCAGGTGACCTTAATCCCGAGCGGGTTCTAGGGACTTGTCCTGGGCGCGGTCCAGGGGCGCGGCGGGGAGCCTGCCTTATACCAACAACCGTCCTTGATCTTGATCCTCGCGTTTCGCTTTTCGGCGACCGGGGGCGTCGTGCGCAGCACGCGTTCGCGTGACGGCGTGCCGCCGGAGGCAATGCCAATGAGTCAAGATCAAGCGCGGTTGGTATTGCGCGACCACCGCGGCCTTGACCCCCCCCTGTCATTAGGTCAATAGCGCCCCTTTCGCGGACCCGTGGCCCGCCCTCCTGCCGAAAAGCGAGTGCCTGCCTTATGCGCGACAAGGGCGAATATCTCTTCACGTCCGAATCCGTCTCGGAAGGCCACCCGGACAAGGTCGCCGACCGCATCAGCGATACCGTGCTCGACGCCTTCCTGGCGGCCGACCCGGGTTCGCGTGTCGCCTGCGAAACGCTCGTCACCACCAACCGCATCGTGCTCGCCGGCGAAACCCGCGGCCCCGCCAGTGTCACGTCCGAATATCTCATGCATCTGGCCCGCATGGCGGTGCGCGACATCGGCTATGACCAGGCCGGCTTTTCCTGGAAGCACGCCCATGTCGAGTGCCACTTGCACGCCCAGTCCAGCGACATTGCGGTGGGCGTGGATGCGAGCGGCAACAAGGACGAGGGCGCCGGCGACCAGGGCATCATGTTCGGCTATGCCAGCGACGAGACCGCCAGCCTGATGCCGGCACCGATCCATTACGCACACCTTATACTACGTACAGTCAGCGAGCTGCGCCGCGCCGGCGACGAACGCGTGGCCGGCCTGTTGCCGGACGCCAAAAGCCAGGTGACGTTGCGCTATGTGGACGGAAAGCCGGTGGCCGCCACCAGCATCGTGGTGTCGACGCAGCATGAGGAGGGCATGGACCAGGCGGAGATCAAGCGCTGCCTGATTCCGATCATCGAGGGCACGTTGCCGAAGGGCTGGATGTGCGAGGAAGACGAGCTCTACATCAACCCGACCGGCAAATTCGTGATCGGCGGCCCGGACGGTGACGCCGGCCTCACCGGGCGGAAAATCATTGTGGACACCTACGGCGGCGCGGCCCCGCATGGCGGCGGCGCGTTCTCCGGCAAGGACCCGACGAAGGTCGATCGCAGCGCCGCCTATGCGGCGCGCTATCTCGCCAAGAACGTGGTGGCGGCCGATCTCGCCGAGCGCTGCACCTTGCAGATCAGTTACGCCATCGGCGTGTCGCATCCCTTGTCGGTGTATGTGGATTTGCATGGCACCGGCAGGGACGTCGAGGAAGCCAAGCTGGAAAAGGTGTTGCGCGACCTGATGAACCTGACGCCGCGCGGCATTCGCGAACATTTGAATTTGAACCGCCCGATCTACGTCCCCACCACGGCCTACGGCCATTTCGGCCGCTCCCCCGACGAACTTCTAGGCACCTTCACCTGGGAAAGGACCGACCTGGTCCCGGAACTGAAAACCGCCTTCGCCAGATAGCCAAAGTTTTTTGGTTCTTTTTTTCAAAAAAGAACGGCTTGCTTCCTGAATGATCACCCTCCAGGCCAGCTACCATTTCGGCGCCGCAAGCGACGGCCGGATGCTGCTGGGAACCGGCTGGGCAGCCCCGGAGGCCGACTTCGTCTGGAGCGTCGGCGCGGCGAGCACGCTGCTGGTGCCGGCGCCCCAGGCAAGCGGCGAAACCGTGCTGGAATTCAGGATCGAGCCCTTCATCGCGCCGCCGGAATTGCGTCACCAGCACGCAAGCCTAACGATCAACCATGTCGGCGTTGGCAGCCGCCGCGTCGGCGGTCCATTGACCTGGCGCGTCGCGGTCCCGGCAGACGCATTGGCGCCCGGGATGCTGCGGATCGACCTGGCGCGCGCGGCCGGTCGCCCGACGCCCGCCGAACTCGGCCTGCCCGACCCGCGCGACCTGGGTTTCAAGCTGACCAACCTCAAGGTGCTGACGCGGCGGCCGGTCCGGCCGCCGCCGCCCGTGCGGCGCCGGCACGCCCTGTTCCGCTTCGGCTGCAACGAACCCACCGCCGGCTTGCTGCAAGACGGCTGGGGGGAGCCGGAGGACGGTTTTGTGTGGGCGGTCGGGCGAACCAGCACCCTGTCCCTGCCGCTGCACGACGCCCCGCGGCCGGCGGTTTTGCTCCTCGACATGCGCCCCGTCGCCGCGCCTTCCGGCGCCCGCCAGCGGCTGGCGATCGGGGCGAACGGCAAGCTGCTGGGCTACCTCGATTTGCGCGCGCGCGGCATCCTGGCCCTGCCGATCGACCCCGCGCGCGGGGCCGACAGCCTCACCCTGCATTTCGATAATATCGACGCCTATGCCAATCCCGGCCTTGCGGCGCACGTATCCGGCCTGCCGTTTGCCTGGGCGCTGGCCAGTGCGCGTCTGGCGCCGGCGCCGGCGCGTGTCGCGCCCGCGTCCCTGCCGCGGCTGGCGGGGCGCTGGGCGGATGCGACATTGGCCGATGCGGTGGCGGCGCGTTGCGGGCTGTCGCTGCAGGATCTGGTGACCCGTTTCGAAAGCATCGCCGGCAGTTGCCGTCTGGGAAACTTGCAGCGGCGGCTGGACCGCGACCAGGTGGGATTGCTGCGCTATGCCGCGGTGCATCAGCACGAACTGGTGGAAGGCATTCTGGCGGGGTTTGCCGATGTCGGCCGGCCCGATGCCCTGCTCTGGGACGTGCGCGGGCCGGAGGATACGACCTGGCGCCTGATCGATCTGGTATTCCAGATCAGCTTCGCCACCCCGTACAAGCTTGCCGCGCCGCCGCCTTCCGATGCCATTGCCAAATTCGGCACGTCGCTGCCCTGGCTCGCCGCCAAGCTGATGGAGGACGTTGCCAGCGCGGACAAAATCTTCCTGACCAGGCTGGCCTACGACAGCGACGATGCCGCGGCACTCGCGGTGCTGACCGCGCTGCGCCGGTTCGGCGACGCGTGGCTGCTGCTGATCGACGATGCCGGCCGGGCCGAGCCGGGCAGCGTGGAACGCCTGGCGAACGGTTTGCTGCGCGGCCACCTGGATGCGCGGGAGGATGCCGATCTGGATCTTGCGGACACGTCGTTCGTCAGCTTGCTGGCGAATGCGTGGGCGCTGGCCAGGAAGGAATAAACAAAGGAAGTGTTCTTTTTTGAAAAAAAGAACCAAAAAACTTTTTTCCGTTGGCATGCGCAATCCCATTTTAGTTGGATACCGTATTGATTTAGCACAGGTTTTTTTCAAGGGAGAACATTTCCTTCACTTTTATTCGCGCCCCATTTCAGCGGGCGCGAATCGGCGCATAGTGACAGCGCCATGAGCCTTCGTGACCAATTCACCACCCGCCTCAAAGCCGCCATGCAAGGCGGCGATACCGCCGCGACCAGCACGCTTCGCATGATCATGGCGAAGGTGAAGGACGCCGATATCGCCGCCCGGCCAAAAGGCGTCACCGCCATTTCCGACGACGACATCACCGCCGTGCTGCGCGGCATGGTCAAACAGCGCCGGGAGTCGGTCGAACTCTACGTGCAGGGCAAGCGGCAGGACCTGGTGGACAAGGAAACCGCGGAAATCGCCCTGATCGAAAGCTTCCTGCCGCAGCAAATGGACGCGGCGTCGCTCGCCGCGGCGGTGGAGGACGCGGTGGCCGCCACCGGCGCCACCAGCGTGAAGGACATGGGCCGCGTGATGGCGGCGCTCAAACAGAAATACGCGGCCACGCTGGACATGGCGCGTGCCGGCGCGCTCGTGAAAACCCGGCTGGGCTGACCCCATGGCGCGCCTGCCCGATTCCTTCATCGAGGAATTGCGCGCCCGCACGCCGCTGGCCGCCCTGGTCGGCCGGCGCGTCAAACTCTCCCGCAGCGGGCGCAACTGGAAAGGCTGCTGCCCTTTCCACGCCGAAAAAACCCCCAGCTTCTACGTTTACGACGACGGCTATCATTGTTTCGGCTGCGGCGCGCACGGCGACGCCATCAGCTTCGTCATGGACAGCGGCGGCGGCAGTTTTGTCGAGGCGGTGGCGCAGCTGGCGGGCGAGGCCGGGCTGGAGGTGCCGAAACCCACGCCGCAGGCCGCCGAGGTAGAGCGCCAGCGGCTCGATCTGCATGCCATCCTCGAGCAGGTTTGTTCGCTCTATCAGCAGACTCTTTTTGCGCCGCAGGGTGCGGCGGCGCTGGCCTATTTGCGCGGCCGCGGTCTTACCGACGCGACGATCCGGCGCTTTGGCCTGGGTTTTTCCGGCGACGGGCGAGGCAGCCTGATCCAGCGGCTCGGTGCCGACGTCACACCCGCACGATTGCAGGAGTCGGGATTGCTGCGGGAGGCGGAAGACGGCTCTCCGGGCCGCGAGCTGTTCTTCAACCGGGTGATGTTCCCCATTCGCGACCGGCGCGGGCGGGTCATCAGCTTCGGCGGACGCACCCTGGGCGACGGGCAGCCGAAATATGTCAACGGACCGGAGACCGCGCTGTTTTCCAAGCGGCGCACGCTCTACGGGCTCGATGCCGCGCGCGCGGCGGTGCGGGAAGCGGCCGGCGCGGGGGCCGCCCAAAGCCATGCCACGGTGGTGGCTGTCGAAGGCTACATGGACGTGATTGCCCTGCATCAGGCGGGGTTCGCCGGCGCCGTGGCCCCGCTGGGCACCGCGCTGACGGAGGAGCAGCTCGAGGCGCTGTGGCAGCTCTCGCCGGCGCCGGTGCTGTGCTTCGACGGTGATGCGGCGGGGGGCCGCGCCGCCGCCCGCGCCGCCGACATGGCCCTGCCGCGCCTGACGCCGGAGCGCACGCTGCGCATTGCCACGCTGCCGGCGGGCGAGGATCCGGATACGCTGGTGCGCAGGCAGGGGCAGGCCGCGTTTGCAACCATCCTGCAAGCCGCGCGGCCTTTGTCCGAATGCCTGTTCGGACTGCTGCGCGAAGCGGGCCCGGCCGCCACGCCGGAGCAGCGCGCCGCCTTCCGCGCCCGCCTTGAAGCCGCGGCCGCGCGGATCGGCGATCGCGGGCTCGCCGCCGAATATCGCCGCACCCTGCTGGAGCAATATTTTGCCAGCGTCCGAGCACCCGCGCGCGCCAAATCCGGCGCCCGCCCCAACACAAGCTTCGGCGCCCACGCCAACGCCTACGCCTTGGGGCCCGCCCCCCCGGTGCGGGCCTCACCGCGCCCGCGTCCCGCCGAGGCGACGGCCGATGCCGAACGCATGCGCCACCTCATTGCCATCCTGCTGCGCCACCCCAGCCTGCTGCCCAAACTGGAGGAAACCGCCGCGTCCCTGCCCATGCCGCCGGCGGCGCGGCGGCTGCTCACAGCGGCGCAAAGCTTGGCGGATTCGGCAGACTCTCTTGACTTCAGCACGCTCATAAACCACCTGACCGGTCTCCGTTTGGCGGACGATACCGCGTGGGCGTTGGGGGACGTGCCGCTGCCGCTCCCCGCATGCGCCGGACCCGCCGCCACGGTCAGCGAGGCCGAGACGGCATGGTGGCGAATTTACGGGCTGATGCAGCGCAGCCTGCTGGAAGCAGAACTCGCCGCCGCGCGCCGGGATTGCGCGGAGAATTTCACCGCAGCCTCGGTACAGCGCGTCGAGGCCCTGGCGGGCGCCCTGTTCGGGCGAACCGACGAGCCTATCGCGGAATTGGGTTCGGACGATTGATCCCGGCGGCACCAAACGGCGGGTCGGAACGTATTTAGGTTGGGCATTGGCCAAGACTGGCTTGTTGGAACATTTGGACAGCGTGCGTTGGAGTGAACAGCAGAATGGCCACCAAACCGGCAACCACCACCGAAACTGCCACCGCCGAGCCGGACGGCGACAGCTCGCTGCTCGATACCCAGTCCGCCGCCGTCAAGCGGCTGATGGCGAAGGGCAAGGAGCGCGGCTACATCACGTTCGATGAGCTGAACGCGGTGCTGCCGCCGGACCAGATGTCGACCGATCAGATCGAAGACGTGATGTCCGGTTTCAGCGAAATGGGCGTCCAGGTCGTCGAGAGCGAGGAGCATGAGGACGGCGAGGCGGTGGCCAAGCCGGAGGCCGAGGTCAAGGAGGGCGAGGCCGAAGGCGAGGAGCCATCCGGCAACGTCGATGAGGCGAGCCTGGGGCGCACCGACGATCCGGTGCGCATGTATCTGCGCGAAATGGGTTCGGTGGAATTGCTGAGCCGCGAAGGCGAAATCGCCATCGCCAAGCGCATCGAAGCCGGCCGCGACATGATGATCGGCGGCCTGTGCGAAAGCCCGCTGACCTTCCGCGCCATCGTTGCCTGGCACGACGCGCTGAAGGGCGGCCGGATGTTGTTGCGCGACATTATCGACCTGGAAGCGACCCAGGGTGCCGGCGCCCCTCCGCCGGAGGCGGATATTGCAGCCGCGGCGCCGGAGGCGGACATTGCAGCCGCGGCGCCGGAGGCGGAAATGGCTGCCCCATCGCCGGAGGCGGAAATCGCCGCCCCTCCGCCGGAGGCGGAAATCGCCGCTAGAGCGCCGGGCGGCGGCATGGCGGCCGCGGCGACGCCCAAGGTTGCCGCCGGCGCGGGCGCCGTTATCGCCGGGGCGGATTTTACGTCCGTGCACGTGCAGACCGCCGTCACGCCGGACGAGACCATGGACGCCGCGCACGCCGAGCCCGCACGCGCGCTTGCCAACGGGCTAGAGCCCGCCGAGGAGGGTGCCGAACCCGCATTCGATCCGGCCGAGGAACTCGATGACGGCGAGGACGGCGAAGGCGCCGGCCTGTCGCTCTCGGCACTCGAGGAAAAACTGAAGCCCGAGGTGCTCGCGACCTTCGAGGAAATCGAAGGTCTGTACAAGAAACTCTCGAAGATGCAGACGCGCCGGCTGGAGACCCTGACCTCCGGCGAGGAAATGAGCACGCGCTCGGAAAAGAGCTACGAGAAGATCCGCGAGGAACTGGTGGCGCAGGTGCAGTCCGTGCGCTTGCACAACAACCGCATCGAGGAGCTGGTTTCGCAGCTCAAACAGCTCACCCAGCGGCTGAACGGGCTGGAAGGCCAGCTCTTGCGCCTGGCGGAATCGAGCAAGGTGAGCCGCGAAGACTTCCTGATCAAATACCGCGACCATGAGCTCGACCCGACCTGGCTGGAGACGGTGGCAACCCTGCCCGGCAAGGGCTGGAAGGTTTTCGCCCAGCGGCACGCCGTCCAGGTGATCGAAGTGCGCAACCAGATCGCCGCCATCGCCAACGATGCGGGCCTGCCGATCATGGAATTCCGCCGCGTGTACGCCACCGTCAGCCGCGGCGAGCGCGACAGCGGGCGCGCCAAGAAAGAAATGATCGAGGCGAACCTGCGGCTGGTGATTTCCATTGCCAAGAAATACACCAACCGCGGCCTGCAATTCCTCGATCTGATCCAGGAAGGCAACATCGGCCTGATGAAGGCGGTGGACAAGTTCGAATACCGCCGCGGCTATAAATTCTCCACCTATGCCACCTGGTGGATCAGGCAGGCGATTACGCGCAGCATCGCCGACCAGGCACGCACCATTCGTATCCCGGTCCATATGATCGAAACGATCAACAAGCTGGTGCGCACCAGCCGGCAGATGCTGCACGAAATCGGCCGCGAGCCGGCGCCGGAGGAACTGGCCGAAAAACTCGGCATGCCGCTGGAAAAAGTCCGCAAGGTTCTCAAAATCGCCAAGGAGCCGATCAGCCTCGAAACCCCGATCGGCGACGAGGAAGACAGCCATCTCGGCGATTTCATCGAGGACAAGGCCGCGGTCATTCCGCTCGACGCCGCCATTCAGGCCAATCTGCGCGAAGCGACCACCCGGGTGCTGAGCAGCCTTACGCCGCGCGAGGAACGCGTTTTGCGCATGCGGTTCGGTATCGGCATGAATACTGACCACACGCTGGAAGAAGTGGGGCAGCAATTCAATGTGACGCGGGAGCGTATCCGGCAGATCGAGGCTAAGGCGCTTCGGAAACTTAAGCATCCTAGCCGTAGCCGGAAGCTTCGGAGCTTCCTTGACGACTAGAAGAAGAAGTCGTTCTTTTTTGAAAAAAAGAACCAAAAAGCTTTTATCCTAATAGGCAACGACCCATGAGTGGCCCTTTCACACGGATCGCGGTCAATGTCACGTTCCTGCGGCAGGACAAGCCATCGTCCGCGCCGGCACCGAGGCTGCCGGGCGACAGCACGCTGGTGCGCGTGGCGCGGCCCTCCGTCGGATTTTATCGCTATCTCTACAACACCGTCGGTGCGCGCTACGCCTGGTGGCTCCGCCGCGCCATGCCGGACAGCGAAATCGCCGCCCTGCTCGCCAACCCGGCCGTGTCGCTGCACGTGCTCTACCGCGGCGGCGAACCGGCCGGCTTCTTCGAACTGGAAGAACGAACCGGCTCCGTCAACATCAGCTATTTCGGCCTGCTCCCCCATGCCGTCGGCAAAGGCGTAGGCCCCGCCTTCCTTCGCGCCTCGGCCGACGAAGCCTGGTCGCGCCGGCCGAGTTTCGTGACCGTCAACACTTGCACCGCCGACCACCCCCGCGCGCTGCCGAACTACCTGCACGCGGGCTTCGTGCCGTTCCGTACGTTGCGCGAAGTGTGGGATGTGCCGAACCGGCTCGGGTTGGATTTGCCGGCGCATTTGCGGGTTTGAGGGAAGCCAGCAGTGCGGCTGAAAATGCCACAGAACAAAAGTTTTTTGTTTCTTTTTTTCAAAAAAGAAATACTTCCTTTCTAAGAGTCCGTCCCAACAGTAGGTCAGCAAAAACAAAGGCTTAAGGAAGCACGTTCTTTTCTGAAGAAAAGAACCAAAAGACTTTTATCTTTTGATGCAATCCCAACGTTCCGTTCATGGCCTCGACCTTTCCGCAGGCGCAGGAGCAAGAGTCTTTTGGTTCTTTTCTTCAGAAAAGAACGTCCTTCTTCCCGGACAGACACTAACTAAGCCGCACTTCGCGCGCCCCCTGCGTAGGTCAGCAATTTCTCGATTCCCACACGCGAGCAATAATCGCCAAACCCTTCATTGGCATGGCCCTCCCGGGCCCAGGCCTCGAACAGCGGATCGAACGAACTGATCACGGCCGCATGCGGCACCTTTTCCAATAATTTGAAATTCAGCCGCGTGCCCTCGAAATCGCCGCCGACGAAGAGGGCGTAGAAGCCGGGCATGCGGCCGACGATGCCGATGTCGCCGGCGTAGGTGCGGGCGCAGCCGTTGGGGCAGCCCGTGATGCGGACGCTGATGCGGCGCTCGGAGAGCCCGTGTTTGGTCAGCAGCGCGTCGAACCCGTCCACCATTTCGGCGTGCATCCGTTCCGCTTCGGTCAGCGCCAGGCCGCAGGTGGGCAATGCGGGGCATGAGAGCGCGTATTGCGCCATGGGAGAGAGTTGTTCCGCAAGCGCCACGTGGTGGCGGCGGAGCAAATCCTCGATCCTTGTGCGATCGTCTGGTGCGATGTCGGTAATCAGAACGTCCTGCTGCGGCGTGAGCGTGTAGTTTATCGGAAAGCCCTGCGCGATGGCGCGGAGTGCCGTGCGCAGTTCGGCGCCGTCCGGAAAATCGGCGATGCGGCCGGCGGCGACGGGGACACCGAGCCACCATAATCCGTCGCCTTGTTCGTGCCAGCCCAGCAGGTCGGGCACCCCGAGTTTCAGCGCCGGCGGCTCCGCCAGGGGCGCGCCGAAATACTGCGCCAGCGTTTCGCGCATCCACGGCAGGCCGCGATCGTCGATGACGTATTTCAGACGGGCGCGGCGGCGGTCGCCGCGGTCGCCATGGTCGCGTTGCAGCTTGATGGTCGCATCGACGATGGCAATCAGCTGGTCCGGCTGCACGAAGGCGATCGGTGTCGCCAGGCGCGGATAGGTGCGCGGTTTGTTGTGCGTCATGCCCAGGCCGCCGCCGACGCAGGCGGTATAGCCGCGCAGCACATCGCCATCGAAATGGGCGACGATGCCCAGGTCGTTGGTGAGCACATCGATGGTGTTGTCGTTCTCGGTGGTAATGCCGATCTTGAATTTGCGCGGCAGGTAGGTGGGGCCGTAGAGCGTTTCGGTCTCGTCCAGTTCGGGGTTCGGCGCCTCGTCGAGGAAGATCTGGTAATAGGCGCGCGATTTGACCTTCAGGTGCTCCGACAGCAAGCGCGCGTCGGCTTCGATGCGGGCGTGCGCGGCGTCGCGGCGGGGCGTGGGGCTGGCCATGATGTTGCGCACGACATCGCCGCAGGCGGACATCGTGGTGAGCATGGTATGGTTCACCGCCGCAATGGCCGGCTTGAGGTCGCCCTTCAGGATGCCGTGGAACTGAATGCCCTGGCGGGTGGTGATGCGGATGGTGTGGTTGGCGCGGTCATCGGCGAGGCGGTCGAGCCCGAGATACTGATCCGGTGTCAGGCGGCCGCCCGGCATGCGGACGCGCAGCATGAACTGGTATTCCTTTTCCTGGCCGTGCTGCTTGCGCCAGGTGGCGGTGTCGCGGTCGAACTGTTCGTAGCTGCCGTGGAATTTCAGCAGATTGTAGGCGTCCTCGCTGACCTGGATGCCGCCTTCGGCCAGTTCCTCGGCCAGGCGGCCGCGCAGGCCGTGGCTTTCGGTTTTCATGGTTTCCACGGCGGAGAGCTTGGTCATTCAGAACCCAAGAAAGTAAGGAAGACGGAAAGGCTGACGTCACGGCCGATATGTTGGGGATTGCGTCAACGGATAAAAGTCTTTTGGTTCTTTTCTTCAGAAAAGAACGGCTTCCTTAATCCTTTGTTTTTGCTTAGATAGAAAACGTAATCGGCTCCGCCAGGGGCCGCGAAAAACCCGCCGCCTCGGCGCGGCGGATCATGTCCTCCAGCGTGATCTTCTTCATCTTGGCCGCCAGCTCGGCGTCCAGCTCGCCCCACAGTTTTTCGACCACGCCGGTCTGCAAATCGCCGCTCGGGCCGTCGTCGCCCGCGGCCGCATCGTCGGCCTGGGCGGTGCGCATCACCTCATCGAGCGTGATGTCCCGCCGCGGCCGGCCCAGCCGGTAGCCGCCGCGGGGGCCGCGTATGCTTTCCAGCAGGCCGGACCTGGACAGGGTCTGTAGCAAGGGTTCAATACCTCGCCGTGCCAACCCGGCCCGGTCGGCGATGTCCGCGGCGCTGACCGCACTTGTGCGGCCGGCATGAAAGGCAACATCCAACATGATAAGCACTGCCAACATGCCACGGTCCCGACGGACAATCATCGATTCATACTCCTTTGCCCGACTCCGGTTTGCGCGACTCCGGCCGAATGCGGTCCTTAGCAATGCATAAAATGCCCTCTGGAATGCACGATGTCCAAGCGAATTCCACGTAGCCTCGGCGTGCCTTCTACAGCATCCCCGCGCGGCCGCATATATGGCAGCATTCTGGAGACCGTGGGCGGCACGCCCATGGTGCGTCTGCCGCGCCTGGCCGCCGAGGAAGGGTTTGTCGCCGACCTCGCGGTGAAGCTGGAGTTCTTCAACCCGCTCGGGTCCGTCAAGGACCGCATCGGGCTCGGCATGATCGACGCGGCTGAGCGGGAGGGGCTGATTTCGCCCGAGACGTCGCTGCTGGTGGAGCCGACCAGCGGCAACACCGGTATTGCGCTGGCTTTCGTCGCGGCGGCGCGGGGCTACCGGCTGATCGTGACCATGCCTGAAAGTGCCAGCATCGAGCGGCGCCGGATGTTGCGCCTGATGGACGTGCAGGTGGAGCTGACACCGCAGAAGCTCGGGATGGCCGGCGCCATTGCGCGCGCCAACGAAATCGTCGGCAACACGCCCAATGCCTGGATGCCGCGCCAGTTCGACAATCCGTCCAACCCGGACGTTCACCAGGCGACGACGGCCGAGGAAATCTGGGCGGACAGCGACGGCCAGGTGGACATCGTGGTGGGCGGCCTGGGCACCGGGGGCACGCTGACCGGCATTGGCCGCGCGCTGCGCGGTAGGCGCCCCGGTTTCATCATCGTCGGCGTGGAGCCGGCCGAAAGTGCCGTGCTGTCCGGCGACGAGCCGGGCCCGCACGGCATTCAGGGCATTGGCCCCGGCTTTCGCCCGTCGGTGCTCGACATGGCCGAAATCGACCGCATCATCACCGTCTCGGAGCGCGAGGCGCTGGCTGCCGCCCGCCGCGCGGCCCGGCTGGACGGGTTGCCGGTGGGTATTTCGTCCGGCGCGATGCTGCATGCGGCGGTGGGCCTGGCGAAGGCGCCCGAGAACGCCGGCAAGCTGATCGTGGGGATCGTGCCGTCGTTCGCCGAGCGTTACTTGTCAACCTCGTTGTTTTCCGGGCTGGGGTGACGGCGGGGGCGCCGATGCGCCGTGCGGCCTATCCGTACGTGCAAACGATCCCGACACGGTGGATGGACAATGACGTTTATGGCCACGTGAACAACGTGACCTACTATAGTTATTTTGATACCGTTATAAATACCTGGCTCATCCGCGAGGGCGGGCTGGATATTCATGCCGGCGGCCAAATCGGTTTGTGCGCCGAATCGCATTGCAGGTTTCTGGCGCCGATCGAATTTCCGCAAATCGTGCAGGCGGGGTTGCGGGTGGAGAAACTCGGCCGGTCGAGCGTGCGTTACGGGATTGGATTGTTTATCGAGGGCGGCGAGGCGGCGGTGGCCGAGGGGTGGTTCGTGCATGTGTTCGTCGATCGGGCGACGCGGCTTGCGGTGCCGGTCGGCGATGCGATGCGGGCTGCTTTGACGCGGCTGCTTTAGGAAGGAAGGAAGGAAGGAAGGAAGGAAGGAAGGAAGGAAGGAAGGAAGCGCCGCAGGCGCCCGGACAAAAGTCTTTTGGTTCTTTTCTTCAGAAAAGAACTGCTTCCTGCATCGATTCCCTCGAGGAGCCCGCCGATGAAAACCCGCGCCGCGTTGCTCCGCCGGATGGGGCTGGAACGACCCTATGCGCAGTCTCGCCCGCTCGGGATCGTGGAGTTGGCCTTTGCCCCGCCCGGGCCCGGCGAATTGCTGGTGCGTGTGACCGCGGCGGGTCTGTGCCACTCCGATCTGTCGGTGATTGAAGGCGCCCGCCCGCGGCCGATGCCGATGGTGCTGGGGCATGAGGCAACCGGAATTATCGAGGCGTTGGGGCCGGGCACCGCGGGGTTTGCGGTGGGCGACCATGTGGTGTTCGCGTTCGTTCCGATGTGCGGCACGTGCCTGCCGTGCGCCGAGGGGCGGCCGGCGCTGTGTCAACCGGGCGCCGCGGCGAATACCGCCGGCACCTTGCTGGGGGGTGCGCGGCGCTGGTGCGATGTGCCGGAAGGTCCGGTTTATCATCATCTCGGCGTTTCAGGATTTGCCGATTACACGGTGGCCCATGCGCGCTCGGCGGTGCGGATCGATGCGGATCTGCCGCCGGAGATTGCCGCCTTGTTCGGCTGCGCGGTCCTGACCGGCGCCGGCGCGGTGCTGAACACCGCCAGGGTGCGCACCGGCGCCTGCGTGGCGGTGTTCGGCATGGGCGGCGTCGGGCTGGCCGCTGTGCTGGCCGCCGCGGCCGCGGGCGCCCATCCGATCGTCGCGGTCGATACGATATCGGAGAAGCTGGCGCTGGCGTTGTCGATGGGTGCGACGCACGGCGTCGTGGCGGGTCCGCGCGCGGTGGAAGAAATCCGCGACCTGACCGGCGGGGGTGCTGCCTATGTGTTCGAATCGGTGGGTAGCGAGGCGGTGCTGGCGCAGGCCTATGTGGCCACGGCG
>CAJCIS010000289.1 GCA_903970435.1 Acidobacteriota bacterium | reverse complement strand
GCGGCGAGATCGCGGCCGCGCGGCCGCCCCCGCCCGGCGCCGACATGCCGTATCCGCACGTGTTCACCATTCCGCCGAAACCGACGCCGCCGACCGCCGCCTTTCGCCTGACGGTGCAAACCGAGCTGACGCAGGACCGCGATGTGACCCAGCGCCTGGCCGCGCACACGCCGATCGACCTGAACGCGCTGCCGCCCCCGCCGCCGCCGAAACCACCGGCGCCGGCCGCCGGGGCCGACGATACCGCCAACGCCACCCTGCCGGCCGCTGATGCCCCGCCGCCCGCGGCCGCCGCGCCGGCCGCACCTGCCGCCGCGCTGCCGTCGCCCGATGGAGGCCCGGCGCCGGGAACGCCCGTCACCCTCGCCGGCGCGCCGCCCGACGAGGCGGCGCTGCCGGACATTCCGGCCGCGCCGCCGCCGCCGCCAACCTTCGAAGGCGTCGCGGCACAGCCAGCGCCGTCGCCGCAGCCGCCGGCGCCGCCCAGCATCATGCCGGCCGGCGCCCAGCGCATCCTGTTCGCCACCGGCGATGCCAGGTTCAACCCGTCGCAAAAGGATGTGCTGGAGGATATCGCCGTGCATCGCGGCAAGGGCGTGATCGCCATCGAGGGGCACGGCGAAGCGAAGGGTGACACGCCCGGCGCGCAGCAGGCGGCGCTGGACCTGGGCCTGAAGCGCGCCGCCGCGATCGCCGCGAACCTGATGACGGATCACCATGTGCCACCGGACAAGATTGTGCTCGGCGCTTCGGCGTTTGGGCGGGATGCGACGGTGAGGGATCAGTAAGCTTAGGAAGCAGTTCTTTTGGTCCAGTCCCGGGCTTATCGGCCATGGCCCCAACCGGTGTTCAGCCGCAGGGCAAAAGTCTTTTGGTTCTTTTGTTCAGAAAAGAACATTCTTACTTCGTAACACCGCGCGACACCATGGCGTCGGGATGTTACACCCTTTGCGACTCTGACAACTGTAAACTGAACATGGCCGAAGAATTCCACCGCATCCGCCGCCTGCCGCCCTACGTGTTCGCCGAAGTGAACGCGGCCAAGGCGCGGGCGCGCGCCGAGGGCCAGGATATTATCGACCTCGGCATGGGCAATCCGGACAGCGCCACGCCGCCGCATATCGTCGCCAAGCTGGTGGAGACGGTTCAGGACCCGCGCACGCATCGGTATTCAAGCAGCAAGGGCATCCCCGGCCTGCGGCGCGCGCTGGCGGCGTATTACCAGCGCCGCTTCGATGTGGCGCTCGATCCCGAAACGGAAATCATCGCCACGTTGGGCTCCAAGGAAGGGCTGGCCAACCTTGCCTCGGCGATCACCAGCCCGGGCGATACCATTTTGGTTCCGAACCCATCCTATCCGATCCATCAATTCGGCTTCATCATTGCCGGCGCGTCGGTACGCAGCGTGCCGGCCAAGCCGGGGCCGGACTTGCTGGCGGCGCTGGATCGCGCGGTACGCCATTCGGTACCGAAACCGACCGCGCTGATCGTGAACTTCCCGAGCAATCCCACCGCGTGGCTGGCGGATTTGGATTTTTATCGCGAAATCGTCGCCTTCGCGCGCCGGCATGAAATATGGGTGCTGTCCGATCTCGCCTATGCGGAAATCTATTTCGGTTCGCTGGTGCCGCCCAGCATTCTGCAGGTGCCGGGGGCGAAGGAGATCGCGGTCGAATTTACCAGCATGTCGAAGACCTATTCCATGCCGGGCTGGCGCATCGGTTTTGCCGCCGGCAATCCGCGCCTGGTGGCGGCGTTGGCCAGGATGAAATCCTACCTGGATTATGGCGCCTTCACGCCGATCCAGGTTGCCGCGGTGGCCGCGTTGAATGGTCCGCAGGACTGCGTGGCCGACGTTCGCGCACTGTACAAGGACCGGCGCGACGTGCTGATCCGCGGCCTGGCGCAGGCGGGGTGGGACATTCCGAACCCGGAAGGGTCGATGTTCGCCTGGGCGCCCATCCCGCCCCGCTATGCGCATCTCGGTAGCGTTGCGTTCGCCAAGCTCCTGCTGGAGCGGGCGCAGGTTGCCGTGGCGCCCGGCCTTGGCTTTGGCGAGCACGGCGATACGCATGTGCGCATCGGGCTGGTGGAAAATACCCACCGGCTGCGCCAGGCGATCCGCAATATTCGCGGCTTTCTGGCCGCGGACAGCAATGTTGCAGCCCCCCTGATGGCGCCCGGCCTGGCAACCGTGGGGGTTGCGGCATCGTGACACGGCCGCTTTCGGTCGGCATTGCGGGTTTGGGAACCGTCGGCGGCGGCGTGCTGCGCTTGCTGCGCGACAATGCGGATATCGTGGCCGCGCATGCCGGCCGGCCGATTAGCGTCACCGCCGTATCGGCGCGCGACCGCGGGCGCGACCGCGGCGTGAAACTCGATGGCGTGCGCTGGTATCAGGATCCCGTGGCGCTGGCGACAGAGTCCGGCGTGGACGCGGTTGTCGAACTGATCGGCGGCAGCGACGATCCCGCCCATGCGCTGGTGTTTGCCGCGCTGCGCGCCGGCAAGTCGGTGGTGACGGCGAACAAGGCGCTGCTGGCGCGGCATGGCGTGGCGTTGGCGCAGGCGGCCGAGCGGTCGGGCGCGTCGCTGGCGTTCGAGGCATCGGTGGCCGGCGGCATTCCCATCATCAAGGCGCTGCGTGAAGGCTTGGCCGCCAACCGCATTCGCCGGGTGGCGGGCATTCTGAACGGCACATGCAATTTCATTCTCACCAGCATGCGCGAGCGCGGGCGCGAATTCGCCGATGTTCTGGCGGAAGCGCAGAAACTCGGTTATGCGGAGGCCGATCCGGGTTTCGATATCGACGGGGTGGATGCGGCGCACAAGCTGGCGATCCTGACGGCGCTGGCGTTCGGCCGCGCGGTGCGTTTCGACGATGTGCATGTCGAGGGCATCAGGCAGGTGTCGGCGCTCGACATCGCGTTTGCGCGCGAGCTCGGCTACCGGATCAAGCTGCTGGGCATTGCACGGCGGACCGAGGCGGGGATCGAGAGCCGCGTGCATCCGTGCATGGTGCCGGAGAATTCGCCGCTTGCGCGGGTGGATGGCGTGTATAACGCGGTGGTGGCGGAGGGTGATTTCGTTGGCCGTGTCATGCTGGAAGGCAGGGGGGCCGGCGCGGGGCCCACGGCGAGCGCCGTGGTGGCCGATCTGATCGACCTGGCGCGCGGGCGAACGGCGCCGGTGTGGGGTGCGGCGGCGGATGGATTGTCGGATGCGCCGTCGGTGCCGATGAGCGCGTATGTTGGCGCGTATTATCTGCGGCTGATGGTGCTGGACCGCCCTGGCGTGATTGCGGACGTTGCCGGCGCCTTGCGCGACTCCGGCGTGTCGTTGGAGAGCATGTTGCAGCATGGCCGCGCCCCCGGCGAGGCCGTGCCGATTGTGCTGGTGACCCACGAAACCAGAGAAAGCCAGATGCGCGTCGCGGTTGATAAGATCGAGCGTTTGGATTCGGTTCTGGAAAGACCCTCAGTGATTCGCATTGAGCACGGCTAAAAAAATGGGTTCTAAGGACTTGTCCTTAGCGGGGTCCAGGGGCAGAGCCCCGGCCTTCTTTCTTAGGGAGCAACGCGCATGGCCTATCAATCCGACCGGAACCTGGCATTGGAGCTGGTGCGCGTGACCGAAGCCGCCGCGTTGGCCGCATGGCATTGGGTCGGGAAAGGCAACAAGAACGAGGCGGACGGGGCGGCGACGGAAGCGATGCGCCGGGCGTTCGATACGGTGGCCATCGATGGCCTGGTGGTGATCGGCGAGGGCGAGATGGACGAGGCGCCGATGATGTATATCGGCGAGCGGGTGGGCGCCGGCGGTCCGGCAATGGACATTGCGGTCGATCCGCTGGAGGGCACGACGTTGACGGCGAAGGGCGGCCCGAACGCGCTGACTGTCATTGCGCTCGCCGAACATGGCAATTTTCTGCATGCGCCCGACATCTACATGGAGAAAATCGGCATCGGCGGCGGGTTGCCGCCGGATCTGGTGCATCTGGACGCACCGGTGGCGGAGAATTTGCGCAATTTGGCGCAGGCCAAAAAGGTCGATGTTGCCGACATCGTTCTGTGCACGCTGGATCGCGACCGGCATGCGGACATTATTCGCGCCACGCGTGAGATCGGCGCCCGTGTGATGTTGCTGCCGGACGGCGACGTGGCCGCCATCATTGCCACCACGCTGCCGAATTCCGGCGTCGATATCTTCATCGGCACCGGCGGCGCGCCCGAAGGCGTGCTGTCGGCCGCGGCGCTACGCTGCACCGGCGGCCAGATGCAGGGCCGCCTGAAATATGACGACGATGCGCAAATCGTCCGCGCGACTTCCATGGGCATTGCCGATCCGCACAAGATTTTCACGATCGAGGAGCTTGCCGGCGGCAACGTGATGTTTGCCGCCACCGGCGTTACCACCGGCGCCATGTTGCGCGGCGTGCAGCGCGCCGGGCAGGGCGCTGTCACACATTCGATCGTTATGCGTAGCAAGAGCGGCACCGTGCGGTATATCGAGGCGCACCATGATTTTAATACCAAAACCTGGGGGGCTTCGTGAAGGAGGGAAGCCAGCAGTTCTTTTTTGAAAAAAAGAACCAAAAAACTTTTATCTGTGCCGCGCAACGCCCGGCGCAAGTAACCACGTCCGGTGCAAACCGCAACAGACAAGAGTTTTTTGGTTCTTTTTTTCAAAAAAGAACGACTTCTTCGTAATGGACGGCATGGCCCACATGGACGCGGTCCTTTGCGTCACCGAAAGCCTGGGCGGCCGCTACTGGCGCTGGCGCACCGCCGAGGACCGGCTCGGCTTTGCCCTCTCCCAACGCCTTGGCGTGCCGGAAATCGTCGGCCGCATCATGGCCGCACGCGGCATTTCGCCTGACGAGGCCGCCGACTTTCTCAATCCCACCCTGCGCGCCCTGCTGCCCGACCCCGCGCTGATGATGGACATGGAGGTGGCCGCCGCGCGGCTCGCGGCCGCCATCACCGGCGCCGAAACGGTTGCCATTTTCGGCGATTACGATGTGGACGGCGCCTGCGGCACCGCGCTGCTCGCCACCTTTCTGCGCATGCTCGGCTGCACCGTGCACACCCACATTCCCGATCGCCTGGCCGAAGGCTACGGCCCCAACGAAGGCGCGCTCGTTGCTCTTTCCGATCGAGGCGCCACGCTGGTGGTGTGCGTGGATTGCGGCACCGCGGCGGCGGTTCCGCTGGCGGCCCTGCACGGCCGCGCCGACATCATCATCCTCGACCACCACAAGGCCGAAGGCCCGCCGCCGCCGGTGCACGCCACCGTCAATCCGAACCGGCTCGACGACACCAGCGGCTTGCGCAATTTGTGCGCCGCGGGCGTGGCCTTCATGACCGCCATCGCCACGGTGCGGACGTTGCGGCGGCAAAATTTCTTCGCCGCCCGGCCGGAACCCGATCTTCGTTCCCTGCTCGATCTGGTGGCGCTGGCCACGGTGTGCGATGTCATGCCGCTCATCGGCCTCAACCGCGCGCTCGTCACCCAGGGCCTCAAGCTCATGGCGACGCGCGTGCGGCCCGGCGTGGCAGCTTTGCTGGACGTGGCCGCGGTGCGCGACCGTCCCAGCGCCATGACATGTGGTTTCGCGCTCGGACCGCGTATCAATGCCGGCGGCCGCATCAGCGAATCGGATCTCGGCCTGCGGCTGCTGCTGTGCGAGGACCCGCTCGAGGCGCGCGCGCTGGCGGAACGTCTCGATGCGGTCAACCGGCAGCGCCAGCATGTCGAATCCGGCGTGCTGGACGCCGCGATGTCGGCGGCCGCGGCGCAAATGCAAGGCGGCCACGCCGTGCTGGTGGTCAGCGGCGCCACCTGGCACCCCGGCGTGGTTGGTATCGTGGCCGGCAGGCTCAGGGAAAAATTCAACCGCCCGGCCTGCGTCGGCGGCCACGCGGAAGGCCTGGTGAAGGGGTCCGGCCGTTCCGTTCCCGGTATCGATCTCGGCGCCGCCATTATTGCCGCCCGCCAATCCGGGTTGCTGGTCAGCGGCGGCGGCCATGCGATGGCGGCCGGATTTTCCTACGAAATCGCGGCACAGCCCGGGTTGCACGCCTTTCTCAACGACCGCCTCGCCGCGGTGCTCGACCTGCCGCCGCGGCCGCATCTCGATATCGAGGCCACGGTCACCGCGCCGGGTGCCACCTTGGATCTGGCGCGCACATTATCCCGCCTGGCGCCGTTCGGCGCCGGCAATCCGGAGCCGGTGCTGGTGTTGCCCGGCGTGCGCGTGTCGCGCGTCGATCGGCTGGGCAACGATGGCAACACGGTGCGCGCGTTCGTGGAAGCCGGCGGCGGGCGGGTGAAAACGTTGCTCTTCCGCGCCGGCGACGGCCCGGTGGCGCGCGCGCTGACCGACCGGGCGGGCGGGCTACTGCATCTTGCGGGGCACCTGCGCGCGGAGCGCTGGAACGGGGCCGAGAGTGTTAGTTTTGTCGTGCAGGATGCCGCGGCGGCGTAGGGAATCCCCGACTTTGAGCACCATATCGTCAGGCCGCACCTGCCCTTTGGTGACTTCATACATTTTCCGCATAGCGGCCGGGCTTGGCGTCAAAGTGCCGTTCGCCCAGCGGAGGACGGTGGCTGTTGCCACTCCCATTAGGCGGGCAAAAGTAGCCGCGGGTAGCTTCCGACCGTCTGAACCCTCGAGGTATTCGCGCAAGTGCATGCCGCGACCGTCGCACGGGCTGAATGGTCACGTCAAGAGCGAATTTTTCGCACGTATAGCGTATTTGTCGTTGCCGGGATTGGCGGTGGGCTGCACCACAGACACAATAGCTTGCTGGCCTTGCTCGATCTGTAGCGTCGGCGCAGTGCCGTCCGGGTCCTCAATCTGAATATAGATCGTCGCGAACCCGCTCTGCGCGCCCTGGTCGAAAGCCGTCTGCAAGGCAATGGGGGTAGGAAGCAGTTCTTCTTCGAAAGAAAGAACCAAAAGACTTTTATCAGTCGTCGTCGGGCGGCAAGTCTGACGGCGGCGCATCGATGAAATCCTGCGCGGTCATCTTGGTTGGGATCGCAACAAAGGGGCGGGCGTTGCCCAGGTTGAAGAAATCCGACAGCGGGCCGCGGTCCTGCGCATGGTAATCGGCGTAATTGCTGTAGATACTGGTGCCGGGGCCGATAAAGCCGAGGCCGAAATTCCGCTCGATGAAGTAGAGCATGCTGCCGAAATCATAGGGGCTGTTGCTCACCGTGCCGGCCTGGGTATAGGCCGATACCACCATCAGCGGCACGCGGAAGCCGTAGGTGTATCCGTCACCCCACTGCGGCCGCCCGCCGCGCTTGCGGATATCGACCGCGAGCGGGGCGACATGATCGTACCAGCCGCCCCAATCGTCCCACGTGATCAGGATGGCGGTATCGTTCCAGTAGGTCTCGCCGTTGCGGCAGGTGGCCTGCCGGCCGATGGTGTTCACGATACTCGCCACCCAGGCCGGCCCGAGGCCGACGTTGCTGCCGGCGTGATCCGACTCTTCGGCGGTGGGGATCACCCAACTGACCGCTTGCAAATTGCAACTTTCAACGTCGGTCAGCGCCTGTGCCGGATTTCTGGGTACGACGTGCTGGGTCCATTGAGAGCCGGTGCATCGCAATTTGCCTTTCACCTTGGACGGCATGCAAATGTGCGCTATGGCGTCCGGCGCCGTCCAGATCGAGCCGGGTTTCGGGGCGTAGTAACGCCAGCCGATCCCCGCCTTGACGAGCAGATCGCTCAGCGTCGGCCGCTCGAAGCAGGGGTAGATCGGCGGGTTGTGGTGTTCGTGTCCGAACCCGTCGATCAGCTTGACCGTCTGCCCCGCCGGCGCGATGCACCCCGCGGCAGCTCCCTTGATGGCCACGTTCTCCGAAGCGAACAACGGACTGTCGGTGGAGGGCGACGAGGTGCCCCCGAAAATGAATTGATGTGACGGGAAGCTCGGACCCTGGTTGGTCTGAAACATGCGGTTGGCAAAGCCATACGTGGTGGCGATGTCGAAATAGGGCTGCACGGTGCCAGTGGAGTTGTCGATGTATTTGAATTCCGGATCGGCCGGCAGATGGCAGTCCCGCTTGGCTTTGGTTTGCTCGCGGTCGGCCCCCTGCGTCAGCATCGCCTCGAATTCTTTATGGCTGTGCGAAATATCGTAACAGCCGGCGAGCGCCACCGGCGTGAAGGCAATCCTGTGACCTTTGGAGTCTATGCCGAAATTCTGGATATCGACGCCGCGTTCGAAATTGGGGTTGCTGCCGAATATGTTGTCCGGCGTTCGATTTTCCTGATCCACGATAACGATGTGTTTGAATTTAGGTGCTGCGTGTGCGGCCAATGCCAAGGTAGCTAGCAATCCCGTCCATAAAACCACGCGATTGGCGCGCATTATAAATCCTCTCGAATTCGGGCGTGAAATTACCGGGCCGCGGACCAATTGCCCAGGCATGTGCCCGTGTCAACCGGTTGTTACTGCGGTAGTGAGTTAGTTTCGGCGCGGGAGTGGCCCGCACCCAAGCCCGGCCACCCCGCAAATGATACAATGGCCCGGGTGGTCGCGCGCTGGCGGCCGGCCTGCAGGCACCGTGGGTGTCATACCAACCTGCCTTGAGGCTCACCCACCGAAGAAAGGCGGCGGGCTTTGCCGCGCAGCGCTTGAGACGCCGGCGGCACGCCGGTCGGGGGTCCAGGGGGTGAAACCCCCGGTCGCCGAAGGCGAAACGCGGGGGGTCCAGGGGGCAGAGCCCTGGCCTTCTTCCTCTACTGCCCCGGCGGCGGCCCTTTGACCACCTGCGCCAACTCGTCCGGCCGCAGGAACGACTTGAACGCGTCCTGGATTTGCGGCGCGGTGGTGGCGAAGATCCGCTCGGCGCCGATTTGCGGCGTATTCAGCGGCAGCCCCAGATCGATCAGCCGCAGGTAAAGCCCGGCGATTCCCGCAATGCTGTCGCGTTGCATCGGCAGCCGGCGCAGCATTTGCGCTTTCGCGCGGGTCAGCTCCAGGTCGGTGACCGGCGTGGCCTGCATGTCCTTGATGTCGCGCACCAGAAGTGCCCGCGCGCGCGGCACATTTTGCGGATCGCAGCCGAAATCGGCCGAATAATCGCTGCGCGTGCGGTTCCAGTTCAGTTCGCTGTCGACGTTGTAGACGTAGCCGGACTTGATGCGCAGGTCGCGGAACAGGCGGGAGAAGAAGCCGCCGCCCAGCACCGTATTGCCCAGCATGAGGGTGAAACGGTCCGGGTTGGTGACGGACAGCGGAATGGTCTCCGTCAGCGCCACCTCGTCCTGCACGCTGGTGGGGTCGGGCACCTGCGCGGAGGCGGCGTGGCTGGGACCAACCGGCGGCAGGTCCACCACGGGCGTGGGACCGTCGGCGTGCCAGGCGCCGAACGTGGCGGCCACCACGCGCTGCGCCTCGGCCGGCGTGACGTCGCCGGCCACCACGATGGTGGCAAGGTCGGGGCGGAAGGCCGCCTGGTAGAATGCGTGCAGGTGGTCCGGCGTGAGCGACATGACGGTTTCGGGTGTGGCTTCGCGCAAGGACGGATCGCCGGCGGGCGCCAGCGAACGGGCCACCGCGCGCTTGAAACGATAATCCGGCGATTGCAGCAGCCCGGCCAGCCCCTGCGCCACCTGCCGCCGCACGACCGCGAAGGCCTGCGGCGGGAAGGCCGGCCGCAACTCGTTGTCGGCCAGCAATTTCATGCCGGGTTCGAATTGCGCGGTTAGAACCTTGAGCGAGAAGCTGGTGCCTGCCTCTTCCTGGGCGGCAATGTCGTCGAGCGCTTTCTGGAACGCCAGGCGATCCTGCGACTGCGTGCCGTAGCTGAACAATTCCGAGGTCACCTGGCCGATACCCTCGCGGCCGGCTGCTTCCTGCATATCGGTGTTCTGGCGGACATGCCCGTAAACCGAAATGGTGTGCCCGACATGCTCGGGTTGCACGATCAGGCGCAGGCCGTTGGGCAACATGCTGACGGTCGGCGGCGCGGCGGCCGGCGGCAATTGCAGCGTGTCGAGCGCCTGCGACGCCCATTCGGGCAGCGGCACCGGTTTGTCCGGCGGCGTTCCAAACGATTCCGCGCCGCCGAAGCCGCGCCCGGCGGTCGGCGCGCCGGCGTTTTCCGGCGTCAGGATGGCGGTGACGGCGCGATCTTCGGTCAGCAGGGTGCGCGCGAGCCGGTTGACGTCTTCCAGCGTGACCGCCTGGTAGGCATGGGCCACGTCGTCCGGCGACTGCGCGCCCTCGAACGCCAGCGCCTTCGACCAGCTTTCCGCCAGGCCCGAAATGCTGTCGTTCTTGAAGGCGAGCTGGGCGAGTTCCTGGCGCCGCGCCGCCTCCAGCAATTCGGGCGACACGCCGTGCGCCGCGGTGTTGGCGATGACGCGGCGCATGTCCGCCAGCAGCGGGGCCGGGTCGCCGCCCTTGGGAAAGCCGCCGACGGCAACGGCATAGCCGGCATCGGGCTTCGGCAAATAGACGAATTCGCTGAACAGCGCGCGGCCGGCCGGGACCAGGCCGTACAGGTCCGCGCGCTGGCTGCCGATAATGTCGGAAAGGATGTCGGACGCGGCGAAATCGCGGTCCTTCAGGCCCGGCATGCGCCAGGCGATGGTGGCCAGCCCGACCGGGAAGTCGGTGGGCAGCGCCAGGGTTTTGGCTTGCACCGGTTGCAGCGTGACGGGCGGATGGGCGGGGATGTCGCGGCGCGGAATGTCGCCGAGAATCTGTCGCACCTGCGCGAGTGCCTGGGCCGCGTCCACGTCGCCGGCGATGACCAGGATGGCGTTGTTGGGCGCATACCAGCGCTCATAGAAGGCGCGCAGCAAGGTGGCGTCGGTCTTGTCGAAGGACGGCCGGGTGCCGAGGGCGTCGTGTTCGTAGGGCGTGCCGGCGAACATGATCGCCTGCAGCTGCGACAGGTAGGCGTAGATCGGGCTGGAGAGGTCGCGCGAAACCTCCTGCTCGATGGCGCCGCGTTCCTTGTCCCAGTCGGCCTGGTTCAGGCTGAGGCCGCGCATGCGCAGGCCTTCGGTGCGCAGCGCGACGGCGAGGTCCTCCGCCGGCACGGTGTAGAAATACTGGGTGACGGTTTCCGTGGTGTCGGCGTTGTAGGAGCCGCCGAGGGCGGCGCCGAGCTCGGCGAGCTGGTCGCGGTCCAGCCCCTGGCTGCCGCGGAACATCATGTGTTCCAGCGCGTGCGCGGTGCCGGGAAATCCGGGCGGCGCGTCGCCGGACCCGGCCAGATAGTTGATTTCCGTGGTGACGACGGGGGCCAGCCGGTTGGGCACGATCACCACGCGCAGCCCATTCGGCAAGGTGGCGCGCTGCACCGCGTTGCGTGTGGCGACGGGGTCGGGCACCGCGGTGGGCGAGGGCGTGTCCGCTCGCGCCCGGCCCGCGGCGGCCAGCGCAAGGCAGGAGACCGCGCCCAGGAGGAACCCGACTCTGGCTAGTTGACGCACCATGAACCTCCAGACGTGTTTCTCGGCCGCACCGCGGCGGGGCGTTTGGGACGGTATTTGGGCCGGAAGGTCAATGCTTACAGGGTGGGGGTGCTGGTCGGTGCAGCGGCGGGGACCTTGACCCTCTGGCGTGGGAAAGCTACCCCGAACCGCGCTGTCCCGTTCGTCTAGAGGCCCAGGACACTAGCCTTTCACGTTGGTAACACGGGTTCGAATCCCGTACGGGACGCCATTTCGGACCGGTTGTGATAACAACCGCCCTTGATCCTGACATTCGGCAGTGCCTCCGGCGGGCGGGGGGTGAAACCCCCGGTCGCCGAAGGCAACGCCAATGCCAGCCTCATTCGACCTGCCTCAATCGTAACGGCCATCCACACATTTTATAACATCTGCACGCAACGGACGTTGTCATGTCGGGTTGACAGTGACATGCCGGGTCGGCAGTGACGTCGAGGCAATCGAAGAGGGCTGCCGCGATATGAACGCCGCCTTAATCAGAAAACGACTGTCCACCGAATCCGCCCTCTTTGCAAAACCCGTTGATCCTTCATTAAGAGTTTCCAAATACTCTCGAGCTGCCCAGGCAGTGTTTCGGCATCAACGCTAGGCTGGGCTTACCGACGCGACATGATGCGCTGCGAGCCGCGGAGGACAAATTCGTGACACCGGGCCAATCCAAGCCGGACTTCAGGCCTTTGCCGCAAATGTTGAAGTGCCCCAGTGGCATCAACGGCCTGGACGAAATTACCGAGGGCGGCATTCCGCGCGGCCGCCCGACGTTGGTCTGCGGTGAGGCCGGCAGCGCCAAGACATTGCTCGCCGTGCAGTTCCTCGTGCGCGGCATTCAGCAACACGATGAGGCGGGCGTGTTGATGTGCTTCGAGGAGCGTTCGGTTGATCTGGTACGCAATGTCGCCTCCCTCGGCTTCGACCTCCCAGCCATGATTGACGACAAGAAACTCGTCATCGACCACGTGCTGATCGAATGCGACGAGATACAGGAGACCGGCGCCTACAATTTGGGCGCCTTGTTCGTGCGGCTGGGTGCGGCGATCGACGCGGTGGGCGCCAAGCGCATCGTGCTCGACACGATCGAGGTTCTGTTTGCCTCCCTGTCCGATCACGGCATCGTACGCGCGGAACTTCGCCGCCTGTTCACATGGATCAAGGAGAGGGGCATCACCGCCATCGTCACGAGTGAGCGCGGCGACGGAACGCTCACCCGTCACGGCCTCGAGGAATATGTCTCCGATTGCGTCATCCAGCTCGACAACCGGATGGTCGACCAGGTGGCGACGCGCCGCCTTCGCATTATCAAGTATCGCGGCTCGGCGCATGGTAGCAACGAATACCCGTTCCTGATCGATGGGCACGGCCTGACCGTATTGCCGCTCACCGCCATCGGGCTGCAATACCCCGCTTCGCAGGACATCATTTCCACCGGCATTCCCAAGCTGGACGCCATGTTAGGCCGTGGGGGCTATTTCAGGGGGAGCACCGTGCTCGCCTCGGGCAACGCCGGCACGGCAAAGACAACACTTGCCGCGCACTTCATCGATGCCGCCTGCCAACGCGGCGAGCGCTGCATCTATTTCGCGTTCGAAGAGTCGCCCGACCAGATCGTGCGCAACATGCGGTCGGTCGGCATAGACCTGGACCGCTGGCGCAAGACAGGCCCCCTGCATTTCGCCGCGTCGCGTCCGACCAGCCTCGGGCTGGAGGTTCACCTCAGCTTCATGCTCAAGCTCGTGCAGGAGTTCGCGCCCCAGGTTGTCGTGCTCGATCCGGTGTCCAGCTTCGAACAGGCCGGCGGCGCCAACGAGGCTTTGGCGATGCTGATGCGCGTGGTCGATATGATGAAGCTCCGCGGCATAACGGTGATGTTCACAAGCCTGACGAGCGCGGAACATTCGACCGAGCGGAGCGAGGCCGGAATTTCCTCGTTGATCGACACCTGGCTGGTCCTGCGCAACCTGGAGGAGGGGGGTGAGCGGACCCGCACGATAGCGATCGTAAAGTCGCGCGGCATGATGCATTCCAACCAGGCCCGCGAGTTGCTTTTGACGGAAAATCGCATCGACCTGGCCGACGTTTTCATTGGCCAGGACGGCAAGATATTGACCGGTTCCGCGCGCCATGCCCAGGAAATGGTGGAGCGCGCCATCGTGACGGCGCGGCAACAGGCGATCGCCAGCAAGCGTGCCGGCATTGCACGCAAGCAGGAGTTCGTCATCGCCCGGGTCGCCGAAATGCAGGCCGAGCTTGCAGCGGAAATCGACGACCTGGACGCCACGATCGGGCAACAGGAAGCGGCGGCGTCCTCCCTGATACGCAGCCGTGTGGCGCTCGCCCGCGACCGGGAACAATCCGGCAGCGCGCCGTTATTGCACGTGATGGGAGTGCATTGATGATAGAATCTGATGTCGGGGGGCCAGTGGCCTCGCCCGCGCCGCTACCGCCGCCGGGAGAGTGGAACCTGTGTCTTTATGTGCTTGGCCAAAGCCCGCAATCGCAGGCGGCCGTGCATAATTTGCAGAATCTCTGCGAGACCTATCTGGCAGGCCAGTACCGGATCGAGGTGATCGATTTGCTGGTGACCCCGCAACTGTCGATAGACCACCAGATCGTGGCGATCCCCACGCTGATCCGCAAGCTGCCGGGGCCGATGCGCAAGATTATCGGCGATTTGTCGGACACCGAGAGCACCCTGGTCGGGCTGGATCTCAAGCCTGCACCGCCCAAAAAACGTCTGCAAACATGAGCCCGCCGGTGCCTGTGGTAAGCGCCGATGTGGAGCTCAGACCTGAAACGGGGAGGCTCGTATTGCAACTCTATGTCAGCGGTGCCACGGCGGGTTCGTTGCGCGCGATTGCCAACATCACGGCCATCGGCGAGGACAGCATGCGCGGCCAATATGATCTCGAGGTCATCGATGCCTGTCAGCAGAGCGATCTGACGTGCAGCCGGCTGATCGTCGTGCTTCCCACCCTGGTCAGGCAACTGCCGTTGCCGGCGCGGCGGATTGTGGGCGACCTGTCGAACCTGGACTACGTGCTGCGGGGCCTCGGCCTGGATGGCGCGGATACGGACGAGATCGAGCCACGGACCAACGATCCCGATGTACGATAATGAGTTGATGGTCAGCACATTACGGAAGGAAAATCATGAACTAAGGGCCCAGCTGGCTGAATCCGAGGCCATGCTGCAGGCGATCCGTACCGGCGCGGTGGACGCGATCGTCGTCGATCGGCCGGCGGGCCCGCGCTTCTTCATACTCGACGGCGCCGACATGCCCTATCGCGAAATGGTCGAGACCATGAGCGAGGGCGCCGTTACCATCAACGCGACCGGCATCATTCTCTATTCCAATCAACGCTTCGCGGATATGCTCAGGACCGACCTGCGGACGGTCATTGGCTCAAACCTGATGGCGTACTGCCTGGGGAACAACGCAACGTCCGTCCCGGATGCCATCGAACAGAGTGCTGCCGGCATTTCACGCATCAGGGCGACGCTGCTCGCGTGCGATGCCGCGCGCGTTTCGGTGAACATGGCGATGCGGTGCCACCCGATATTCGCAACCGACCGAATCGCCATCGTGGTCAGCGACCTGACCGAGTGGCAGCAGGCTGAAGATGCGCGCGAGCGCGCCATTCGCGCCCTGCGCATTGTCAATTCCATCGCCGACATCATCATCCATTCGCCCGACGAAGCCGGAATGTTGAGCGGCGTTTGCCGGGCCATCGTGGACGCCGGCGGCTACAGGTCGGCCCGGATCGGCGCCGCTGGTTGTGTCCCGGCCGGCTCTGGCGCCGGTTGCGGACCGGTTGGCTTGGGGATGACCGGTCCCCAGACCGATTCCGCCCTGTCCGACGGAAATGCCCGGCCCGATCACGGCGTGGCGGGCTGCGCGCCACAGGCCTTGGATCATCTTTCCTGCGTGACCCTGCCGTTGATGGAGGGTGATGAATTCTTCGGCTGCTGGGTCATCTGCGCCGATCAGCCCGACGCATTCGATCAGGACGAAATGAACCTGCTCGCGACGGTCGCCAGCGATCTCGCCTTCGGCGTGGCAGCGCTGCGCAACCGGCGCATGCGCGCGCAGCTCGCCGCGATCGTGGAGTCGGCTCGCGAACCGATCATCGGCGGGGACCCGGATGGGACGATCACGACCTGGAACCGGGCCGCCGAGCGGTTGTTCGGATACAGCGCCGCCGAGATCGTCGGCCAGCCCATGGCCGTGCTTTGCCCGCCGGAACTCGTCAGCCAGGCGGACGAGAGTCTGGCGCAAATTCTGTGCGGCGAAACGGTCGAACAAAGTGAAAGCGTTCGGATCGCCAAGGATGGCCGTCATATCTCCGTCTCCCTGACCTATTCGCCGGTGCTGGACGCTGCGGGCAGCATCGCCGCCGCTGCGATCTTCGTGCGCGACAACACGGCGCGGAAAAGCGCGGAGCAGGCGCTGCGGCTCAGCGAGGCGAGGTTTCGTACCCTGCTCGATACCTTGCCCCAGAAGATATTCCTCAAAGATCGAAATGCTAATTTCATTTTCTGCAACGAGAATTTTGCCCGCGACTTCAACATCGCAGCAGATGAAATTTCCGGCACGAATATCTATGCGCATATGCCGCAGGAACTCGCCGATAAATACCTCGCGGACGACCGGCAAGCCATGGCATCGGGCCAGCCCCTCGACCTGGAGGAGCCTTACATCGTCAATGGACGGGCCACCGTCGTCCAGACCATCAAGGTGCCCCTGCGCGGCGCGGATGGCGACGTCATTGGCGTGCTCGGCATCTTTTGGGACATCAGCGAGCGCAAGCAGAACGAGGCCATGCTTCGGGAAAGCGAGCAACTGTTCCATACGTTGACCGACGCGATGCCGCAAATGGTCTGGATGTGCACACCGGAGGGCCTGAACACCTACGTCAACCAGCAATGGTTGGATTATACCGGTTTGACGCTGCAGGAGAGTTACGGGCGCGGGTGGAACGCGCCCATCCACGCGGACGAGACACAGGCCTTCTGGGATGCGTGGCGCGGTGCCGCCCGAACCGACGCGGCATACCGCCTCGAAACCCGCCTGCGGGCCGCCGATGGTTCCTATCGCTGGTTCCTCATGAAGGGCGAACCGGTTAGAGACGCTGCGGGGCAGATAACGAAATGGCTCGGCACCTGCACCGATATCGACGGACTGAAGCACACGCAAGCCGAAATGATGCAGCATCGCCAGCATCTCGAGGACAGTGTTGCCGTCCGCACGGCCGACCTGGAGAAATCCAATCAGGCGCTGGCAAGCATCAACAAGGAATTAGAGAGCTTTTCCTATTCCGTATCGCATGATCTGCGGGCGCCGCTGCGCGCCATCGACGCCTTCTCGGCGATCCTTCTCGAAGACTACAGCGACCGGCTGGACGCGGACGGCAAGCGGATGCTCGGCATCGTTCGGGATAACGCCGTCAAGATGGGTTTCCTGATCGACGATATTCTCGCATTCGCCCGCGCCGGCCGCACCGGGATGACGATGGGCGTGATCGATATGAACGAATTGGTGCGGTCTGCGGTCGCGGACCTGGCACCGACGACACGGGGCCGGGCCTTTGAATTCCGCATCGCCGCCCTGCCGCCCGCGTATGGCGACGGACAGATGATACGGCGCGTGTGGACCAACCTTCTGGACAACGCCATCAAATACACGGCGGCCTCACAGCCGGCAATCGTCGAGGTCGGCGCGCGCGAGATTGAGGGTGCGACGGCGTATTTCGTGAGGGACAATGGCGCCGGTTTCGATATGCGATATGTCGGCAAGTTGTTCAACCTGTTCCAACGTCTGCATTCCGCCGAGGAGTTTCCAGGAACCGGATGCGGCCTCGCCATTGTCGAGCGCATCGTTACACGAAACGGCGGCCGGGTCTGGGCCGAGGGTCGGCCCGACGAGGGTGCCACTTTCTACTTTGTTCTCCCAGCCCATGAGGTTCAGTCATGAGTGAAGCCGAACAGGAAATCGAGGTGCTTCTGGTGGAGGATACCGCAACGGATGCGGAACTTTGTATCCGGACGCTCAAGCGGCACATTGGCAGAGACGTGGTTTGGGTCAAGAACGGCTCGGATGCTCTCGATTATCTCTTTGGTGCCGCTCCGGATGCCGAGCCCGGAAGGTTGCCCAAGCTCATTCTGCTCGACTTGCACCTGCCAAAGGTGCACGGCTTCGACGTGCTCCGAAAAATACGCGAAAGCTGTCACACCAGGCGGATCCCGGTGGTCGTACTGACGTCCTCCAAGGAACGACGTGACATTATCGAGAGCTACGATCTTGGCGCCAACAGCTATATCAGCAAGCCGGTCGATTTCGACGCGTTCGTCACCTCGGTCACGCAACTGGGACATTACTGGCTGGCGCTGAACCATTCCCCGCATGAAAAAGTATAGTCACGCAATGAAAACGCAAACCGACCTCAAAATCCTCCTGGTGGAGGACAGCCCGAACGATGCCGAACTCATCGTTCAGCGTCTCCATGGTGACGGGCTCGCCTTCACGCACCAACGCGTCGCCACGGCGGAGCTTCTTGTTCGGGAATTGACCGAATTCGATCCCGACATTTTGCTGTGTGATAATCGCATGCCGAACTTCGATGCGATGTCGGTGATCGAAATCGTGGCCGAAATGCGGCCCCACCTGCCGATCATCATCGTGACGGGGACGCTGGATGACGAGGCTGCCGCCGGATTGATCAAGGCCGGGGCGACCGACTTTATCCGCAAGGACCGCATGGCCCGGCTGCCCGCCGCCGTCACGTCTGCGCTGGAAGGCGCCTGCGATCGAAATCTTCGACGCGAGCAGGCGGTCAAACTCCGTGAGAACGAACTGATACTCCGCCTGGCGCTTGGCGCCACCGGCCAGGGCGTCTGGCGTTTGGAGCTCGGCCGGAGCGACGATGGTTTAGAGTGGGATGCGGTCTGCAATGCCTTGCTCGGCTTCGATTCCGGCATTTTGACGAATTATGCGGTCTGGGCAAAAGCGATCGATTCCACAGACCGCGCCAGGGTTCTGGCGCAGGTGAGAATTGCGCTCGATCCGGCAAACAGCCTTGACGATCTTGTCAGCGAGTTCCGGGTGACGCGCGCGGACGGCACCATGGGTTGGCTGGCGGCCGCAGGCCGCGCGATGTTCGAGCCCGACCCGGCGGGCCCCGCCGGGCGACGGCCGGTTCGCATTGTCGGCACGGTCCGGGACGTGTCGCAGGCCAAAGCCATCGAGCAGGAGCGGCAAGCGCACGAGGCCGAACTGCAACGCGCGCGCGAGACGGCCGAGCAAGCGAGCCAGGCGAAATCGCGCTTCCTGGCCGGGGTATCACATGAGCTGCGGACGCCGCTGCACGGCATCATCGGCTACGCGGAATTGCTCATCATGGAAGACGACCTCAACGCGGTGCAGTCGCAGCGCGTCGAGACGATCGTGTCCGCCGGCCAGCATCTTCTCGGCTTGATCAATGCTGTGCTCGATATGTCGCAGATCGAGGCGGACCAGCTGAAGCTCTCGCCGGTTGAAATTGAGCTCGACGACCTCGTGCGCGATTGTTTCGATATGGTTCGTACTCAGGCGGCAGCCAAGGGGTTGAGCCTGGTTCTGAAATCGGCGGCGCCGCGTCGTTTGTCAGCCGATCCGACGCGGCTGAAGCAGGTGCTCATCAATCTGCTCGGCAATGCGGTGAAATTCACAACTGCCGGCACGGTCGAGGTTCGGCTGCGACCCACCGCGGAAGGGGACGGCACACGCTTCGAAATAGCCGATACCGGTCCGGGGATTGGGGCGGGACACCGTGACAAGCTGTTCCGGGCGTTTGAACGGCTCGACTCGGAGGCGGTGAGCGGAATCGAAGGTGCGGGGCTGGGTCTGGCGCTCGCGGCACGGCTCGTGCATCTCATGGGCGGCTCAGTCGGCTATGACAACAATGCCGGCGGCGGCAGCCTGTTCTGGTTTGAATTGCCACGCGGCCCGGCAGCTTCGGTCGCGCACGCCTCTGTGACGCCTGCGCGGCCGCGCCGGCCGGCACCGCTTCGCGTGCTGGTGGCCGACGATGAGGCGATGAACCGCGACATCGCACGCGGCTTCCTGAGCCACGCCGGGTACGAGGTCGTCTGCGTCGATGGCGGCCTCCCGGCAGTCGAGGCGGCTGCCACCGAGCATTTCGATGTCGTGCTGATGGATGTGCGCATGCCGGGCGTGGATGGCCTCGAGGCGACCCGCCGCATACGGGCGCTAGGCGCCCCGCACGGCAAGGTTCGCATTGTGGCGGTGACCGCTCAGGCCTTCGCCGAGCAGATCGAGATATGCCGCGAGGTCGGCATGGACAGCCATGTGGCCAAGCCGTTCACGCAGTCGGTGCTGCTCGGCGCACTCCTGAAGGGTGCATCGACCGGCGCGAAGGCGAAGGAAGCCGTTCTTTCTTGAAAAAAGAAAAAAATCTTTGGCTCGTTGAAGGTGCACCAACCCGATAATTTGTTGCGTAACCAAGTCGCAAAAGTTTTTTGGTTCTTTTTTTCAAAAAAGAACTACTTCCTTTTTCCCCGCGCATGTTTCGCGCGCGCCGGCGGAGCTGGCGCCGCCTGGGCAAAATCCGGCTCGTCGAGCTGCCACAGCAAGAACGACAATTCGTCGGCCTCAAGCGCCTCGCGCTGCGCGTGGCCGGGGCGGGCCGGGTCCTGCGAGATGCGGAGCAGGATGGGCCGGCCGCTACGGGTCGCCGCGGCAAGGCGGACGGCCATTTTGGCGGCGTGCCAGGCGGGGACATGGGTATCGTTGAGGCTTCCGGTAAGCAGGGCCGCAGGGTAGGGCGTGTTGTCCTGCACGTTCTGATAAGCGTCCATGGCGAGCAGGGCGGGGAACTGGGCGGGATCGTGGGCGCTGCCGAATTCGGCAATGTTGATGACGCCGTCGGCATACTCCTCGGAACGCAAGGGGTTGAGCAGGCCGGCGCGCAGCAGCACGGCGCGGAACGCATCGGGTCGGCGGAGCATGGCGCCGGCAACCGCGATGGCGCCGGCGTTGGTGCCGGCGGAAGCGGTTTTGGCGGGGCGGGTGTAGCCCTGCGATGCCAGCGCTTCGGCGCAGGCGAGCAGATCGGTGCTGCTGTTCGGCTTTGTTGCCATGCGGCCGGCATCGCGCCACGGCAGGCCCAGCTCGCCGCCGCCGCGCACATGCGCCACCGCATAAACGCCGCCCTCGTCGGCCCAGGCGAGTGCCGCCGGCATGAAGCGGGCGTCGAACGAATAGCCGTAGCTGCCATAGGCCTCGATCAGGGCGGGCCGGGCGCCGTCATGCGCGAGGTCGCGGCGGGTGATAAGCGAGAGCGGGATTTTGGTGCCATCCTTGGCCGTCGCGGTGGTTTCGATCGCCTGGTAGGCGGAGGTGTCGCGCGGGAAGTCGGGCACCACGTTGGGGTCCACCACGCGGTGCAGGCGCAGATCGTAATGCAGCCAGGTCTTCGGGTGCATCCAGGATTCGAGGCTGAGGAACACGCCGGCGGAGCGGGCGTCGGCGATCAGACCGCCGGGTCCGTCGTAGGCGGGGGCGATGGTGCCGGCGAACGGCAGGCGCACCTGCTCGGGGACCGACTGGTTGTAGTCCAGGCGCAGCAATTCCATGCCGGAGCCCTGGCGCCGGGCGGCGTACAGCGCGTCCGACGCCGCGGCGATGCCGGTGATGAGACCATCGCCGGCGGGCAGGATGGTGCGGGCGCCGGCGAAGCCGGGGTCGGCGAGGTCCTCGGTAATGACGCGGGCCGTCGGCGCATCGGCGTGGGTCAGCAGGAAGGCGAGGGAGCCGCTGACCGAGACCTCGGTGACGCTGTCGCCCTGGGCGGCCAGCGGCCGCCACGGCGCCGATTGTTCCAGCACCTGCACCAGCGGCAGGACAAACACCGCGATTTCGGGGCTGACCCCGTCGGACAATTCCGCCAGCGCATAGTCCGACGCCGGCGGCAGCACGATGCGCGGCACGATGGTGGCGGCGTGGAAGGGTAGTTTCAGGTGTTCGGCGTCGAGCACCAGCGTGTCGCGGGCCGGATCGCTGTCGAGCCGGTGAAGGAATACGCCGAGATGCAGGAAGCGGCGGCTGGTGGGGCCGCGGTCGACCGGGCGCGTGTAGTAGAAGCCCGAGCTATCCGGCAGCCAGGCGGCCGCGGCAAACCGGGTGCCGGGAATGCGCTCGGACAGCGTGCGGTTGCGGACGGTGTCGTAGATGCGCAGGACGGAGCTGTCCGGACCCTGGTCGGCGAGGCCGTAGGCGACATAATTGCCGTCCGGCGAGGGGGCGAGCTGGTCGATTTCGGAATTTGGCGGCGCGTCCGGCAGGGTTTCGGGGTCCACGAGCACGTGTTCGTCGCCGGTGTTGCCACCCCGCATCATCAGGCGGGCGACGTCGTCGGCGGGGCCGCGCTTGAGGTAGAACAGCGTGTCGCCGTCGGGCGTCACGTCCGTCACCGCGACATAGGGGACGCTGAATTTCTCGATGTCGGCGAAAAGCTTCGCGCGGCCCTGGATGCGGCCGATCTGGGCGTCGGCATAGTTGCTGCTGGCGGCGAGGAAGTCGCGGAATTGCGCGGATGGTTCGCCTTCCATCCAGCGGTAATTGTCGGTCAGCGTCTTGCCGGCATAGGTATCCTTCACCGGATCGGCGGGCGCCACCGGCCCTGCATCCGCGGGCGCGCCATTGGCCGGGGCGGTTGCGGGGGCGGCATAGGCGGCATGCACGCAGAACGTCGCGACGAGGACGAATCGTCGCTTCAGCAAAGTCATGGCCATCGGCAGTCCTTGAGGAGGAAGAAAGCAGTTCTTTTCTGAAGAAAAGAACCAAGAGACTTTTGCCCCTGCGCCTGCGGAAAGGCTGCGGCCATATGCGTGAAGCCGGGGATGGCATCAAGGGTAAAAGTCTTTTGGTTCTTTTCTTCAGAAAAGAACTGCTTTCTTACGCCCCCGCGAAGACGATCATTTAACCGGCTTCTTGAATTTAATTACGAAATTATCTGCCTCGCCGACCGCGGCATATTTCGCATGATCCTGGGCGCCCATCGCAAAGGTGGGCGGCAAGGTCCACACGCCCTTCGGCCAATCCTTGGTGTCGCGGGGGTTGGCATTGACCTCCGAGCTGCCGTCCAGGACGAAGCCGGCCTTTTGCGCCAATGCCACCGTATAGTCCTGCCGCACATAGCCGTTTTCGGCTTTCGGATCCTGTCGCTTGTCCGCCGGCCCGCGATGTTCCTCGACACCCAGGATGCCGCCGGGTTTCAGCGCGCGGTAGAAGGCGGCGAACATCTCGTCGGCATCGCCGTCGTACATCCAGTTGTGCACGTTACGGAATGTAAGAACGAAGTCGGCGCTGGCGGCCGGTGCGATGTTGGTTTGGCCGTGCGCCAGGCCGGTGACCTTCACGTGACGGTAAAAGCCCGGCGCAGCGTCCAGGCGCGCCCGGAACGCGGCTGCGTCCTTCTTGGACTCATCGTCCTGGCCGGCGGGCAGGGCGACGTAATAGGTGCCGTGGCCGAACAGATACGGGGCGAGGATTTCGGTCCAGTAGCCGGCGCCGGGCCAGATTTCCACCACCGTCGAATTCGGCTTCACGCCGAAGAATTCCAGCACGGCGGCGGGGTGGCGGACCGCGTCGCGGGCGGCGAATTTGGCCGACCGCGTGGGTCCGTGCAGGACCTGCTCGAGACCCTCCGTGGCGCCGGCGGGGGAGGTGAAGGCAGGTGCCGTGATGCAGGCGGCGGCGAGCAGCAGGGATGGCAGCAAACGCAAGGCACGTCCTCCTCGGCTTATGTCGCCGCACTATGCGGCCGCGCGCGGCCCGCGCCAAGTTAAGCCGGGGACAGGCGGACGGGGCCGCGGACGCCCGCAGCAAGCTCCCGGCTGATACATTCGGCAAGGATTCTCGCCATGGTTTGGCCATCGCGGCACCCAATATGAGGGGTCGTCCAGAGGAGGACATGAAGATGGCAAACACGAAATCCCGCCTGGCCACGGTCGCGTTGGCGGCAGCCCTATTGGCTGGCGGTCTGGCGGCCGCGCCGGCGCCGGCGCAGGCCGCCGGTTGGGGCGGCGGTTGGCATGGTGGCGGCTGGGGTGGCGGCTGGCACGGCGGCTGGGGCGGCTATCATGGCGGCTGGGGCTGGGGCTGGCACGGCGGCGGCTGGGGCTGGGGTCCGGCGGTCGTCGGCGGCGCGCTCGCGGGCGTGGCGATCGGCGGCGCGGTGGCCGGAGCCTATGCGCCGTATCCGTATTACCCGGCCTATCCATACCCGTATCCGGCGCCGGCGCCGTATCCCTATCCGTATCAGGGTGCGCCGCCCGGGTATGCGGCTCCCCCGCCAGGCGGCTACGCACCGCCAGCGCCGGGCTATTAGCGCATTTTCAGCCTGACTGGAATCGCCCGATGGAGACGCCCGACGTGAGGCTGATACAAATGCTCGGCGGACACCAACCTGGAGCGGCCCCACGGGCACCGACGATTTTCCAGTCAGGCTGAGGCCGCTCTAGTCGCGTCAGGGCGCTCGGAAGGGGTGGGCTGAAGCCCATCCCACGGCTTGAGCGCCTCTCCGACTAAAGAAGGCGTTTCATCGGCCTCCCGCTTCGCCGAAAGTAGCGGGAGGGAGGCAGGATGGCGGCAGATGGCGTGACGGTGGCGGTCGAGCGCGGCGCCGCGTTGGCACCGCTGCTGGGGGCGCTGGCGCGCCTGCGCGTCACCGTGTTCCGCGCCTGGCCGTATCTGTATGACGGCTCCGAGGCCTACGAGGCCGACTATCTCCAAACCTATGTGAAGGCACCGGGTGCCGCGGTCGCGGTGGCGCGGGACGGCGCGTCGGTGGTGGGGGCAAGCACGTGCCTGCCGATGGCGGAGGCCAGCGCGGACGCGCGGGCGCCGTTTCTGGCGGCCGGGTTGAGCCTGGCCGATTTCTTCTATTTCGGTGAGTCGGTGCTGCTGGACGCCTATCGCGGCCAGGGTATCGGCGTGCGGTTCTTCGAGCTGCGCGAAGCTCACGCCCTTGCTTTGGGACAAGCGCGGTTCTGCACATTTTGCGCCGTGCAGCGGGCGGCTGATGACCCGCGGCGGCCGCCGGGCGCCATAGGTCTGGACGGGTTTTGGGCCCATCGCGGTTACGTAAAGCACCCCGCCTTCACCGCGCGGATGCGGTGGAAGGATGTGGACGAGGCCGGGGAGACCCCCAAGACGCTGACCTTCTGGATGAAGAGCCTGTTCGGGGACGCCTTACCGCCAGGCCTGCTACGACGCCCGGGCCGGCTCAACACGGGCCCGCAGCCATGAGCGGCCTTCGGCTTGGCCTTTCGCAATACGGCATTACCGGGCCGGCGCGGCTGGACGCGTTCCGGGCCAAGATCGATGCGGTGCTCAGCGATGCGGTGGCGGGCGGCGCGGACCTGGTGGTGCTGCCGGAATATGCCAGCATGGAGGTGGCCGCCGGCTTTCCCGGCGCGGGCACGCCGGCCGGGGAGCTCGCCTCGGTCAGCGCGGTGGCGCCCGCGCTGCTGGCCGGATTTCGCGACGCGGCGCGGCGGCACAAAGTGTGGTTTCTACCCGGCACGCTGCCGTGGCGCACCGGCGATCGTGTGCTGAACCGGGCGCCGCTGATCGACCCGGGCGGCCGGCAGGCGGTGCAGGACAAAAGCGTAATGACCCGGTTCGAGGACGAAAGCTGGGGCGTGCGGTCCGGCGCGCCGCCCCGGGTGTTCGAGACCGATTGGGGGCGGATCGGCATCGCCATCTGCTACGATGTCGAGTTTGCCCCGCTGGTGCGGGCGCAGGTGGAAGCCGGCGCCTGGCTGATCCTGACGCCGAGCTGCACGGACAGCCTGCATGGGTTCAACCGGGTGCGGCTGTCGGCGCGGGCGCGGGCGCTGGAAAACCAGTGCTACGTCGCGGTCTCGCCCACCGTGGGCCTGGCGCCGCATCTGGCGTCGGTGGACGAGAATCACGGCTATGCCGCGGTGTTCGGGCCGGTCGATCGCGGATTCGCGGCTGATGGCGTGGTGACGCGCGGCGTGATGGATGCGCCCGGGCTGGTGTTCGCCAGCCTCGATCCCGGCGCCCTGGAGGCGGTGCGCCGCGACGGCGCGGTGCGCAATTTCCGCGACTGGCCGCCGCCGCCGCCGCCCTGCGCCGTCACTTTCCTGGAGGAAGCATGAGCGCCGAAACGATCGCCCTGGTGCAAGCCTATTACGCCGCCTTCAATCGCGGCGACGCGGAGGGCATGCTGGCGCTGCTGACCGATGACGTGGCGCACGACATCAACCAGGGCGCGCGCGAGACGGGGATCGATGCATTTCGCGCCTTTATGGCGCGGATGAACGGCGCCTACCGGGAGCAACTGGAAAATATAGTCGTGATGGCAACACCGGATGGCGCGCGCGCGGCGGCGGAATTCGTGGTGCACGGCACGTATCTGTCCGCCGACGAGGGGTTGCCGCCGGCGCATGGCCAAAGCTATGTGCTGCCGGCGGGGGCGTTTTTCGATGTAAGGGAAGGACGAATTGGGCGCGTGACGAATTTCTATAATTTGGAGGATTGGCTGAGGCAGGTAGAAAGGAAGTAGTTCTTTTTTGAAAAAAAGAACCAAAAAACTTTTGCTATTTAAGGTGAAACCAATGTGAGGGATCGACAATACAAAAGTTTTTTGTTTCTTTTTTTCAAAAAAGAAATACTTCCTTTCTAACCTAACTGGGAGACATAACATGGACGTTCGCGCCGCAGTGGCATGGGAAGCGGGCAAGCCGCTTAGTATCGAAACAGTTCAGCTCGAAGGGCCGAAGGCCGGCGAGGTGCTGGTGGAAATCAAGGCCACCGGCATTTGCCACACCGACAAGTACACGCTTTCCGGTTTGGATTCGGAAGGAATATTTCCGTGCATTCTCGGCCATGAAGGCGCCGGCGTGGTGGTCGATGTCGGCGACGGCGTGAAGACGCTGAAAAAGGGCGATCACGTCATTCCGCTCTACACGCCGGAATGCCGCAATTGCAAAAGCTGCCTGAGCCAGAAGACGAATCTGTGCACTGCCATTCGCGCCACCCAGGGCAAGGGCGTGATGCCGGACGGAACGAGCCGGTTCTCGAAGGACGGCAAGCCGATCGCGCATTACATGGGCTGCAGCACATTCGCCAATTTCACCGTGCTGCCGGAAATCGCGCTGGCCAAGGTGCGCGAGGACGCGCCGTTCGAAAAGATCTGCTATATAGGCTGCGGTGTCACCACCGGCGTCGGCGCGGTGATTTTCACCGCCAAGGTGCGGCCTGGCGACAACGTGGTGGTCTTCGGGCTCGGCGGCATCGGGCTGAACGTCATCCAGGGCGCGCGGATCGCCGGCGCCGACATGATCGTGGGCGTGGACATCAACCCTGGCCGCAAGGCACTCGCGGAGAAGTTCGGCCTGACGCATTTCGTCAACCCGAAGGAAATTTCCGGCGACGTGGTGCCGCATCTGGTGGAACTGACCGGCGGCGGGGCGGACCACAGTTTCGAATGCGTCGGCAACACCACGCTGATGCGGCAGGCGCTGGAATGCGCCCATCGCGGCTGGGGCCGCAGCACGATTATCGGGGTGGCGGCCTCGGGGCAGGAGATTTCCACGCGGCCGTTCCAACTGGTGACAGGGCGGGTGTGGCAGGGCTCGGCATTCGGCGGCGCCCGCGGGCGGACCGATGTGCCGAAGATCGTGGACTGGTACATGCAGAAGAAGATCAACATCGACGATCTGATCACCCACGTGCTGCCGCTGGAGAAGATCAACGACGCCTTTGGGCTGATGGAGCGCGGCGAGAGCATTCGCAGCGTGGTGGTTTATTGACGCGGTTTCATGTGAAGAATGCGCCTGTAGGCGCCTCGGGGGGTTTGAAACCGGGGCCGCTAGGCCTAAAGTGTGATTGACGCAGCCCATCCCCTGAGCGACTTACCGGGAGGGCTACGTTGAAGAGCGAAGCCTATAGAGGGAGTACATACGTATGAGCTGGAAAGCACCTAAGGTTATTGAAATCGCGCTCGGCGCTGAGATCAATTCCTACGCTTGCGCCGAAGCCAAGAAGTAAGGTTGACGTCAAGGTCCCTGGGGGCTTTCGCCCCTGGTCCCTGATCGCGGCACGCGCCGCCGGCTTCTAGCCACGTGTAGGTGGGGGCGCCGGTAGTCGGGTCCGCAAAACGCCTTGGTTTCGGCCGAGGCTATACTGATATGGGGGCCAGGGGGCATTGCTCCCTGGTTTTTTTGTTGCCCTGGCTGTGTCCTTGCCCGGTGTTCTCATGTCAGGTGTGAAGATGCCATCTGCGTTGTCCGAGGCTGAAAGTGCCGCCGTGCCCCGCTTCGGGGCAGGGATGAAACTGCGCTTCGACCAGGTGCGCGACGCCTGGGTGGTGCTGGGACCCGAGAGGCTGTTCCTGCCGGATGAACATGCCGTGGAGGTACTGAAATTGGTCGATGGCACGCGTTCGGTGGCCGCCATCGCGGCGACCCTGGCGGAGAAATTTGCGGCACCTGCCGCCGCAATCGAGGCCGACATCTGGCCCATGCTGCAAGACCTGTCCGCCCGCGGTGCGGTGCGGCTGTGAGCAAGATTTTCCCGCCGCCCGCTCCGCCGGTGCCGCCGCCGCACCCGCCGCCGATGGGGCTGATCGCGGAACTGACCCATCGATGCCCGCTGCAATGCCCGTATTGCAGCAATCCGCTGGCGCTCGACCCGGTGGCCAGCGAGCTGCCGTCCGAGGTGTGGCTCAGGGTGATCGACGAGGCGGCCGCCATGGGCGTGCTGCAAATCCATTTCACCGGCGGCGAGCCATTGGCGCGGCGCGACCTGGCGGGGCTCGTCTACCGCGCCGCAAAGGGCGGCATTTACACCAACATCATTACCAGCGGCGTGACCTTGGACGACCGGGCGATGGCGGCGCTGAAGGATGCCGGCATCGATCATATTCAGCTCAGTTTCCAGGATATCGACCCGACGGAGAACGACCGGATCGGCGGCTACAAGGGGGCGTTTGCCAAGAAGCGGGCGGCGGCGGATCGCATCCGCGGCGCTGGGCTGCCGCTGACCCTGAATTTCGTGATCCAGCGCCACAACGCCGGCCGGGTGGCGGAAATGCTGGCTTTCGCCGAATTGCTGCAGGCAGAGCGGGTGGAGATTGCGCATGTGCAATATTATGGCTGGGGGCTGAAGAACCGCGCCGCCCTGCTGCCGACCCGCGCGCAACTGGAGGACAGCACCAACGTGGTGGAGGCCGCGCGCGAGCGGTTACGCGGCAAGATGGTGATCGACTACGTCGTGCCAGATTATCACGCGGCGCGGCCGAAGAGCTGCATGGGCGGCTGGGCGCAGCGCTTCATCAATATATCGCCGGCCGGCAAGGCTCTGCCGTGCCACGCGGCGGAGAGTTTGCCGGGTTTTGATTTCCCGAATGTGCGCGATGTTTCGCTGGCTCAGGTTTGGGAGAGCGAGGCGTTCCGGCGGTATCGGGGCACCGGCTGGATGCCGGAGCCGTGCCGGAGTTGCGACCGGCGGGAGCTCGATTGGGGCGGATGCCGGTGCCAGGCGTTTGCCATTCTGGGCGATGCAGGGCTGACTGACCCGGCCTGCGAGTTGTCGCCGCAGCATTATTTAATGGCCGAGGCGGCGGCGGAGAGCGCGGCGCCGGCGCCGGCGTTTGTGTATCGGAGGCTGGGGGTTTTGGTCAGCTAATACCCCAACAGCCGTCCTTGATGTTGACCCTCGCGTTTCGCCTTCGGCGACCGGGGGCGTCGCGAATGCGTGCTCCGCACGACGCCCCCGGTCGCCGAAGGCGAAACGCGAGGGTCAACATCAAGGACGGCTGGTATAAGGCCGGGGCTCTGCCCCTGGCCCCCGTCGTGCGCAGCGCGCATTCGCGTGACGGGGCCTGAGGCCCCAGATCCCCATCTGTTTGGTTCCGTACTCGTCCCCAGCTGAGACCCTGGGGCAGAGGTCCTGGCCTTGTCTATGTGCCTTTTCTGGCTTAATCGATCGATTAACCGGAGGACACCGACATGGCCGACGCCTACATTTTCGACGCGGTGCGCACCCCGCGCGGCAAGGGCCGCAAGGATGGCGCGCTCCACGAAATCACCGCCCTCTCGCTCGCCACCCAGGTGCTCGAAGCCCTGCGGGACCGCAACGATCTCGATACCTCGCTGGTCGATGACGTGGTGTTCGGTTGCGTGGCGCCGGTGGGCGAGCAAGGCTCCGACATCGCGCGCACCGCGGTGCTGAACGCCGATTACGCGCAAACCACCGCCGGCGTGCAGATCAATCGTTTCTGTGCCAGCGGCCTGGAAGCCTGCAACATGGCGGCGGCCAAGGTGAAATCAGGCGAGGCGGTCATGGCGATCGGCGGCGGCGTGGAGAGCATGAGCCGGGTGCCGATGGGCTCGGACGGCGGCGCCTGGCCGGTGGACCCGTCCAGCGCGTTCAAGACCTATTTCGCGCCGCAAGGCATCGGCGCCGATCTCATTGCGACGCTGGACGGATTTTCCCGCGACGATGTGGACGCCTACGCGGTCGAAAGCCAGAAGCGCGCAGCCCGCGCGTGGGAGGAAGGCCGGTTCAGGAAGAGTGTAGTTGCGGTGCGCGATCAATTGGGCTTTCCCATATTGGCGCGTGACGAGCACATGCGGCCGGAGACGAGCATGCAGTCGCTGGCCTCGCTGAACCCTGCGTTCACCGGGCCGGGCGAAATGGGTTTCGATGCGGTGGTGATACAGCGCTATCCGCAAGTGGAACGGGTAAACCACGTGCATCACGCAGGCAATTCCAGCGGCATCGTCGATGGCGCGGCCGGCGTTTTGATCGGCACAAAGGAAGCGGGCGAGGCTGCGGGACTGAAGCCGCGCGCGCGCATTCGCGGTATGGCGAGCATCGGCAGCGAACCCTCCATCATGCTGACAGGGCCTGCGCTGGTGACGGAGAAATTGCTCAAGCGGCTGGGCATGCAGGTGGACGATATCGACCTGTACGAACTGAACGAGGCGTTCGCGAGCGTCGTGATGCGTTTCATGAAGGTGCTCAATGTGCCGCACGACAAAATCAACGTCAATGGCGGGGCCATTGCGATGGGGCATCCGCTAGGCGCCACCGGCGCGATGATCCTGGGCACCGTCCTGGACGAGCTTGAGAGATCCGACCAGGAAACCGCATTGATTACGCTATGCGTCGGCGCCGGAATGGGCACGGCGACGGTGATCGAACGCGTCTAACAGATAAAAGTTTCTTGCTGCTTTTTTTCAAAAAACAACGGCTTCCCTGCTAGGAGTGATTCCGATGGCGAACTTTGCCGTAACAGTCGACGATGCCGGCATTGCGGTGGTGGTGTTCGACGTGCCCGGCCGCTCGATGAATACATTGACGGCGGATGTAGTGCGCGAGCTTGGCGAGTTGGTGGCGCGCCTTGCGTCGGACGATGCGATCAACGGGGCGGTGTTCACCAGCGGAAAGAGCAGCGGATTTTGTGCCGGCGCCGATCTTGGTGAATTGGGCGGCGGCTTTGACGGTGACGCAGGCGGCGAGGCCGAGAAGCGCGCGCTGTTCGACGCGTCCTACACGCTGAACAAGTTGTTTCGATCGCTCGAAATGTGCGGCAAGCCCGTGGCCGCGGCGCTGAATGGTTTGGCGTTGGGCGGCGGATTGGAACTGGCGCTGGCGTGCCATTACCGGGTGGTGGCGGACGGTGCGAAAATCCAACTGGGATTGCCCGAGGCGAAGGTGGGACTATTGCCGGGCGCTGGCGGAACGCAACGATTGCCGCGCCTTGTCGGCGCCATGAAGGCGTTGCCGCTGTTGCTGGAAGGCAAGTCGCTGTCGCCGCAGGAGGCGCTGGCGCTCGGCGTGGTGCACGAAGTCGTGCCGGTGGAACGGGTTGTTGCGGTCGCAAAGGAATGGATCGCGGCGAAGGGCGATGCTGTGGCACCTTGGGACAAAAAGGATTTCAAGATTCCCGGCGGCGGCCCCTACACACCGGCAACGACGCAGGTGTTCGTGATGGGCAACGCCATGGTGCGCAAACAGAGCTTCGGCAATTATCCCGCGCAGCTCAACATTATGAAGTGCGTGTATGAGGGATTGCAGGTGCCGATCGATGCGGCCCTGCGCATCGAAAGCCGGTATTTCGCCAGAACCGCCGGCACGCCACAAGCGCGCGGCATGATCCGAACGCTGTTCCTCTCGATGGACCAGCTTGGCAAGGGCGCCAGCCGGCCACAGGGTTTCGCGAAAAGCGATGCGAAACAAGTTGCGGTTCTGGGCGCCGGCATGATGGGCGCGGGCATCGCCTATGTGCAGGCGATGTCCGGCATCGAGACGGTATTGATCGATACGACCCAGGAAGGTGCGGACAAGGGCAAGGAATATTCACGCAAATTGACGGACAAGGCCGTCAAGCGCGGCAAGATGACGCAGGAGAAGGCGGAAGCGCTGCTGGCGCTGATCCATCCCACGACGGATTACGGCCTGATCGCCGGCAGCGACCTGGTGGTGGAGGCGGTATTCGAGGACAGAGGCTTGAAAGCCGATGTCACGCGGCGCGCCGAGGCAGAGCTTGCCGAGAATTCTGTATTTGGCAGCAACACATCGACCTTGCCGATTACCGGCCTGGCCGAGGTGAGCGTGCGGCCGGACAAATTCATCGGCATTCATTTCTTTTCGCCCGTCGATCGAATGGGCCTTGTCGAAATCATCGTCGGCGCTCAGACGAGCCAGGAGACGGTGGCCCGCGCCATCGATTACGTTCTGAAAATTCGCAAGACGCCCATTGTTGTAAACGACAGCCGCGGATTTTACACCAGCCGCTGCTTCGGCACGTTCGTGCAGGAAGGGCTGGAAATGCTGGTGGAAGGCATCGCGCCCGCCATCATCGATAATGTCGGCCGCGCCACCGGCATGCCGCGCGGACCGTTGGAAATGAACGACGATGTGGCGCTCGATCTATCCTATAAAGTTCGCGAGCAGGCCCGGAAAGATCTGGGTGACGCGTATCACGGCGGCCCGGTGGATGCCTTGATCGCCAAGATGGTAACGGAATTGGGTCGCCTGGGGCGCAAGAACGGACGCGGATTTTATGATTACGCGCCCGATGGCACGAAAAAACTGTGGCCGGGCTTGGCCGATCTGGCGCCGGTGACGGTAACCGAGGCGGATGCTGCCCTCATCGAAGAAATTCGCACCCGGCTGCTGTATCGCCAGGCGGTAGAGGCGGCGCGCTGCATGGCGGAGAACGTCACGACCAATCCGCGCGAAGCCGATGTCGGCGCAATCCTCGGCTGGGGCTTCGCGCCTTGGACGGGGGGGCCAATCAGCCTGATCGATGGCGTGGGGGTGGGCAAGTTTGTGACGATTTGCGATCGGCTGGCGGAACGGTATGGCGCCCGGTTCGCGCCGCCGCAATTGTTGCGGGATATGGCGGCGCGGGGAGAGAGTTTTTACGGGGTGGCCAAGGCCGTTGCGGCTTAGCAAGAAAAAAGGAACCAAAAAACTTTTTTGTATTGACGGCCGCTCCGCAATTCGAATTCGACATCGTGTGCCAACGAGCAAAAGTTTTTTGTTTCTTTTTTTCAAAAAAGAAATACTTCCTACCCTTGTTCCGCCAATTGTCGGTCCCTTGCCCTTTGCACTTCCGCACGGCGCATCAGCCAGCCGGCGCAGCAAACGCCGATGCTGACCGTCAGGATCACCAGGCTGGCCAGCGCGTTCATGTCGGGGCTGACACCAAGTTTCACCTTCGAATAAATCACCATCGGCAATGTGCTGGAACCGGGGCCGGCGACGAAGCTGGAAATAACCAGGTCGTCCAGCGAAAGAGTAAGGCCGAGAAGCCAACCGGAAATCAGCGCCGGCGATATGATCGGCAAGGTGATTTCCAGAAAGGCGCGCAGCGGCGACGCGCCAAGATCCATCGCCGCCTCCTCCAGCGCGCGGTCCGCGCCGGCCAGCCGCGGCTGGACCGTAACGGTCACATAAGCCATGCAGAACGAAATATGCGCGAGCACAAGCGTGAGGAAACCGCGATGATGCGGCCAGCCGAGTATTTGTGACATCGAGACGAACAGCAGCAGCAATGTAATGCCGGTGATGATTTCAGGCACCACCAGCGGCGCATGCACCATGCCGGTGAGCAGGAACCGCCCCCGGAAACGCCGCACGCGCACGAGAGCGGCTGCGGCCATCGTGCCGAGCACAACAGCGCAGCTCGTCGCGGCCACCCCCACTTCGAGCGACAGAAGGGCGGCCGACAAAACCTGTGGGTTATGCAAAAGCCGCGCATACCACACAGCCGAAAAGCCGCCCCACACCGTCACCAGCGCGGACGCGTTGAATGAATACGCAATCAGCACGAGGATCGGCAGATACAGGAAGGCCAGGCCCAGGGCGAGCACCATAACGAGGCCCCACGGCAGGCGCGCCGTCATCACGGTGCATGATCTTTCATTTGATAATGCTGATAAAGCGCGATCGGCCCAACCAGCAACACCAGGAACGCGGTGGCCACCGCCGAGGCGACGGGCCAATTATGGTTGGCGAAGAACTCGTCCCACAACACGCGGCCAATCATCAGACTGTCGGGTCCGCCGAGCAGTGCCGGGATGACAAATTCGCCGATCGCCGGAATGAACACCAGCAGGCAACCGGCGATGACGCCTGGCAACGAAAGTGGGAGAGTGATGTCCAGAAAGGCGCGCCAGGGCGGGGTGCCGAGGTCGGCGGCCGCTTCAAGAAGCGTGCCGTCGAGCTTCTCCAACGTTGCGTACAGCGGCAGGATCATGAAGGGCAAATAGCTGTAGACGATGCCGATATAAACGGCGAGCGTCGTGTGCATGATGCGCAGTGGTGCATGGATGATGCCGAGCGCGACTAGAAGATTATTGAGCAGCCCATGTTCGCTGATAATACCCTGCAGGGCATACACGCGAAGCAGGAACGACGTCCAGAACGGCAGGATGATGAGGAGAAGCAATATGGTCTGCGTGCTACGCGGTGCGCGGGCGATGGCATAGGCCATCGGGTAGCCGATGAGGAGACAGATGATCGTTGAAACAAAAGCCGTGCGGAGAGAAAAAATATAGGAAAGAAGATAGACGTCATCCGTAATAAGATAACGGTAATTGTCGAGCGTGAAGGTCAGCGCAAAATGACCGTCCGGCGCAACCGTGAGCAGTTTCGAGAATGGCGGAACCGCAATGGTCGCGTCGGCGAAGCTGATCTTAAAGGCAAAGCAGAACGGGATCAGAAAGAAAATAACGAGAAACAAGAGCGGCGGAAGTATCATCAACCAGCGCCCGGGGCGCACGCGCATGGCCAATCGATCCGGCGTCATCACACCGCGGCCACCTTGGCCGGAGGCGGATTGCAGCCTTGGCATGGGGATGCTGTCATGGGTTGCGGCACATTCTGTATGACCATTCAATATAAGCACATCCTGCCGTCACATGGCAAGATCATTGATTTTGCTCTCTTTAGCTATGCGAAGCGGCTCTAACGCGGGGCGATTTTGAATGAACATATAATTTCTGGTGGACCGATCCAAGCCTCGATGGTAGGCTACGTGTCGGGCAGGGTGTTAGGGAAATGCGCGGATGCATCGTGCGGCGGGCTGGGATAACAGGGCCAAAGCAGCGTGACGGCCATTGCCAGTGCAAAGCGTTACGACGCGGTGGTGCTCGGCGCCGGCCATAACGGGCTGATCGCGGCGTGCTACATGGCGCGCGCGGGCCTTTCCGTGCTGGTCGTGGAACGCAACCCCTATATTGGCGGCGCCGCGGTAAGCCGGCAATTGTACCAGGACTTTACGTACTCGAATTGTTCCTACGTGTGTAGCCTCCTGCGCCCTGAAATCATGCGGACGCTGGAACTGCCGCTTCATGGATTGCAGATCATTCCCTATGAAGGGGGATGCACCATGATGCGCGACGGCGGCCATCTCGCGCTGTACGATAATCACGATGCGCTGCGGCGGGAGATTTCACGTCATTCAAAACGGGATGCGGAAGCATACGACCGATTTGCGCGTGACATGCTGCGCCAATGCCGGTTCATCAAGCCATTGCTGATGCGCACACCGCCGGACCCGACATCGTTCAAGCCGCGCGATCTTATGGAGCTGCTGTACCTGGGCCAACGTTTCCACAGAATGGGCGAGACGCGCATGTACGAGACGTTGCGCTTCTGGACCATGAGCTGCGCGGATTTCCTGGATGAGTATTTTGAAAGCGATATCGTAAAGGCGCACCTGGCGGGCAGTTCCATTATCGGAACGGCATTGGGGCCGCGTTCGCCGGGCACCGCCTATGTGCTTCTGCATCATTATATGGGCGATATAGATGACGCGGTGGGGGCGTGGGGCTTTGCGCGCGGCGGCATGGGGGCGGTCACGAACGCGCTGGCGGCATCGTTTCAGGCCAGCGGAGGAGAAATACGATGCAACGCGGGCGCGGAACGTGTGCTGACGTCCGGCGGCCGGGCGGTCGGCGTGGCACTGGCGGATGGAACGGAAGTGAGGGCGGCCACAATTGTGTCCGGGCTGGATGTGAAGCGCACGTTTCTGGGCCTGGTGGACAGGAAGGATCTGCCGGCTGAATTTCACCGCCAAGTGGAGAATTTCAAGATCCGCGGCTCGTCAGGAAAGCTCAATATAGCCTTGGACGCGGTACCGTCATTTCCGGCCATTCCCGAAGGCGCCCCATGCATCAGGGGCGATCTGCACATTACGGATTCGATTGCCATGATGGAGCGTGCCTACGACGACTGGAAGGCCGGCATATGGTCGCAGGCGCCGTATGTTGACATGCTGATCCCGTCGCAGATCGATCCGACAATGGCGCCGGCGGGCAAGCATTATATGTCGGTGTTTGTGCAATATTGCCCCTACGAATTGGCAAGCGGGTCGTGGGATGACGGCAAGCGCCAGGCATTTGGGGAGACCGTAATCCAGGCAATTTCCCGGCAAAGCCCGGACTTTCGCAAATTGATCTTGCACGCGGAAATCCGCACGCCATGGGATATCGAAAACGAAGTCGGGCTGACGGAAGGCAATATTTTCCAGGGCGAGCTGACGATGGACCAGCTGCTGTTCAACCGGCCAGTGCCCGGCTACGCACAATATCGAAGTCCCATTCGCGGGCTATATATGTGCGGATCCAGCACCCATCCGGGGGGCGGGGTGATGGGCGCGCCGGGGGCGAATGCGGCTCGTGAAATTCTTCGTGATTTAAGGCGGGACGACTTGCGGTTGGACGGCTTGCATTGACTGCGCCATATCATTCCATAGTCATTGGGGGTGGACACAATGGCCTGACCTGCGCTGCCTATTTGGCACGGGCAGGCAAGCGCGTACTGGTGCTGGAGGCCGCTGATCGCGTGGGCGGCGCCGCGGTCACACGCAGCTTTGCGCCGGGATTCAAGGTTTCGGCTTGCGCGCATTTGCTGCACCAGATGCCGCAAGACATTATCACCGATCTTGGATTGATACGGCACGGTTTGGTGTTCGCCGCTGAGGCGATGCCGACGATTTCGCTCGCGGCGGATGGCCCACATTTGCGGCTACCCGCGCGCGTGAATGGCGGTTTGTCCGGGGAGGATGTGACCGCATATAGCACATTCATGGCCCGGATGCGTCGATTCGCAGCGCATTTGCGGCCAATGTTGAGCCGGACGCCACCGCGTCTGGGCACCGGCACCGCCGCCGATAATGGCGCCCTTCTGCGGCTGGCGTGGGAAATACGTAGCCTGGGGCGCACCGGCATGCGCGATTTGCTGCGCATCATTGGCATGAACATGTACGATCTTGTAGAGGAATGTTTTGCTTCCCCGGCGCTGCGCGCTGCGGTAGCCTTCGATGCCGTTCTCGGCACCAATTTCGGGCCGCGCTCGCCGGGTACGGTGCTGACGTTTTTGTATCGACTGGCGGCGGAAAGTGGAGCGTGTGGCGCCGCGATGGCGCAGCCAAGGGGAGGGATGGGCACCGTCAGCGACGCACTGGCGGCGGCGGCACAGGCGGCCGGCGCTGAAATTCGTGTCGCCGCCCGGGTCGCCCGGGTCGCTGTACGCGATGATCGGGCCGTCGGCGTGCTGCTGGCGGACGGCGAGACAATTGCGGGACGCCACGTCATCTCGAACGCCGACCCACGCACGACTTTCCTAAATCTGCTTGGCGCGGAGCATCTTGATACGGGGTTCGTGCGCCGTATTGATCATTTCAGGCAGCGCGGACTCACGGCTAAGGTGCATCTGGCGTTGTCGGCGGCGCCGCCGTTCCGTGATCTGGCTTTAGCTGGCTTGCGTAGCCGGATGATTATCGCACCTTCATTGAGCTACGTCGAGACTGCGTTCAACGCAACGAAATATGGCGATTATTCGGCATCGCCCGCCATGGAGATTGTGGTGCCGACTGCTAGCGACGCAACCATGGCGCCGGCCGCGCAGCACGTGTTGTCCGCAGTTGTGCAATATGCGCCGTATTCGCACACAGATGGATGGAGCGCGGTGAAACAGAATTTTCTGGACAGGATTATCGAGACCATCGAGACCTATGCGCCAGGGTTGCGTGGGTTGATTATTGCCGCCGAATTGCTGACTCCGGCTGATATTGAAACGGAGTTCGGAATTTCAGGCGGCCATTGGCACCATGGTGAATTGGCGTTCGACCAATTCTTCATGGTGCGCCCGGTGCCCGGGGCCACGCAATACGAGTCGCCGCTGGAGGGATTCTTCCTGTGTGGCGCCGGCTCTCATCCCGGTGGAGGCGTGATGGGTTTGGGCGGCCGGAACGCGGCGCGACAGGTGCTGAAGAAGGCGGCATGAAATGAGCGATGCTGCCAACCGTCCTCCGCATTTCAAGCAACCATTGCTGACAACGCCGTTTCATTCGCGGACGCGCGCGTGCAGCACGGTCGACCAATTCGTCGCATGGGCAGGCTACACAACGGTCGATGTTTATACGACCGTTGAACAGGAGTATTTTGCAATACGCAATGCCTGTTCGGTCTACGATCTGACGCCGATGGTAAAATACCGGATCACAGGAAAGGATGCAGAGAATTATCTGAACCGCCTGGTGACCCGCGATGTGCGTCGCGTGAAACCGGGGCGCGTGGCTTACAGCGTGTGGTGCAACGATGACGGCCACTTGATTGATGACGGCACAATTTTTCGACTGGAGACGGGCGAGTTTCTTCTATGCACGGCAGCACGGCAATTGGATTGGTTACTTGATAGCGCAATAGGTTTCGATGTTGCGGTGGAGGAGGTGACCGAGTCGATCGCAGCCTTGTCTCTGCAGGGACCGACATCCTGTGCCGTATTGAAGGCATTGGGCTTACGAGGTGTCGAGCGGTTGCGACCGTTCGATATCGGACGATTTGTTTTGGGTGGCGCGGACATGACTGTGTCGCGCACGGGATTTACCGGTGACCTCGGCTACGAGCTTTGGATGACACCGGCCGATGCGGTTTCTGTCTGGGATCGGCTGATGATTGCTGGCGCATCAAGCGGGATCCGGCCAATCGGATCCCAGGCGCTGGATATGGCGCGAATCGAGGCTGGCTTCATCATGCCGAACATCGATTTCGTGCCGGCTGAAGCGAGCGTCAGGATCGGGCGGGGGCGGTCGCCATTTGAGTTGGGGCTGGAATGGCTCGTGGACCTGAAGAAAGGCCACTTCAATGGGCGGCGCGCACTGGTGGCGGAACAAAAGCGCGGCGCCGCGCGGCGCCTGGTGGGGTTGGATATAGACGGGAACAAACCCGCCCTGAAGGCGCTACTATACGCGGATAAATCGTGCCGACGGGAGATCGGTGCGATCAGTTCGGCCTTGTGGTCGCCGACGTGCAAGCGCAACATTGCCTTGGGATTGGTGGATGCGCCCTATTTCGAGACAGGGCGGCAGGTTTGGGCGGAAATTTATCTGTGCCGGGAGTTGGAATGGGAACGGCGGGTAGCGCGGGGAGTGGTGGTCGAAAAGCCGTTCTATGCGCCCGCCCGGCGGAAGGTCACTCCAGCTTGGGATCGGTAACGAAAGCAGGGGCAATGACGTCATTTGGGTGGCCTGACAAATGATATCCGACCTGCAAAAGGCGCTTGCCGATCGGCCGTGGTTGGACCCACAGGCGGTGCCGCAGATCGTAATCGACAATGTCAGCAAGGCCTATGATCATGTGAAGGCGGTGGATGGCGTAAATTTAAAAATCCATAAGGGGGAGATGTTCGCGCTTGTGGGTGGTTCGGGCTGCGGGAAGACAACATTGTTGCGAATGCTGGCGGGATTCACCGAGCCAAGCGCGGGCCGCATCATGATCGACGATGCCGACATGAAGAACGTACCGCCTCATGCCCGCCCGGTGAACATGATGTTCCAGAGCTACGCCTTGTTTCCGCACATGAGTGTGGAGAAGAACGTAGGGTATGGGCTGCGCCGTATGCCGATGGCGGAAGCCGAACGAAAACGACAAATCGAGGAAGCGCTGGAAATGGTGCAACTCGGCAACTTAGCGGGGCGCAGGCCGCATCAGCTATCGGGTGGACAACGTCAGCGCGTGACGCTTGCGCGGGCATTGATACGGCGGCCGAAGGTGCTGTTGCTGGACGAGCCGCTGAGCGCGCTCGATAAAAAATTACGCGAGCAGACCCAGTTCGAGCTTATGAATATTCAATACAAAGTCGGCATTACGTTCGTCATCGTGACCCATGATCAGGAGGAGGCGATGGCGCTTTCTACCCGTATCGCCGTGATGGATCGTGGCCGGGTGGTGCAGGTGGGGACACCGGCGGAGGTGTATGAGTTTCCGCAAAGCCGGTTTGTAGCGAACTTCGTGGGTTCAACCAATCTGTTCGAATCGACCATTACCGCGTGTGATGCCGGGCGGATTACCGTTCGCAGTGCGGAAATGGAGTCGGATCTCATGGTTGACAATCGCGGACGGTTCAGCGTGGGGCAGCTTGTGTGCGTGGCTGTGCGGCCCGAGAAGATTATGTTGAGCAAGGCGCCGGTGACAGAGGCAGGGATGAATTGCATCAAGGGCGTGGTGTGGGAGCTTGGATATTTGGGCAACCATTCCGTGTATCGGGTAAAGACGGATTGTGGCAAGTTGCTGGTGGCGAGTGCACCCAATGTAAGGCGGACTGCGGAATGGTCAATCGACTGGAGTGATGAGGTCTATGCGTGCTTTGCCGCCGATGCTGCTATTTTATTGCAATCCTGATCCACGCGGGACCACAGCTGTTGCTCCCTTAGCCGAGTTTCGCCATCGGGTGCGGCGCGCATAACCGGCACGATCAACCCCCGCTGGCCGACGCATAGCCAATCATGCCTTTTATTTCCGTGAAATCATCGAAACCGAAATCGGCGTATTCGCGGCCGTTGCCGGATTGCTTGTAGCCGCCAAAGGGGGCGCCGAGATCGAGCGGCGGATCGTTCAATGCAACCATGCCGGCGCGCAAGGCGCGTGCGACGCGTCGCACGCGTTCCATGTCCTTGCCATGTATATACGCGGCGAGGCCGTATGGGGTGTCGTTGCCCTTGCGGATAGCGTCCGCTTCATCATCGTACGAAATGATGCATATGACGGGGCCAAAGATTTCATCCTGCGCGATGGTCATATCCAGCTTCACGTCCCCGAAGACGGTTGGCTGAACAAAATAGCCGCGGTTGAGGCCAGGCGGGCGGCCGGGGCCGCCGGTGACCAGGGTGGCGCCCTCCGCCACGCCGGCTTGCAGCAACCGCTGGACGTGGTTGAATTGACGTTCGCTGACCACCGGCCCCATGGTTGTTTCGGCATCGGCGGGGTTGCCGACGCGACAGGCGAGCGCCGCCTGGCGTGCCAGGGACTGAGCCTCAGCCTGGCGATTTCGCGGAACCAGCAGGCGCGTCGGAGAGTCGCAGGACTGGCCCGTGTTGCCGAAAACCGTGGCAGCACAACTGGCCACGGCGACGGCGAGATCGGCATCCGGCAGAACAATGAAAGGGGATTTGCCGCCGAGTTCCTGCAGCACGCGCTTGACCGTGGGCGCCGCAGTTGTTGCGACATCGATGCCCGCGCGCGTGGATCCGGTAAAGGAAATCAGGTCGATGTCAGGATGCGCGGCCAATTCGCGGCCGGCAACCGGCCCCTCCCCTTGAATGAGGTTGAATACGCCCGGAGGCACGCCTGCGTCATGCAGGATCTCGGCGAACAACACCGCGTTCGTCGGGGTATTTTCGCTGGGCTTGAGAACCATGGTACAGCCGGTAGCCAGCGCAGGTGCAACCTTGCAGATAATTTGATTGAGCGGCCAATTCCATGGCGTAATCAAGCCCGCCACACCGGCGGGCTCGCGGGCGACGAGTGTCCCGCCGCGCATTTCCTCGAAACGATAATGTTCCAGAGTTTCAACCGCCTTTTCGAGATGGGCGAGGCCGATCCATGCCTGGGTGTCGTGCGCATAGGCGCGTGGCGCCCCCAATTCGCGCATGACGCTGTCGGCGATATCCGGCATGCGGGCGGCGTAAAGTTCGGTGATACGACGCAACAGCGCCAGGCGCTCCGCGCGCGGTGTGGCGGCGAATGCAGGAAATGCGGCGCGCGCGGCGGTGACGGCCCGATCCACGTCGGCGGCGCCGGCCAGTGCCACTTGGCCGATTGGCGTTCCGGTGGATGGATCTATCACGTCGCGCCGGTTGGGCGAGATGGGATCGACCCAGACGCCGTTGACATAGAACTGCATGGCGTCGGGCATTTTGGTCGTCCGGATGGGAGTGGCGAAGTAGATCATTACAGAGAAGCACTGGCAGTCGGCATGACAAATTGCGGCGTAGGCATGACGCAATGCGGCATTGCGGGAAACGGCTTCGTCCCATAGCATTTGTCGCTAGGGTCCCGCCAATGAGCGCGGGCGGCGAGGTTCAACGATGCGGAAAACAGTGTGGGCGGCTTTTGGTTGCGCGATGCTGGCGGCTTTGGCGGCGCCGGCCGTGGCAGAGGACTCGCAACTGAATGTCTATAACTGGGCGGACTATATTGGCAAGAACACGGTCGCAGATTTCCAGAAGCTGACCGGAATCAATGTTGTTTATGATACGTACGATTCCGACGCGGGGCTCGAAGCGAAAGTGATGGCCGGCGAGTCGGGCTACGATGTGGTTACGACGTCGACCGATTTTTTTGCGCGCCAGATCAAGGCGGGCGTGTATGAAACGTTGGACCGGAGCAAGCTGCCGAATTGGAAGAATTTGGATCCGGCTATCCTTGCGGTAATGGCGCGGTTCGACCCCGGCAATGCGCATGCGGTACCTTACCTGCACGGGGTCAACGGGTTTGCGTATAATATCGATATGATCAAGACGCGCATGCCGAATGCACCGGTCGACAGCCTGGATATGGTGTTCAAACCTGAAATCATATCGAAGTTCGCAGATTGCGGCGTGAGCTTCATGGACAACGCGGAGGATGTGCTGCAATTGGCGCTGAATTATCTGCATCTCGATCCAAATACGCAGAAGCCGGAGGATTTCAAGTCGGCCGAGGCATTGCTGCTCGCGGTGCGGCCTTATGTACGGACCTTCGATTCCGAGGGCTTCATGAACGCGCTGCCGAACAAGGATCTGTGTATTGCCATGTCTTGGTCTGGCGATTTCGAGACGGCGGAGGCGCGGGCAAAGGCGGCGGGTGTGAACATCGATCTGGCTTTCACGGTACCCAGGGAAGGCGCCAATATCTGGTATGATGCGTGGCTGGTTCCAAATGGCGCACCGCACAAGGAGGCGGCGTATAAATTCCTCAATTACATGCTTGACCCGAAAGTGATTGCGGCCACTACCAACGAAATCCATTACGGCAACAATAATACTGCAGCCGATCCGTTCGTTCTGCCGGCCATTTTGCACAATCCGGCAATCTACCCGACGCAAGCGATGATGGGCCGCCTGTACGAATCCGACGAGGTGAGCCCGGCGGTGGAACGGTTGCGCACGCGGGCCTGGACCCGCATCAAGACAGGGGAATAGCAGGCATTTCGGGATACCAGCACCGCGTGTGCACGTCTTGTCCGTTACAGCGCTTGGCGCCATGATAACAGGCTCCCCTGAGGCTTGCGCGGCTGCATGATGCCTTTTGAAAAACCCGACACGAACTCGCTCGCAAAGGCGGGAGAGAAATTGTCGCGTGTGCGGCAGCGGCAGAAATTGGTCGATGCGTGCATTTCTGCGCTGTATCAGCATGGCCCCTCGCGCACAACGATTGACAAGGTCGTGGCGATTGCCGATATGTCTCCCGGCATCGTAAACTTTTATTTTGAAACGAAGGCAGCGTTGCTGGTAGCCGCGCTGGAATTCCTGGCCGATGAGTTTGAGGAACGGGTGTTGGCGCCGCTTCAGGCGTTGCGCGACCGTCCGGAAGTGGCGCTGCTGCGGTTGATCGATTTGTATCTAGATCCCGACATTGCCAGCCCGCGGAAGGTTTCGGTGTGGTATGCGTTTTGGGGTGAGGCGAGCGCGCGTTCTGAATATTATTCCATTTGCGGCAAGCGCGACGAGGCGTTCGCCGATCTGGTGCTTGACCTGGTGCAAAGGCTGATCCTGCAAAATCAGGCTCTCCATCTCGACGCGGATGGCGTTGCATTGGGGCTGATTGGCGCGCTGGAGATGATCTGGCAGGAGATAGCTTTCCACGATGAGGCAGAGTTGGATCGGCCGGGCGCCCGCCTGCGCTGTGTTGCGTATTTGCGTTCGGTGTTTCCGGTGCAGTTCGGTTCGACGGCGGCGCCACCGCAGTTTTCCGGAAGCGGCCCAATTGCGACAATGCCTCATGATGAATGCATGCGCATGGATAACGCGTGCGCCATGCTGGTAGCAGGCGAACTGACCTTTGCGGGCGTGCCTGCCATGAAGACAACGGAGTCTTGGCCGGGCTACAATGTTTTGGCGCAGCAGCCCAACGGCGCTCCCCAACGAATTTCGGTAAGAGGATTGCTTGCCGCGTTCGGCAAGGCAATGGTGTTTAATTGCGATCCCGCGCAGAGCGACTGGGTGGCGGTTGTGCTGCTGCCAGCGGCTGCGCCGGAAAGGCGCAGAATATTCATCATGCCCAGCAAGCGAGTCTCACAGGAATCGGTCCTTTGCGTTGAAGATATCGAAACCCGCTTCGCCGCCTTCGAAAACAATTTCAACCTGAAGGTCACCTAAAGAGAAAGTTCTTTGGTTCTGCTTTCAAAAAAGAACTGTAATGCCACAGAAAGCCGGCAAGCAAAAGGCTTTGTTGCAAATCACCCTGCCACCCGATCGGCAAGGCGATAGCAGAAGGTCTGGGAATTGCGGCCCCAGTGCGCCTAGCGGATCAACACATCAATCCGGTAGCGGCTCTGCCTTCGCTGCAATCCGGTTCGCAGCTTCGGCAGGGATGCGATGAACCTCTCCGCCGCCTCGTCTCCCGAGCACGGATCGTCCGTACGCCCAAGCCAATTCACCAAAACGACCACCGCTTCGTTACGAAGGCTAGCGTTCACGCGTGCTGCAAGCGCGGAAATATCGTTTGGTGTAAGGAAGTAAAGCACCTCCGAAAGTACAACCAGATCGAATAGACCCTCTGGCCACGTGGCAGGAACATGCATTTGCGCGAATCGCACGTGCGGCAGCCCGGCACATCGCGCCCCGGCAATTTTCAAGGGCGCGGCGACTGTGTCAACACCCAGCAATGACTCGCAACGTTCCGCCAGAAGTCGCGTCAATTCGCCTATCGAGCAACCAACCTCCAGGCCCGCCTGAAACTTAGGCCTTGGCAACGCGGCGATGGTGGCGTCATATTTCTCGCGCTCGTACTTGCTGGACCGGAAATTCCACGGATCTTCGGCGCTTGCATAGATGCGCTCAAAATGCGATCGTCCGCGGGACAGCGGCGCTTGCGTCATGGTCGAAGAAACACCTCATACGGCCGCGCAGCTATAGCCAGCAGCGCAGCCGGCAGAACAAAACCGTTCGGATCGTCGCCGATCAAACCGCCATGCTGCGAGCGATGTGCAGCGATCGCCGATTGTTTGTTATCCAATACGGCCGAAATATCCAGGCGCCACCCGCCAACCTGCCGATCGGGTAATTGCGCATCCGCGGGCAAGGTCCATCCCCATACCGGATAAGCAACATGTCGGCATCCCGTCTGTGCCGCGACGGCCAACGCCATGAGGTGAGCGGCGGTGTGATCACAATGCGGGTCGTGGCTCCAGGTCGCACATATCGTATCACAATCGGCCGCGAGCGCGCACAGGCGCGCTACCGCAACCTCGAACATCGATCCGCGGTGCGGTGCAGCGGTGTCTCGCAGACGCATGAACACTGGCGCCTCGGGCGGCCTGAGCCCCAGATGGCTCAGCGCTTCAATTGCCTCACGCTCACGAATGCGGCGCAGTGCCGGCGCATTGGTGGCGACCGATCCGCTATGTGAACCAGTTCCATCGGTAAGTACAATCACGCGCGGCGGCCTGCCCTGGCGGCAAAGTTCCGCAATCATTCCGCCGCAGCCAAGGCTTTCGTCATCAGGGTGCGGCGCCAATACAAGGGTTCTGCCAGTCCCGAAAATGGCCTCAATGTTCCCCATCGGCAGCTCTGCCCAGGCCACTTGAATGTCGCCGGCGCGCATTAATCCCAACCAGCAATGAGGGGATGATCGGTGAAATAGGCGGCGGCTTCGCTAAGCGCCTCATCCGGGGCGGGTTGGCGCAAATAGGTTGCCAAGTCGCGGCACATTCGTTCCACCGGGTTGGCTTGCACAAAAGCCGACAACCCAAGCGATCGTTGCACCAACTGAATAGTATCCATGCATGCGGCTTCGATGGCAATACGTGCCAGATTCACCATAGCGGTCGCTCGTTCGGCTTTGGCGTCGGCATCTTCGCCGAATGAACAGGCGCCCAGTGTCCACAGACGCGCGGTTTCGGCGTTGATATACATCCGCCCAAGTCTCTGGCGCTGCTCCGGATTGGCGGCGCGGTTGCGCGAAACGAGTTCTGCCCGCGCCGCATCCACCAGCGCGGACAATGCGCCGGCCGTGACTGCCGAGGCGCGCCATGCGCCCGCGGAGAACTCAGGTTCGCGAAGGTAGGCCCCGGGCGCGCCAAATATCGTTGCGCTTCCATGACGTACTCCATTGAATACGACACGGCCAGTGCCAGCGCTGCGAACGCCCTGAAGGCCGGCCGGCAAGTGATGTATTTCCTCCCCTTGCCGCATGGTAAGCAACAACAGGCGGCGCTCACCGTCCGGGCCCATTGCTGTCACGACCGCGCGGGTTGCATGTCCTGCTGCGGAGCAAAACAATTTCTCGCCGCTCAATTCGATGCCATTCGCAATGTGGATGTAGCGAAGTGCCTCCGGTCCGTCGGTTACCCACAAAGCATGCAGATGGCCTGCTCTTGCGTCCTCGGCGGTGGCCACGCGCTGCGCCTCGTTGCCGTTTCGTATGACGAGCCGGACTGCATTGATGTGCCCCTCGATAATCCTGCCGAGCGCGATGCTGCCGCTGCCGACAGAATGGAGAAGTTCGGCGGTGGCAACTGCCCGCGCCGGTTCTGTTCCGATCCCGAGACCACCCATCAGTGTTGGCACGGCCGCGGCAAGTATGCCGGCCCGGGTCAGCGCGGCCAGATCGTCGCTTGCGAATACCCCCTCCGCGTCCAATTTCTGCGCGTGGTCGCGGCTGGCGGCCAATAATGGCGCCATGCGGGTGAGCAGGGCAGCGACGGCTTCCTCGACGGTGTCGGCCGCATCCATGCGCACGTCAGGCCGTTACCAATTCATGGTCGCCAGACTGGCGCTCCAACAAGCCAAAGGCCTGCGCACGAAGCCGCACAGCAGCTTCTATTTCGTGTTCAAGTTCAATGAACCGCACGCGGCGTGCGCCGAGCACTGGGCTGGCGCGTTCCAGCATCGCCCAGGCCTGGCCAAAAAACGGCGCACCGAGCGCTGCGCGAAACGCTCTCGGCGGCAGCTCAAATGCTTCCATGAGCGCGTCAATACTGGCACGCCGGTCGACCCACAGCCTGCGCGCTGCATTTCGTAACAAAAGGCGTCGGTAGCGGTCCGTGGCGGGCTCCAGCGACGCGTCGGTGAACTCGTCTTGTTGTATCAGGCGGCGACGGATCGTGTCGGCCATGCCGCCACTTGCGCGCCCTTGCGTACGACCTGATACGGTAACGAAAGCATCCGGTTCGTGGCGGACACGCAAATCGATATTTCGCAATTTCGTAATGAAAGCGCGGTCCTCGCCGCATGGCACGCAGGGTATTCCCCCCGCGCGCCGCCAGGCAAGCACGCTCACCGAAATGCTGGCACCGGAATCCTCGCAATGCCTTGGCCAGGGGTCGAAGGGGTCGGGATCGAGCACCGACGCAATTTCGTCGAGCAGGCTCGCAAGGCGGCGTTCCCTTGCATCGTCCTCATGCAAATGAGCCGGAATGAGATGCGCATCGCGCGGGTTCAGCATCGCGCGGCCGCACACCGCATCGGCGCCGTTGTTCAAGGCAGCCAGGTTAGCGGCGATCCAATTGGGCGCCACGATTGCGTCCGCGTCGGTTGTCATGAGAACATCATGATCGGCAAGAGGATCGGCGGCGTAACGCATGGCCAAACTACGCGCGAAACCGGCCGTTGCCTGGCTGCCACGCAAATTGCGCTCAATGATATCGACTGCCGTCGAAAGCTCAGGCGCCAATCTCCTCACATTGGATGCCGTGCGGTCTGTGCAACAATTGAGCAGCAGCACAATGCGGTCTGGTGCGGCACCCGCCTGGGCGTCCAACGCGCGCAGGCAGGGTACGATATACGCTTCTTCATTACGCACAGGTATCGCAACGACGACCCGCGGCTGCGCAGCGGGACCCCGCGGCATCTGCGACGCCATGCGAGAGGCTTGCATCGGCGTTCTGTTAGACATTGGTCTGCTCGGCAAGTGGAACCTTATCATGCGGCCCGTAATAAAGTGTTGCACATTGCTGACCTAATATGCCGGGCACCACCTCAAGGTCATCGCGAAACGCATCATTGATGAAGTCGATGGTGTTCAGATGGCGTCCCTCGAAATAGGAAGCGTGCACCTCATGCCGGCCGGCACCAAACACAATACATCCTATGCGCGCCCAGATCGATGCCATCGAGCACATGCCGCACGGCTGCAAGGTCGAGTAGAGCGTGGCGCCGCGCAGCTCGGTCGTTTCAAGCTTCGATGCAGCGCGGCGTATCGCCATTATCTCCGCATGTGCGGTAGGATCGTGGCGCAATTCCGCTTCATTGCTCGCCTCACCAACGATCCGCTCGCCGATCACGATAACGCACCCTACGGCGCCGCAACCCGGGCGCTGATCCCCGCCTTCCGCGAGCTGGATGGCGCGCCGCATAAAGCCCTCGTGCGTGGCAATATCGATGCGGTCGCCAGGGGAACGCACCGAATTCGGCAGGTTACGGTATCCTATCAAACCTGTCGCTCCAGCCTGTGCCGCCCGCCCTTATAACGTCTTGATCATTGTCTGGTTCCGCGTGCCAGGCACGTTGTGGGTCCTAGCTGTCGCCCTATCGGGGCCGCGGACGGCGCGGGTGCCGATGCGTAATCGCTTCAATCGGAAAGGGTGCAATGCCAGCCTGCATACCATTGCACGGCCGATGTGTCGCGCTAATCGGCCGCGAGCAGAGCCATCAAGGCTGCGTCAACCTGGGCAAGGTAGGCACGGTCCATGCCCATGACGCCCAAATGGCCCCATGCTGTCTCCAGCACACATAGTTGGCTTGTAGGAACGAGCCGCTGTTCGGCCGCGCAATCTGCTACGGTGAAGAACATGTCGGTGCTGACGGGCATAACGCAGGTTCTTGCCTTGATACGGCCGAGTGCCGCGGCCAGGTCGCCGCCGTATGGCCGCGCGACATCGGCATGCTGCCACTTCCTGCCTTGAACAAGCAACGAATTCGCGTCCAGAGGCAGGAACGACGCATCGAGCAGGCCAAGGACGAAGTCCTCGACCGAGGAAAAGCCGAGACCCCGCCATAATTCTTGCGAATACATGGACGGGTTGGCGCCCATCAGGGCCCACAACCGCGCATGCATGTGCAGCCCCTGGCGCATCGCAGCTTGTGTTTCATACCAGCCACCCGCCCATCCAGGATCGGATGTCAGCGCATCCATCAAGGCTTGCGCGAATAGCTTGCAATGGGCGGTGGTGCGGGCCGTGCCGGCGATGGGCGCCGCGCGCGCGACCATGTCCGGGAATCTCACGGCCCATTCATAGGTTTGTTGGGCTCCCATCGAGGCGCCGGTTACCAGAGCCAAACGGTCTATGCCAAACCTTTCCGTCAGCAGACGGCGTTGGGCAATAACGTCGTCCGGGACGCCTACATGCGGAAAATTGGGGCCTCCGAACGGCGCCGGCACGTTGTGCGGCGATGTCGAAAGTCCATTGCCGATCTGATTGACGACGATAATGAAGTATTTGCTGGGATCTAAAGCACGCCCGGCGCCAATATAGGCTTGCTCCATAATTTTTGAGGTGCCGGAGAACCAGGTGGTCACCAGAATGGCGTTGTCTCGGGCGGCCGACAATTCACCGAAAATGGCATAAGCCAGCATGCAGTCGCGAAGCGTGCTGCCGTCTTCGAGCAAAAAATTGCCGAGCGCATAGGTTTCGAACGGACCATGCAGAGCCTGTGAATAATAAGGATGGTCCGGCATGTGACGCTATCCTGCGCGTGCTGTTTGCGGCGGCGCCTCAACGAATTCGTAATCGTTCAGATCGAGCTGCGAAGTTCGGGCGCGGTAATCCTCCACCGAGCCGGACCAATTATTCGTAATGAGATTGTCGGCCGTCTTGTACCAGGAAATGCAACTTCCGGCCCATGCCGTCGCCTGCAGGTCGTTCTGCAGGCGACGATTGAATGTCGCCAGCGCATCGGACCGCACGTCCAGCGGGCGGCCATCATGCTGGTCGATCGCATTGACGGCCTGTAATATATATTCGAATTGGCATTCCAGCATCAGCAGGATAGAGTTGTGGCCAAGGTTTGTGTTGGGGCCATAAAGCATGAAAAGATTCGGGAAGCCGGCGATGTTCATGCCAAGGTAAGCTCGCGGCGCGGCATGCCAAGCCTGGCGCAACGAGCGTCCGCCGCGGCCGGTTATGTCACCGGCCCCGAGGAACTGCAATGTGTCGAATCCGGTTCCATACACAATCACATCCACATCGTGCAGCATGCCATCCTTCGTGCGAACGCCTTTTTCTTCGATGCACTCGATATGCTCGGTGACAAGCGTCACGTTCGGCCGCGCCATGGCGGGCAGAAAATCGTCCGATATGATGAGGCGTTTGCACCCGAGCGGATAGCGCGGCCACAGACGCTCGCGCAGCACCGGGTCGGCAACCTGTTCCTCCAGATGTGCGCGCGCGAGGGCCTCGAATTCAGCCGCGCGTTCGGTGCCCGGATAGAAGGCCGGGAACCAACCTTCATGCTCTTGATAATACAATTCGCGGCTTTCGGCGCGCGCCGGCCCAGTGGCAAACTGGGCAAGTTCCTCTTCGGTGTAGGCGCGGTCCTGGCGCGGAACGATATAGTTTGGCGAACGCTGGAACACGGTGAGGTGGCCGGCCACCTCTGCAATCTCCGGAATGAATTGCGCCGCGCTCGGCCCGTTGCCGATGCTGGCCACCCGCTTGCCTTGCAGCTGAACCGCGTGATTCCATTGAGCGGAATGAAACCAGGCACCGGCAAAGTTCGCCACGCCGCTGAAATCAGGAATCGACGGACGGTTGAGTTGTCCCCACGCCGTGATGACAATATTGGCTTCCAGCATACGGCCATCGCGCAATTGAAGCCGCCACACCGAGTCTCGTTCGTCCCAAGCGGCAGAGCCCAATTCGGCGTTCAGGCGTATATTCGGCAGCAGGTCATGGCGCGCGACCATGGCGTCGATGTTGGCAAGGATTTCAGGCTGCAATGGATAGATGCGGCTCCAGTTCGGTTGCGCGTCGAACGAGAACCAATAGAGGTGCGATTGTACGTCGCACGCCGCCCCAGGATAGGTATTGTCGCGCCAGGTGCCGCCCACGCGGCCGGCCTTCTCCAGCACCACAAAGGACGTCTCCCCCTGCGCCTTGAGTCGTATCGCCATGCCGAGCCCGGCAAAGCCGGCGCCCACTATGGCTATCTTGAAATGAGGTGTCACGGTTTTGCCTCCCCTGGCACCATGGCGCCGGATTGAGAAAAATGCCAGGGGGTCCTCAAACTCCATAATAAAAAAGTTTCTTGTTTCTTTTTTTCAAAAAAGAAATACTTCCTTCCTTAAACCGATCCGAACAGCCGTCAAGGCTGCCCGCTCCCGCCGGCCGAGCCATACACCTGCCCGGTCGCAAAGCTGCCATCGTCGGCGGCAAGTTGAACGTAGATCGATGCGAGTTCGGCCGGCTGCCCGGCGCGGCCCAGCGGCGTCTGACCACCGAAATGTTCCAGCTTTTCCTGCGTGGCACCGCCGGAAACCTGCAACGGTGTCCAGATCGGGCCGGGCGCCACGCCATTCACGCGAATTCCTTTCGGCGCCAACTGCTTGGCGAGTGATTTCACGTAATTCATCGTCGCGGCCTTGGTCTGCGCGTAGTCGTACAAATCCGGCGTGGGATCATAAGCCTGCTCCGATGTGGTGCCGATAATCGTGGAGCCGGGTGGCAGATGCGGCAGCGCCGCCTTGATGATCCAGAACGGTGCATAGATGTTCGTCTTTATGGTCGCATCGAATTCCTCGGTGGAAATGTCGAGTATTGAGGGATGTGTCTGCTGGCGTCCCGCATTGCTCACCACAATGTTCAACCCGCCGAGGCCGCGCACCGCTTCTGCAACAAGCTCCTGGCAGAATGCCTCCTCGCGGATATCACCCGGTAGCGCCAAACCGGTTCGCCCCGCCTGCCGGATGAGGGCAATGACCTCGCGCGCATCCTCTTCCTCGGCCGGAAGATAGTTGATGGCGACATCGGCGCCTTCGCGCGCGAATGCAATCGCCGCGGCGCGGCCCATACCGGAATCGCCGCCGGTTATCAGAGCCTTTCGACCAAGCAACCGGCCCGATCCGCGATAAGTCGTTTCGCCGTGGTCGGGCGGCGGGTTCATCTTGCCGGCGAGGCCAGGCCAGGGTTGTGACTGCCTCTGATAGGGCGGCCGCGGATATTTTGTTGTTGGATCCTGCAATGGTGCCTCTCCTTGAACGCCCGACGTTCCGCGGGCGGCGGCTGAGTGTCTGGCTGAAAAAAAGCTGAAAAAAAGCAAGGAAGCAGTTCTTTTCTGAGGAAAAGAACCAAAAGACTTCTCCTGATGCAATCCCCAGCCTATGGGCCATAACCCCAACGTTTGTGCAGGTGCCGGGGCAAAAGTCTGAACATCCTTTCCTGTTCAAACGTCCTTCGCGCTGTCACCGCCGGTCACCTGATATTCGGCGCCGGTTACCATGGCGGCTGCGTCGGACGCCAGAAACACCGCTGCCGGCGAAATGTCATCCGGCTGCAACCAGCCAACCTTGAGCGCAACGGTCGGTGCCCGCACATCCCACGCTTCTTGCGGCGTCGGTTTCTCCGGCGGCTTGCGACCCGTTTCCGCCATGGTTTCGCTCAGACGTTTATAGTAGCGTGTCAGCGCCGTGTCGACCAACCCCGGTATGAGCGCGTTGACTGTAATATTATACTGACCCAGCTCCAAAGCCGCCGACTTCATCAGGCCGATGATTCCCCACTTCGACGCCGAATAGCTGGACGCGTCCTTCGTTCCATGCAGACCCTGCATCGAGGACAGCACAATAATCCGGCCATTTTTTTGCGCCACCATCTTGGGCGCAAATGCGCGAATGGTGTTGGCCGTGCCATTGAGGTTGTTGTCGATGACGTCGTGCCAATCACTATCCTGCATGTCCAGCAACGGCATCCATCGCTGAATGGCCGCATCGGCCACGACAATATCGATTTTGCCATAGGTGGTCTGGACCTGATCGGCGACACGGCGCAGCGCCGCGATGTCGCGGATATCGGCACGAATCGCCTCTCCGCGGCGGCCATATTGTTTGATCTGCCGAACCGTATCGGCGAGTTCGTCCGGCGTCGCCGGTTCCGCGTTCGAAGCGGGGCTGACAGGGCCTGCAATATCGACGGCAACCACGTCGGCGCCGTTGGCCGCAAACTCCACGGCAATGGCACGGCCAATACCGCGTGCGGCGCCTGTAACCACGGCAACCTTGCCAGTTAGCATCGATCCGCGCCCCGGCCGTACCGGACCCGCCGATTTCTCCGGCGGCGGTTCCGGCACCGAATTACCGTCCAATGTGCGCGGCGCATCTTGCGTCTGCATTTCAAGTGTTGACGTCGCCGTTGCCGCACTTGCCGCATTGGCCATGGCCAGGCCGGCCGCCAATCCGCCACCCATGACAAGGCCGCGCCGCAGGGCGTCATGCTTCTCGATCGTGCCGGTCACTGAGATCTCCCGGTTCTGGATTCTGGCACCCCATCGGGTCGGCGATCGCCAACACCTGGCCATGCAACTGCTATCATTAGGATCTCCATGCAACTTGGCTGCGAACCTAATGCTTGTTCGGGTTTCTTCGATGCGTCGGAACCGTCGGCAATGTTCACGTCTTCGTGCGCCCATTTGGCGGGTCGACATAAAAACGAACGGCGATAGCGTAATGAATGCGAGAGGGAATGACAGACTCAGGAACTGTCGGATGCGCCCGCCGTTATGGCCTGGAATCGCCGGTGATTTCTCAACCGCTAGTTGGGGCGTGTACGCGTATTTGTCGGGCAGGGGTAAGCAGTTCTTTTCTGAAGAAAAGAACCAAAAGACTTTTGCCCCTGCGCCTGCACATAGGTTCGGGCCAAGGCCGATAAGTCGGGGATTGCGTCAAAAAGCAAAAGTCTTTTGGTTCTTTTCTTCAGAAAAGAACGGCTTCCTTACCGCACAAGCACGCTCGCGGACTTGCGCGTGTCCCCCATGGCATGCGCCACCTGCGTAACCGCGGCGGTAATCTCCGTCATGTTGTCGTTTATGCCCACCATCGCAAGGGATGCGGTTTGCATCCCTTGCGACATCTGTTGCGTCACGGCACTTTGCTCCTCCACCGAACTGGCGGTGCCGGTAACGAATTGCTGCACGAGTTGAATGGCGCTCACAATCGCGGCCAATGACTCCACCACGCCCTTTGTCACCGATTGCAGGGCGCTGATTTCTGTACTGATTTGGCCGGTGGCCTGCGCGGCCTGCTGCGCCAGGTTTTTCACCTCGCTGGCCACCACGGCAAACCCGCGGCCTGCGTCGCCGGCCCGTGCCGCCTCGATGGTCGCGTTCAGCGCCAGCAGATTGATCTGCTGGGCAATCCCGCTGATGACGGTCACAATCCCGCCCATCGACGTCGACATGGCGGTCAGGCTCTGCGTTGCCTTGTCCGCCATCGCGGCCTGGGTGGTCGCGCTGTCGGCGGCGGCCTTCGACCGCAACATCATGTCGGAAATTTCGCGCACCGACGCGGCCAGTTCCTCGGCGCTGGCCGCCATGGTCTGCACGGTGCCCGAGGTCGTGTGCACCGCGCCTGAAGCAAGGTCAGCCTGGCTGGACGAGAGCCTGACGGCACCCTCTATCTCGGCAAAATTATGGTCGAGCAGGGTTTTGAAATTGGCCAGCATCTGCATCTGCGCCGTGATGTCGGTGGCGAATTTCACCACCTTGAACGGCTTGCCGTTGAGATCGAGGATCGAATTGTAGGAGGCCTCGATCCAAACCTCCTGTCCGCCCCTGCCGATCCGCTTGAACTGACCCGCTTGGTACTCGCCGCGTCTCAATTTCTCCCAGAATTGCCGGTATTCGGTGCTGGCGGCGTGGGCGGGATCGACAAACATGCTGTGCCGCTTGCCCTGAATTTCCGCCAGGCTGTAGCCGGTGAGGTCGAGGAATTTCTGGTTGGCGGTCAGCACGACGCCGTCGAGCGTGAACTCGATGCTGGCCTGGGATTTGTTGATGGCTTCCACTTGGCCATTGAGGTTGGCGAACTCGGTCTTCCGCTGCGTCACATCGGTGGCGAATTTCACCACCTTGAACGGTTTACCGTTGCGGCCCAGTATTGGATTGTAGGACGCTTCGATCCAAATCTCCCTGCCATCCTTGGCGATGCGTCGGAACTGCGCCGCCTGATATTCACCGCGGCCGAGTTTTTGCCAGAACTGCGCATATTCCGGGCTTGCCCGGTAGGCGGGATCGACGAACATGCTGTGGGGTTTGCCCCGGATTTCCGCCAGGCTGTAGCCCATGAGCTCCAGGAATTTCTGGTTGGCCGTCAGCACCACACCGTCGGGCGCGAATTCGATCATGGCCTGCGACCGCTCGAGCGCCTTGAGCGTGGCGATGGCCTCGGAAGCAGCGGCGGGACGCACAAGGCCGAGCATCACAAATCCCTTCATTCATGAATTCTTAGACTGGACTTTCAATCGGACGTCCCTTGGGCTCCGGCGCGGTCACTGCTGTAACCGCAACAAATGAACAAGCGGCTAAATTGGGGCACGCTTGCGCCGGCCGCCGGCGCGCCGCGCGTGCACCCCTGAACCACGAGCGGCATTGTTGCCCGGCCCGCGCACAGGGTAGAAGCGGGCCGCCCCTGTGCAGCCGGATAACGCCAACGCCGTGAGCCTCCTCGTCGATCTGTTCGGCTATCTCGGCATTCTGCTGCATGGGCTGGTCATCGTCACCCAGTCCATGGCGCTGGGCGGCACGTTCTTCCTCGTCTTCGCGGCCCGCCCGTTTGCCGCCGCACTGGGCCCGGACATCCTGCGCCGCACCCTACGCACCGCCGCCATCAGCGCCTTCTGCCTGGTGCTGGTGGAGGGGGTGAACGTCACCCTGCAAACCGCCATCCTCGCCAGCACCCTGGACATGCCGGCGGCCGACATGCTCGACGCCAACTTCGCCGTTGCCGGGCTTGCCAAAATGGCCGCGGCCGCACTGCTCGGCCTGCTGCTGATGCGGGGCGCCGGCGCCGTGCCTTTGCTCGCCGTCTGCGCCGCCGAGCTGGCCGCCGCCACGCTAACCACGCACGCGCGCGCCCGCTTGGACCATAACGCCCTGCTGCTGGGCGTGGAATTCCTGCACCAGCTTGGCGCAGCGATCTGGATCGGCGGTATTCCGTGCTTCGTCATGGCTGTGGGCCGGCTCTCCAGCGGCACGGCGCTGCGCGACATCGGCGGGCGCTTCTCCCGCATATCCATCGCCGGGGTCGCCTGCATCCTGCTCAGCGGCCTCACCATGACCGTGTTCTATATCGGCAGTTGGCAGGCGTTTTACGGGACGGCGTACGGCGTGATGGTGGGTGCCAAGGTGGCAATGTTCGCGCTGCTGCTGTGCCTGGGCCTGGGCAATTTCCTGGTCACGGAACGGCTGCGGCGCGACCCCAACGTCCCCGTGCTGCGCCTGCGCCGCTTTGCCGAAATCGAAATCGGCATCGGCTTCACCGTCTTCTTCACCGCGGCCTCGCTCACCTCCGTGCCGCCCGGCATCGACCTCACCCAGGACCGCGCCACCTGGCACGAGGTCGTCGCGCGGGACTTCACCCCGCGCTGGCCGCGCCTCGCCTCGCCCGACCACGACCGCCTCGGCATTCCCGCGCTGCAGGCGCAACTCGACCGCGAAGCCGCCGCGCGTGCGCAAACGCCACGCGCCGCGTTCGTCGAAGGCTCGGGCGACCTGCCGCCGCGCAACGCCGACGACATTGCGTGGTCGGAATACAACCACCATTGGTCCGGCCTGTTCGTGCTCGCCATCGGCATCTTTGCCCTGCTGAACCAGGCCGGGGTGCGTTGGGCGCGGCATTGGCCGCTGATCTTCCTTGGGCTGGCCGGCTTCCTGCTGGTGCGTTCCGACCCCGAAGTCTGGCCGCTCGGCGATATCGGCCTGCTCGATTCGTTGCACGATGTGGAGGTGGTGCAGCATCGCGTGTTTGCCGCGCTGCCGATCGCGTTCGGCCTGTTCGAATGGGGGGTGCGCACCGGCCGCATCCGCGCGCCCTGGGCGGCCTATGTGTTCCCGCTGATGTGCGCAGGTGGCGGCGCCCTGTTGCTGACCCACAGCCATGCGATCGCCAATGTGAAGGATCAGTTGCTCATCGAATGGACGCACACGCCGCTGGCGCTGGCGGCGATCATTGCGGGGTGGTCGCGGTGGCTGGAACTGCGCCTGCCGGGGCGCATTGCGACGGCGGCGGCCTGGGTGTGGCCTTGGTGCTTTGTGGTGATTGGGTTTCTTCTTATATTTTATCGGGAAGCGTAAGGAAGGAAGAAGTAGTTCTCTTTTGAAAAAAAGAACCAAAAAACTTTCAAAAGTTTTTTGTTTCTTTTTTTCAAAAAAGAAATACTTCCTTTCTTCCTTCCCTGGAGGACTGCCATGAAGGTGCCGATTGCAGCAAGCCTGCTGCTATTTGCCCAGAGCGCCGCCGCAACACCGTGCACGGCGCTGAACGGCACCGTGCTGAAGCTGGACGGCGTGGCGCAGACGCTCGGCCTGACGGCGATCGACGAACCGGGGCCGCCGCCCTACTGCGCCATCACCGCGACCGTATCGTCCAATGCCAACGCGGCCCAGTCGCAAATCGTCATTGCGGTGTGGCTGCCGGAAACCGGATGGAACGGCCGCTTCCTGGGCACCGGCAACGGCGGGTTCGCCGGCGAAATCAATACGGGTGCCATGAAAACCGGGTTGCTGGAAGGCTACGCCGTTGCCAATACCGACCTCGGCACCGGCAATCTGTTCAAATGCATTCCGCTCTACTGCGGCAGCCGCGAGGGCTTCACGCAATATGGCGTGCCGCGCGGCGGCCTGCATGGCGACGCAGCCGCAATTGCCGATTTCGGATTTGGCGCCACCCATCTCATGACCCTGGCCGGAAAGGCGCTCATCCAGGATTATTACGGCACGCCGGCGACCTACAGTTATTTCCACGGCTGCTCCACCGGTGGCGGCCAGGCTCTGGCGGAAGCGGAACGTTATCCTGGCGATTACGACGCCATCCTCGCGGGGTCGCCGGCCTACGACCGCACCCATCTCATCAGTGGCGGCGCCGGACTCTACGAAGTGACGCATTTCGCGCCGGATGCGTATCTGACCGCGGGCGCCCGAACGCTGGCGCATGCCGGCCTGCTGGCCGCGTGCGCCGGCCGGGACGGCGGCCTGACGACCGATAATTACCTGACCCAGCCGGCGATGTGCAATTTCAGCCCCACCGCGTTGCAGTGCACCGGCGCGCCGGGCGAAATACCGTGCGCGGACAGCGTCGCCGCCGGCTGCACCTGCCTCACCGCCGACCAGGTGATTGCCATGACGCAATACTGGCACGGCGCGCTGGACAGCAATGGAAGCGTGCTCGATCCCGGATACGAGCGCGGCGCGGAGAACGCCGCCGACGGCCTGGGCACGCGGGAAACGCTGACGGAGCCGGCCTATGACAGTATCGATGCCTGGACGTTCGGCAAGCAATTCCGATGGCAGACGCTCTTCAAGACCGTCACAGAACCCGCCGGCGTGCGCGCCGGCAGAATCCGCGCCCTGGACGAAACTCCCGTCGGCAGCTCGAATTTTGCCAACGTCGTCAATGCCACCCAGGCCAATCTTTCCGCTTTCAACACGCAAGGCGGCAAGCTGATCCTGTATGCCGGCTACGAGGATCCGGTCATCCCCTCGGCCGATACGATCGACTATTACAATCAGGCATTGATCGACGACCCTAACACGCCCGCCTATACAAGGCTGTATCTCGCACCCGGCATGTGGCACTGCACGGGCGGCCCCGGCGCGGACGCCTTCGGCAACCAATCGCCCAACCAGCCGCCCGACCCGTTGTCGCCCAAGGACGATATCTTGGCGGCTTTGGTCGCCTGGCGCGAGTCCGGCACCGAACCCGAAAAAATCATTGCAACCCACTACATCAACGACAACGAGGCGCAGGGTATCGAATTCCAGCGCCCGCTCTGCCCCTATCCGCGGAACGCCCGCTACAACGGAACGGGCAATCCCACGCACGCGGCAAGCTACCGTTGCGCCCCCGGCAAGCCCGTCAAGAACCAGAAGTTCGGCCGTGGATATGGTCCAAACTAAAGCGGCTGTAGGGCGTGCTGGACAGACAAAAGTTTTTTGGTTCTTTTTTTCAAAAAAGAACTGCTTCCTTCCTTATTTCTGCGCCCCCTGCAGCAACCGCAGAAAATCATTGTCGGGCGACAATATCAGATGACTATGCCCCCCGGCAAAAGCCTCGCGATAAGCCTGCAACGTCCGCCACGTCGCAAAGAACCCCGGGTCGCGCGAAAATGCATTGGCGTAAATCGCGATGGCCTGCGCCTCGCCTTCGCCGCGGCGTGTGTTGGCGGTGGCGCCTGCGTCGGCCAGGATGACGGTGCGCTGGCGGTCGGCGTCGGCCTTGATGCGGGCGGCGGCTTCGGCGCCTTCGGCGCGGGCCTGGCGGGCGACGCGATCGCGTTCGGACTGCATGCGCTGCAGGATCGCCTGGGTATTTTCCGCCGGCAGATCGGCACGCCGCAGGCGCACGTCGATCACGTCGACGCCAAACCCTTTCATTTCGTCGTTCACCTGTTTCTGGATCGACGACATGATGCGGGTGCGCTGCGCCGACAGCACATCGAGCAATGTTTCGCTGCCCAGCACGCGGCGCAGGCTTGATGTCACCACCGAATCGAGCCGCGCCTGAATAGCATCCTCCGACGGGCCGACCGACTGGTAGTATTCCAGCGGATTGGTAATGCGGTAGCGCGCAAACGAATCGACGATGAGCCGGCGCTGGTCACCGAGAATAACCTCTTCGGGCGGCGATTCGAAATCCAGCAGGCGGCGATCGAACACGATGGCGTTCTGCACCAGCGGCAGCTTGGCGTGCAGGCCGGGATCGGTAATCACCCGCTGCGGATCACCAAGATCGGTAATCAGCACCATGTCGGTTTGATTGACGACAAAGAACGACATGTGCATCAGCACATACAAGGCCACGAAAACGACGGCAGCACCTGTGAGCCAGCGGTTCATGGCGGCGCCTCCGCGCGGCTGCGAGTCGTGCTCAGCGGCAGCACCGGCAGCAGGTTGCGCAGCCTGTCGTCCACCACCGTCAGCTCGGCATGGCTCAACACATCCTGCATGGTTTCGATATACAATCGTTTCAACGTGACGTCCTTGGCCTGGGCGTAGGCGGCATAAACATCCAGGAAACGCTGCGCCTCGCCGTTCGCATTGGCGATGGCCGCGGTCTTCTGGCCCTCCGCCTGCGCCACCACGGCGGCGGCATCGCCGCGCGCCCGCGGCACGATGTCGTTGGCGTAGGCCTGGGCTTCGTTGCGGGCGCGATCGGCGTCGGTATTGGCCCGTTGCACGTCGCGGAAACTCTCGATCACGTCGGCCGGCGGATCGACTTTCTGCAATTGCACCTGGGTGATTTCCACGCCGGTGCCGTATTGATCCAGTATCTTCTGCGTGCCGACGGTCACCGCCTGCTCGATCGCCGCGCGGCCCTCGGTCAGCGCCGACTGAATGTTGGTGTGGCCGACCACCTGGCGCAGCATGCTTTCGGACGCCGATTTCACCGTATAGGCCGGGTTGCGTGTATTGAAGGCGTACGCAGAGGCATTGCTGATGCGCCAGAACACCGACGCGTTGATATCGACGATATTTTCATCTCCCGTCAGCATCAGGCTTTCTTCGCGCAAATCGCGTTCCGGCTGGTCCGCCTCCTGCCCGGCGCCGTTCGGCGCGCGCGGGAAGGGCTGATCCTCCTCGGTCTCGCTGCGAAAACCGATTTCCACCCGGTTGATGCGCGTCACCGGCAGCAGCAGCACCGATTCGAACGGGTAAGGAATGCAGTAATTCAGGCCCGGCGGCGCGCTGCGGTTATAGGCGCCGAAGCGCAGCACCAGCCCCTGTTCGTCCGGCTGCACCCGGAAGAAGCCGGTGGCGAGCCAGATCGCCGCCAGACCGATACCGAACGCTGCGAGCAGCCGCGGCCCGCCGCCCAGCAGGCGGTGCAGCAGCCCGCGCAGCAGGTCGGAGATATGGCGGAAGTCGGGCGGCGGGCCGCGCCGGGGCGGGCCGCCCCAGGGCGGGCCGGCATCCGGCAGGCGCGGCCCGCTGGGCGGCCTTCCGTCGCCCCCGCCGGGGGTCCAAGGATTGTGGTCGGACGGCATGGGGTTTGGCTGCCTGAAGTGAGGGGGCGGACGTGGCGCGGCGGCAAGCGGTGCGCCATATGCCGCGTTGCCCGCATATGGGCCGGGCGGGAAAGGTTTGCAAAGCGATGGACGAGGCCGGAGTGGTGCGGGTGCTGCGTCAGGTGCGCGGGCCGGATGGGCGTGACCTGGTGGCCGCCAAGCTGGTCGACAGCGTGTCGGTCGCCGACGGCACCGTGCACGTCGCCTTGCGCACCGAGCGTGCGCACCTGGCCGCCATGGAGCAGGCCGGGCGGCAGGTGGAGGAAGCCCTGCGCGGTGCGGCGGGGGTACGCCACGTCACGGTGGTGCTGACGTCCCACAAACAGGCCGCCCCCGCCCCCGCCCCCGCGCCCGCGCCGGCCCACGCCGGGCACGGCCCCGCCGGCCACGAAAAATTTCTCACGGACGTGAAGTCCGTGGTGGCCGTCGCCTCCGGCAAGGGCGGCGTCGGCAAATCCACCGTCGCGGTCAACCTGGCGGTGGCGCTCGCGCAAAGCGGCCGCCGGGTCGGGCTGATCGACGCCGACATTTACGGCCCCAGCCTGCCGCGCATGCTGGGGGTGAACCAAAAGCCGGGCCTGCGCGACCAGATCATGATCCCGGTGCCGGCCTTCGGGCTGGTGTGCATGTCCATGGGCTTTCTGGTGCCCGAGACGCAGGCCATGGTGTGGCGCGGCCCGATGGTGATGGGCGCGCTCAGCCAGATGCTCGGCCAGACCGATTGGGGCGCGCTCGACGTGATGGTGGTGGACATGCCCCCCGGCACCGGCGACGCCCAGCTAACCCTGAGCCAGCGCGTCGATCTCGCCGGCGCGGTGATCGTCTCCACGCCGCAGGACATCGCGCTGCTGGACGCGCGGCGCGGTGTGACAATGTTCGAAAAAGTCGGCGTGCGCATCCTCGGCGTGGTCGAGAACATGAGCTATTTTCAGTGCCCCCATTGCGGCGGCCGCACCGACATTTTCGGCCACGGCGGCGCGCAGGCGGAGGCGGCCAAAATGGGCGTGCCGTTCCTGGGCGCGGTGCCGCTGCTGGCCGACGTGCGCGCCGCTGGCGATGCGGGATTGCCCGTGGTCATCGGCGCGCCGGCCAGTGCCGCGGCGGCGGCATTTCGGGCTATTGCCGAGGGGGTGGTGCGGGCGTTGGGGGGCTAAATGAAAAAAGGAAAGCCGTTCTGTTCCGGAACGTTATCGCTGATCCGAGCCATCCGCCAGTTTGCGGCTTGCGCGCGCGCCGCCGTATGATACCAACCGCCAGGAGCAAAAGTTTTTTGGTTCTTTTTTTCAAAAAAGAACGACTTCCCTGTCTGTACGCCTTTCCTACCACACGCTTTTCCAACCACCGGGAGATACAAAATGCGGCAAGTCTTGGCAGTGGCGGCGATGTTGGTGGCGGCCGGGCCGGCGCTGGCGATGTTGAAACCGGGTGCCCAGGCGCCGGATTTCTCGGCGCAGGCCACGCAGGGCGGCAACGAATTTGCCTTCAGTCTGGCGGACGCGCTGAAGCATGGTCCGGTGGTGCTGTATTTCTATCCGGCCGCCTTCACCAGCGGCTGCACTGAGGAAGCGCATGAATTTGCCGACGCGGTGCCGCAATTCCAGGCGCTGGGCGCCACCGTCATCGGCGTGTCGCAGGATGACGTGGCGAAGCTGAAGAAATTTTCGGTGAGCGAGTGCCGCAGCAAATTTCCTGTCGCCAGCGACAAGGACGGTACCATATCCAAGGAATACGATGCCGTTCTGATCGGCATGCTGGGTTATTCCAGCCGCACCAGCTACGTCATTTTGCCGGACGGCAAAATCGGTTACGCCTACAGCGCGTTGGATCCATCGGGCCACGTGGGCAACACGCTCGCCGCCGTGAAGGAATGGAAAGCGTCCCACTGAATCCGTTTATAGCCCGAACGTCTGTGCAGGCAGACAGACAAAAGTGTTTTGGTTGTTTTCTTCAGAAAAGAACGGCTTCCTTCTTAAAGCATTGATTGTATTCGATTTCCTTCCGCCCAGCTTTGTGCTGCTGACAGTTGTCTGACAGAGCGCAAATGATCTAAAACCCCGGCGACCCCGGGGGACTGACATGCCAATCGCCAGAATTGCCGCGCTCGCCCTTGCCAGCCTGGCAATGTTCCCGGCCGCCGGACATGCGCAAAAGCCGCCCGCAGCGGGAAGCGCCCACAAACTGAAGGTGGTGCACAGCTTCGCCGGCGGCCAGGACGGCGCCAGTCCCTATGCCGGCCTCACCTACCATGCCGGCAGCCTGTTCGGCACCGCGCCGGAGGACGGCGGTTCCGGGTTCGGGGTGGCATTCCAGCTCGATCCGGCCACCGGCGACGAGACGGTGCTGCACAGCTTTGCCGGCGGCACGGATGGCCAGGCCCCGTTCGGCGGCCTGGTGTACGCCAAGGGCGCCTTCTACGGCACCACCACCCAGGGCGGCGCGTCGAACAACGGCACCGTGTTCGCCCTCAATCCCCAGACGCAAGCCGAGACGGTGCTGTACAGTTTCGCGGGCGGAACCACCGATGGCGCCTTTCCGGCCAGCACACTGACCTACCAGGGCGGCTTTCTGTACGGCACCACCAACGGCGGCGGCACCGGCAACCTCGGAACATTGTTCCAGATCGATCTGGCCACCGGCGCCGAGACGGTGCTGCACAGTTTCGCCGGCGGCACGGACGGTGCGAGACCCTTCGGCGGACTGGTCGATGCGGCCGGCACGCTCTACGGAGCCACGTCCACGGGCGGGGCGGCCGACAGCGGCACCCTGTTCGCGTTCGACATCAGCACGGCCGCCGAGGCGGTGCTCTACAGCTTTACCGGCGGCGCCGACGGGGAGTACCCTTACGCCGGCCTTATTTACCAGAGCGGCCTCCTGTATGGCACCGCGGTGTTCGGCGGCGCCAGCGGCAACGGCGTGGCATTTTCGTTCGACCCTGCAACCAACGCCGAAACCGTGCTGTACAGTTTCAAGGGCGGTCTCGACGGGGCGGCGCCTTATGCGGGCCTGCTTTACCAAAACGGGACTTTGTACGGCACCACCTATTACGGTGGCGGGATGGACAACGGAACGGTATTCAGCATCGACGCCACCACCGGCGCCGAAACCGTGCTCGCACGCTTCAAAGGCAACAAGGCGCCGGCTAACCCCTACGCCGGCGTGATCTTCCGGGGCAAGACCCTGTATGGCACGACGCAATATGGCGGTGCGGCCGGCCTGGGCGCGGTGTTCAAATTGACGCCGTAACACCCATGCGACCATCGGCGGACGCCATTCCGACACGGCAATGTCCGTGCGGCAGCGGCCTTAGCCGGGCGCGGTGCTGCGAGCTGAACCTTGCCACGCTCGGCGCGCCGGAAGCCAACCGGCACCTGGTGCCGCTGGAAGAGCGCGCCGTGCAGGCAAGCCGCACCGGCGCGCGCGACACCGCCGAACGCCTGGCGCTGGACGTGCTGGAACTGGCGCCCGGCCGCACCGGGGCGCTTTCGGTGCTGTACGAAATCCGCAAGGCCGAGGCCAACCGCCCGGCCACCGAGGCGCTGATCCGCCGCATCGTGGCGCTGGAGCCCAACAATTTCTGGGCGACCAACGAAATCACCTTGCTGCTGCTGGGCAAGGGCGCATTGGCCGAGGCGGAACATCACGCCCGCAACGCCATCCGCATCGCGCCCGAAAACGCGCAGTCGCATTATCTGATGGGCATGGTGCTCACCGAGGCCTACCGCCCCGCGGTCGGCGAATTCCATTATTATCGCGCGCTGGACTTGTCCGGCGCGCGTGACCCGGTGGTGCTCGCCAATTTGGCGTTGTGCCTGAAAAATCAAGGCAAGATGCAGGCCGCGCGCGATCTTTACACGGAGTCGCTGGCCGCCGCGCCGGACAGCCTGCATACCTTGCTGGGCTTTGCGCGCCTCGAGGAAGCCGACCGCGACCTGGCCGCCGCCATGGCGTTGCTGGACCGTGCCGAAGCCCAATTCCCCGGCAACCCCAGCGTCCAACTGATGCGCGCGGTGGTGCTCGGCCGCATGCGCGATGCGCCGGCCGCGGTGGCGCTGCTCGATGCCATGGCCGCCGAGCGCGCCGAACTGGGTGCCAGCGAATACCTGGAAAAAGGCCGCCTGCTGGACCAGATGGGCCGTTACGATGAGGCGTTCGATGCGTTTTCCGAAGGAAAGCGCCGCCTGCGCGAGGTGTCCGGCAACGCCTATCTCGAAGACCACGCAAGGCAAGTTACCGCGCGGCTGAAGAATTTCTTCACCGCCCGCCGCCTGCGCATGCTGCCGCGCGCCCAGGTGCGCACCGACGTGGCCCAGCCGCTGTTCGTGCTCGGCTTTCCCCGCTCGGGCACCACGCTGCTGGAACAGACACTCACCGCGCATCCACACATCGCCGCCGGCGACGAATTGCCCATCATTAACGAACTCACCAGCCTCATGCCGCGCATGTTGGATAGCCCGCTGACCTATCCTGAAGCCTTGGCCGAACTCTGGATGGGCGACCACCGCGACGACCTGGATAATCTGCGCGACCATTATTTGCGCAAGGTTGCCCAGCTCGGCATCGTGCCCGCCGGCGCCACGTGGTTTACCGACAAGATGCCGCTGAACGAAACCGATCTCGGCCTCATTTCCATGCTGTTTCCGCAATCCCCCTTGCTGCATTTGATGCGCCATCCGCTCGACGTGGTGCTGTCGGTATTCTCCAACCTTCTCACGCACGGCTATTACTGCGCCTATGCGCTGGAAAGTGCGGCGCGCCACTACGTTCTGGTGATGGATTTGGTGGAGCATTACCGCGCCGAGTTGAGCCTGCGCTATCTGCCGGTGCGTTACGAGGACATCGTGGACGATCAGGAAGCCAGCATCCGCCGCGTGCTGGCCTTCATCGGCGAGGATTTCGATCCGCATTGCCTGGCCTTCCACGAAAATCGCCGCTACGCGCGCACGGCGAGCTACGCGCAGGTGTCGGAGAAACTTTATGATCGGTCGCGGTATCGGTACAGGAATTATCTCGCGCGGCTTGAGCCGGTTATACCGATTCTCTTGCCTACGATCGAGCGGCTTGGGTATTCGGTTTGAAGAAGGAAGTCGTTCTTTTTTGAAAAAAAGAACCAAAAAACTTTTACCATGTTTAGTATTGAATCGTAACAGAATAAGGGTTTTTTGTTTCTTTTTTTCAAAAGAGAAATACTTCCTTCCCCTTGCCTTGCCTTGAGCGACGTTGCGCGCCTCCTAGGCCTGGCCGCGCAACGGCTCCGCGCCGGCCGGCCAGCCGACGCGGTGGCGCCGTTGCGCGAAGCCGCGCGGCAGGCGCCGGGCAATGCCGAAATTCTGCACGATCTCGGCCTTGCCTGTCTGGAAACCGGCCTTCTCGGCGAGGCCATTCCGGCCCTGCAAGGGGCCATTGCCATCAATCCCCGCTATGCGGACGCCCATCTCCGGCTCGGCATCGCCTTTGAGGCGGCCGGCGCTGTCGATGCAGCCTTGGCGGCGTATCGCCGCGCCTCCGATGTGCTGCCGTCTCTGGCCGACGCGCGCTACCGCGCCGGCGACCTCCTCTACAGCCTGGGTCATGCCGCCGAAGCAATTGCCGCATTCCGCCGCGCCGCCGCGTCCGCGCCGCGGACAACGCCGGGCCGTATTGCTGCCGCAAAGGCCCTGCTGGCCGAAGATCGTGATGAAGAGGCGGAGAAAATTCTGCGACAGGTGCTGGCCGTGGATGGCAACGCGACCGCGCTCGACCTGCTCGGTAATTTGCTCGCCGATGCCGGCCGTTTCGAAGAAGCACGTGACTATCTTATCCGCGCAATCGAGCGCTCGCCCCTGCGCGCCGGCAGTTATTACGACATCGTGCGCTGCCGCCGCATCGGCCCCGAAGATGCCGAACTGATCGCGCGCATGCGGGCGGCACTTCGATGGCCCGGGCTGGAACCCGCGCAACGTTCCCGCGTGCATCTCGCCTTGGGCAAGGCCGCCGACGATCTCGGCGACACCGAGGAAGCCATGCGCCAGTTCGACGCGGCGGAGGCGCTGCGCAACACGATAGTTCGTTTCGATCTCGCCGCTTTCGAGGCGCGGATCGGCCGCCTGATCGCCACCTTTACCTCCGATGTCTTCGCGCGCCCGGCCGCCGCACACCCCGGCACACCAGCTCCCATTTTCATTGTCGGCTTGCCGCGCTCCGGCACCACGCTGGTGGAACAAATTCTCTCCGCCCATCCGCGCGTGCGCGCCGGCGGCGAATTGCCGTTTTGGAACGCGTTCGGCGGCAACTGGGATAAAACCGGCGCGCCCGTGCCCGACGCGGCCGCCCTCACACGCAACGCGGCCGATTATCGCCGGCGCCTGCGCAGCATCGCCGGCGGCGCGGGCTGGGTTACCGACAAGATGCCGCTGAATTTCCAGTGGGCCGGGCTGATCCATCTCGCGCTGCCGGACGCCACCATCATCCATTGCCGCCGCACCCCGATCGATACGGCGCTGTCGATCCACCAGACCCATTTCAACCCCCGCATCGCCTTTCCCACCGGCGGCGCGGCGCTGGTGGGCTACGTGCGCGCCTATCAGCGCCTCTGCGCCCACTGGCGCGCCGTGCTCCCCCGCGCCCGGTTCGTCGACATCGATTACGAGGCGCTGACCAGCGGCCCGGGACCGGTCATCCGGCTTCTGACCGCTTCTTGCGGACTGGACTGGTCAGAGTCCTGCCTGCATCCGGAACGAAACCTCCGGATCGTCAAGACGCCCAGCAAATGGCAGGCGCGGCAACCCATTCATGGCGCCGCCGTGGGGCGCTGGCGCGCTTACGAACCTTGGCTGGGGGCGCTGCGTGAACTTGTTCCGTAACAAAAACAGGAAGTAGTGCTTTTTTGAAAGAAAGAACCAAAAAACTTTTGCAATGATGTGGTTCGATATGACTATACTGACAAGAACCTGACAAACGTTGAATCTAGTCTGACAAGAACCTGACAAATACTTGCTGTCAGATAAGGTTAACCAATCTGTCACGGAAATGCGCGCGACGCGTGCCCGTTCTGGCCACATTTTGCGCCCCGCCAGAACGGCGTTGTTCAATAAGGGGCAATTCGACATGAAGTCGGCTATCAAATACGGCCCGCTGTACGGGCTGATGACGCTCGGGCTGTACGCCACGGCCTTCGCCCAATCGCAGCAATTCCCAAACTACCAGGTGGGACCTCAGTCCAACGGCACATATGTGATGTCCACCGGCCAGATCGTTAATCCGGCCGGCAAGACCATCATTCTTGGCTCGCCGGTGCGCGCCAAGGCGGTTGCGCTGAACCCGACCAACCCGAACAGCGCCGCCGCGCTGGTCATGGGCGCGGCCCAGGCGGTCGAGGTGTTCGACACCGCCACCGGCGCCATTCAGCAACTCTATTCGCCCTTCAGCGACAGCACCGGGTCCTTCACCGGCATTACCTATTCGCCGGATGGCACCAAGCTGCTGTTCAGCCAGGACGACAGCTATGTCGCAATCGCCAAGGTGAATCCCAACAACGGCCTGCTGAGCGACTACGAACAGCTTCCGGTTCTGCCAAGCCAGGCCTTCATCAAATGCCAGGGCATTATCGTGGGCTTGCCGAGCATTCCGGTGACCGATGCCTGCGGCCAGTTCTACAATGGCAACAACTACACCTCCAATCCCGCCGGCATCGCGGTGTCCGCGGACAGCAGCACGGCCTATGCCGTGCTGAACGCCAACAACACGCTGCAGCCGATCGACCTCACCGTGGATCCGCCGCAATTGAAGGGCAAGCAGATCCGCGTCGGCAACGCACCGCACAGCGTCGTCGTCAGCGGCAACTACGCCTATGTCAGCAACGAAGGCGGCCGCCAGGCAAAGCCTTCCGATTTCACCAACATATCCAACGGCACACCGATTGTCGCCAGCAACATATCGGGCACCGCCATCACCGGCACGGTCTCGGTCGTCGACCTCACCACGGGCAAGGTGGCGACCCACATCAAGGTCGGCCTGCACCCCACGGGCATGACGATCTCCGGCGGCCTGCTGTTCGTCTGCAATACCGGCAGCGAAAGCATTTCGGTCATCGATCTGGCAACCAACCAGGTGATGAATACCATCGACCTTTCGATTCCGCTGCGGGGCAAGCCGTTCGGCGCCCAGCCGACCGGAATTGTGGTGGTGGGCACGGTGGCCTACGTCTCGCTCTACACCGCCAACGCGATCGCGGTGGTGGATCTCAGCGGCGGCAACCAGACCCCGGTGCTGGGTTATATCCCGACCGGATCGACCCCCGGCTCCATCGCGTTCGACAGCACCCATAATCAGCTCGTCGTCGCCAACGACAAAGGCCTCGGCACCTGGGGCTCGATCGGCGAGGCGCACGGTGTTTACGGCTACAATACCCACCACGACACCGCCACCGTAAACCTGATCCCGCTACCCACGCAGTCGCAGCTCTCGGCGTACACGACGCAGGTTTACCAGAATAATCACTGGGACCTGACCGTGAACGTCAATGCGGCGCATGGCGGCAATTCGTCCAAGCCGCCGGTCGCGATCCCGGCCCATATCGGCGATCCTTCGCTGATCAAGCACGTGTTCCTGATCGTCCGCGAAAACCGCACCTACGACCAGATCCTCGGCGACGTTCCGCAAGGCAACGGCGACCCGTCGCTGGCGGTATTCGGCGGCGCGGACACGCCGAACCTTCATGCGCTGGTGCAACGTTTCCCGCTGCTCGACAATTACTACAATCCGTCGCGGCAGTCGGCCGACGGCCATAACTGGTTGGTGCAGGCGATGGCGCCGTATATGGACGACATCCAGTCACCCGACTGGATCCGTTCCTATCCGGCCAACGGCTACGACGCGCTGGCCTATCAGCCGAAGGGCTTCCTGTGGGATGCCGCCGAGCAAAAGGGCCTGCCGGTGAAGCTGTTCGGCGAATATGTCGAATATTCTTCGGTGACCTACACGCAGCCGAACGGCAGCACCAGCGAGCCGAGCTGGGCGCAATTCTACGCCGACTCGCAAGCCTACGAAAGCGGCCAGGAATCGCAACTCTATTACGGAACGACCATCAACACCATTTCGGAAATCCCCTCGGTGCAGAACTACTCGGTCGCCCATTTCCCGGTGTTCGACCTCGGCATCCCCGACCAGTTCCGCGTCGATCTGTGGCTGCCGAACTTCCAGGCCGATGTGAAGGCCGGCACCGTGCCGGCGCTCACCACGCTCTGGATCATGTGCGATCACACCGGCGGGCCGCCGACGGTGAATGCCGAACAGGCCGACAACGACCTCGCGGTCGGCCGCATCGTGGACGCAATCACCCACAGCAACGTATGGGGCAGCTCAGCGATCTTCATTACCGAAGACGATGCGCAGGACGGCGTCGACCACGTGGACGGTCACCGCAGCCCCGGCTACATCGTCAGCCCCTACGTGGTGCAATATCAGCCGGCGAACGACACCTACTTCTCGCAGGTCAACATGACCCGCACAATCGAACAGATCCTCGGGCTGCCGCCGATGAACCAGTTCGACCTGGTCGCGTCGCCGATGTTCAACCTGTTCACCAACACGCCCAACACGGCGCCCTGGTCGCACGTGCCGAACCAGATACCGCTGAACCAGGGCGTCAACGATCAGGCAAGCAACGAACAAAAACTCAGCCCGCTCGCCCGCGCCTGGTCACTGGCAAAGGCCGATATGTTCCGCGGCAAGTTGCAAAAGCCGGACTCGGAAGATCCCTACACGATGAACCACTGGGCCTGGTATGAGGCGACCGGCTTTACGCGCCCCTATCCGGGTGAAACAAAAGTCCGCTGGCCGGCCGAGTTCTCCAAGCGCATCGCGCACCCGAACCTGGACCTCGACGACCAGTAACGCCGCCGGCGAGCTGCGAGAAGGAAGGAAGCAGTTCTTTTTTGAAAAAAAGAACCAAAAAACTTTTACTCGCTTCCCGCCGACTCAGCCAAGGACAAATGTCGTGACGAACTGATCAGCTGAGCGGTCGCGGCCTGCCCGGGACGCCGCGGGCGCATTCCAGGTTCGTGCGGTCCCATCGGCCGGCGATTGCGGCAGCCTCGTAAGTCGCCTGCAGAAAGTCGAGCAGCAACGTGTCGGGGTCGGGCGCCTCGCGCAATGTTTCGTAGGGCAGGACGAATTCGCCCAGCGCCGTTTCGAAGCGCGCGCCTGGCGGCATCGGGGCGTCGCGAAAGCCATCCGGTTCGGGATAGGCGTAGGCGTAGAAGGCGGCTTGCGGGAACGCGTCGTTGCCGGGCCAGAAGCCGGCGCTGCTGACTTCGTGCGAGTAGGCTTCGCGCGTCACCGGGTCGGGCAGGCCGGGCACGCCGCCGGGGTGCATCGGGGCGCGGCGGCCCGAGAAACGTGTCACCGCCAGGTCGAAACTGCCCCAGAAGAAATGCACCGGGCTGGCCTTGCCGATGAATCCGGTGCGGAACAGCTTGAGCACACGGTCGGCCTGCACGAGCACGCGCCAGAAGCGGTGCGCGGCGTCGCGGTCGTAGGCGGCGTGGATGGTATCATTTTCGAATCGGATTGGCGCGGCGATTTCGCTCGGTCGTGTATCGATCGCGACATCGACGCCGAGTTCGGCCAACATGGCCATAACGCGGGCGTAGAAATCGGCCACCGACTGCGGTTCCAACGCCACCGCGGCGCCCGCGCCCGTGCTGGTGCGGCCGGCGAGGCGGTGATCGATCATGTCGAATTCGAATTCGAGCAGCTCGGTGCCGGCCGGAATGGGCGAACTGCCGAGCCCGCGCGCGGTGACGTAGAGCGGCACGTGCCAGCTATGATTGAGCCAAGGGGTCAGTGCGAGGCGGACCTTGCCGACGATCTGGGTCCAGAGCTGGAGCGTTGCCGCGGTTTCGTGCCAACCCGCGTAGGGGAGCTCGGGCCAGAGGCTCACCTGCCCGGCGCCCCGGCCGTCTCAGCCGCTTGCCGGGCCGCGGCGCGGTGCGGCAGCTTCCAGCCGGGACGGATGAAATGGCAGGTGTAGCCGTTTGGGATCCGTTCCAGATAATCCTGGTGCTCGGGCTCCGCCTCCCAGAAATCGCCCACCGGCGATAATTCCGTCACCACCTTGCCGGGCCACAGGCCGGAGGCCTCCACGTCGGCGATGGTGTCCTCGGCCACGGCTTTCTGTTCCGGAGACGTATAGAAAATCGCCGATCGATAGCTGGCGCCGACATCGTTGCCCTGGCGGTTGCGGGTGGTCGGGTCGTGGATCTGGAAGAAGAATTCGAGCAGCGTGCGGAAACTGGTGCGGGCGGGATCGAAGATGATTTCTATCGCCTCGGCATGGTTGCCGTGGTTGCGATAGGTGGCGTTCCGCACCTCGCCGCCGGAATAGCCGACGCGGGTGGACACCACGCCCGGCAGCTTGCGGATCAGATCCTGCATGCCCCAAAAACAGCCCCCTGCGAGAACCGCGCGTTCCGTGCTCATGCCCTTGCCTCCCTCTGTGGTAGATATGCCCATAGCGTTGCCGTCACATTGGGATGCTCCCCGGCGATGTCGAGAGTCGCCGGCAATGGTTTGAGAAGGAAGAATGTTCTTTTCTGAAGAAAAGAACCAAAAGACTTTTGCTTTTTGACGCAATCCCCGACTTATCGGCCGTGGCCCGAACCTTTGTGCAGGCGCAGGAGCCAAAGTCTTTTGGTTCTTTTCTTCAGAAAAGAACTGCTTCCTTAACCCTTGCTTTTATTAGGACATTTACGCGTGCAGGCCGGGCGCCTCGTGTCCGGTGCGGGCGACGTACTCCCGGTAGCCGCCGCCATATTGGTGGACGCCCTCCGGCGTCAGCTCCAGCACGCGGTTGGACAAGGCGGCCAGGAAATGGCGGTCGTGCGAGACGAACAGCATGGTGCCCTCATATTGCGCCAAGGCCGTAATCAGCATTTCCTTCGTCGCGATGTCGAGATGGTTGGTCGGCTCGTCCAGCACCAGGAAATTCGGCGGGTCGAACAGCATCAGCGCCATGACCAGGCGCGCTTTCTCGCCGCCGGAGAGGACGCGGCAGGTTTTCTCGATTTCGTCGCCGGAGAAGCCGAAGCCGCCGGCCAGCGCGCGCAAGGCGCCCTGGCCGGCGCGCGGGAAGGCATCCTCCAGCGTTTCGAACACGGTGCGTTCGCCGTCCAGCAAATCCATGGCGTGCTGCGCGAAATAGCCCATCTTGACGCTGCCGCCGATTTTGACGGTGCCGGCGTCCGGTGTGGTGCTGCCGGCGACCAGTTTCAGCAGCGTGGATTTGCCGGCCCCGTTCACGCCGAGCACGCAACAGCGTTCGCGCCGCCGCACCAGCAGGTCGAGCCCGTCATAAATCACCCGGTTGCCGTAACGCTTGTGCACGCCGCGCAGATGGGCGACGTCGTCGCCGGAGCGCGGTGCCGGCGGAAAATCGAACGCGAGCGACTGGCGCCGCTTCGGCGGCTCGACCCGGTCGATTTTCTCCAGCTTCTTCACCCGGCTTTGCACTTGCGCCGCGTGCGAGGCGCGCGCCTTGAAACGTTCGATGAAGCTGATTTCCTTGGCCAGCATCGCCTGCTGGCGCTCGAACTGCGCCTGCTGCTGCTTTTCGTTCAGCGCGCGCTGCTGGGCGTAGAATTCGTAATCGCCGGAGAACGAGGTCAGGCTGCCGCCGTCGATTTCGATGACCTTGTTGATGACGCGGTTCATGAATTCGCGGTCGTGCGAGGTCATCAGCAGCGCGCCGTCGAAGCCGGCCAGGAAATGCTCGAGCCAGATCAGGCTTTCGAGGTCGAGGTGGTTGCTCGGCTCGTCGAGCAGCATGACATCAGGGCGCATGAGCAGGATGCGGGCGAGGGCGACGCGCATTTTCCAGCCGCCGGAGAGCTTGCCGACATCGCCGTCCATCATGTCCTGGCTGAACCCCAGCCCGTCGAGCACTTCGCGCGCGCGGCCCTCCAGCGCGTAGCCGCCCAGTTCATCGAAGCGCGCTTGCACTTCGCCGAAGCGTTCCAGGATTGCGTCGAGCCGGTGGGCCTGATCGGGGTCCGCCATGGCGGCTTCCAGGGTCGCCAGTTCGGCGCCGACCTCGGCCACCGCGCCGGCGCCCTGCATCACTTCGGCGGTGGCGCTCCGGCCGGCCATTTCGCCGACATCCTGGCTGAAATAACCGATGCTGACGCCGCGCTCGGTCAGCACCTGGCCCTCATCCGGTTCTTCCTGCCGCGTCATCATGCGGAACAAGGTGGTTTTGCCGGCACCGTTGGGCCCGACCAGGCCGACTTTCTCGCCCTTCTGGAGGGACGCCGAGGCCTCGATGAAGATGAGGCGGCGGCCGTTTTGTTTGCTGATGTTGTCCAGGCGAATCATGGGTCCTCGGGCTTGCGTTCAACGTAAGGAGGCAGTTCTTTTCTGAAGAAAAGAACCAAGAGACTTTTACTCTTTATGCAATCCCTGACTTAGGGGCCATGGCGAAGGCGCGAACGACGCGTGTCGTTGACGGTCGGCACCGCGTTGGGCGATGCTGGCGCAAACGGGCTTGTCCGTGAACGAGCCGAACACCGCGGCACCGTGAGGAAACCCATGAATTATCGTCGCCAAGGCCGGCCTATCCCGGTCCTTCTGCTTGCTGTCTTGGTCCTGCCCGCCAACCTGGCGGCCATGCCCGCGCCGCCGGCGCCGCACGCCGCACGGGTTCATCGCGCGCCGCCGGCTTTCGTTCCGCCGGCGCGGCTCCGGGCGCCCGGGGGTTCGCCATGGCAGACGCTGACCAACGCGGTGCCGATCAATCCGGGCGCCATGCTGCAACTGACCGATGGCACGGTGATGGTGCAGGATCAGGGCAGCCGGAACAACGGCAGCGGGAACTGGTGGAAACTGACGCCGGACATTACCGGCAGTTACCTGAACGGCACCTGGAGCCAGCTGGCTTCCATGCCGTCGAATTACGCGCCGCTTTATTATGCGTCCGCCATCCTGCCTGACGGCAGGGTGATCGTAATGGGCGGGGAATATAATTTCGGCAAGCTCAAATGGACCAATCGGGGCGCGATCTACGATCCGGTGGCGAACAGCTGGACCGCTGTGAAGCACCCCAAGGGGAGTGAATGGGTGCGCATCGGTGACGGACCTTCCAGCGTGCTGGCCAATGGCACATTCATGCTGGGTGCCTCGGGGTATTCCGGCACCACGGCGGAGGCGCTGCTCAATGCCAAGAATTTGAAATGGACCGCGACCGGCACCGGCAAGGCGGATGGCAATGGCGAGGAAGGCTGGTCCTTGCTGCCGAACGGCGATGTGTTGACGGTGGACACAACGGACACCGATCCATCGCAGAACACGGAAATCTATGCGCCCGGCACGGGGTCCTGGGCGAGCGCCGGCTTGACGCCCGCGCAACTGATCGCGGACGGCGAAGTGGGACCGCAGGTGCTGCGGCCGGACGGCACGGTGTTTGCCGTCGGCGCTACCGGCGCCAATGCCGTCTACGATGGCACATCCGGCCTTTGGTCGGCCGGCCCGAGCTTTCCGATCATTGGCGGCTCGCAATATGATGTCGCGGACGGGCCATCCGCCGTCGTGCCGGATGGACAGGTGCTGGTGGCCGCGAGCCCTGGGATATACTACACGCCGGCGCACTATTTTCTGTTCGACGGGACCCATCTGAACCAGGTGGCGGACCCGCCAAATGCCGCGAACGAGTCCTCGTTCGACATCTTCATGATGGTGCTGCCGACCGGGCAGATTCTGGTGAACGATCGTATCGGCTATCTCGGTATCTACACCGACCCGGGTGTCGCGCAATCGGCCTGGCAACCGGTTGTCACCAAGGTGCCGAAAAAGCTCAAGGCGGGCAGTAGCTACAAGGTCTCCGGCACGCAGTTGAACGGCCTGACCCAGGGCGCCGCCTATGGCGACGACTTTCAGAACGCGACCAATTATCCGTTGGTGCAGCTGGTCATCACGGCGACCGGGCACGTGTTTTATGCACGGACGTCCGGCATGACGTCCATGTCGGTCGCGCCCGGAACGGCATCGTCGGCCGATTTCGTGGTGCCGGCCGGGATCGAAACGGGTGCCGCGACTCTGATGGTGGTTGCCAACGGCATTGCGTCGCAGCCGGTTGCGGTGACGATACTGGCGGCGCGGTAGGCGGGCTGTCGGCGTAGGGCGGAATGCGCCTGGGCATTCCGCCAATGTGGCGCAGGCTGCTTGTCGATCGCATCGACTTGTTGCGGATTTCGGTGCGGCGGATAAAAATCCCCGGCGCCAGTGGACGCTGCCGCAGAATGACGCAACGTTGCGCCTGCACATCGGTTTGGGCCATTGCCGATAATTCGGGGATTGCATCAGGAGCAAAAGTCTTTTGGTTCTTTTCTTCAGAAAAGAACTGCTTTCTTAACCCTGTACGTCCGAGTCCCGTTCGATGGGGTGGAGATCCCGCATTCCGCTTCGCTCCATGGCGGGCTACGGCGGGGAGGTGGCGCGGGGGTCGGGGTCTTCGGCCAGGCCGAGAAATTGGTCGGGGAGGGTGGCGAGGTCGACTTCGATGGCGAAATCTTCGCAGATTTTGAAGAAGAGTTCGGGGAGGTCGATCGTGCGGTCGGGGTCGGCGGCGAGGTCTTCGTCGATGCGGGCGGTGGTGTCCCGGATCAGTTCGGCGCGGTCGGGGTGGTGGTCGGTGATGCGGCGGAAGATGTTCTGGAGGGATGCGCGCCGGGGGTCGGCGCGCAGCGCGGGGGAGGTGCCGCGGCTGGTGGGGATGAGGCCGGCGGCGAGGCGGGCCTCCATGGCGACGCAGTCGCGGACGGTGGCGGCGAGGCGGGTGAAGATCGTGGCCATGTCGGCAGGTTTGGCGGTAGCGGCCCGAAGCGAGGTGCCGGGGGCGCGGGGCGGTTTGGCCGCGAGGAGGGTGGGGGCTGCGCGTTCCGGCTCGGGGGGCGGGGCTGCTTCGGGGGGTTCTTCGGGTTTGGCCCAGTCGGCGAGGGTTTTGGCGGCGGCGGCGCGGGCCAGGTCCATGGCGAGGTCGGCCAGCTCGGCGCACAGGCGCATGTGGCGCTGGGTGCGTTCGGCGGCTTGGTCCGGTTGGCTGGGCGAAATCGCGTTCAGGTGACTAACCCTTGTCGTTAGAAGGGCTATCCATAGGGGCAGTCGTCGGCCTGGGCAAGTGGTTTTTTGGTCGGTGGTGTCAGAAAAGTTTTTTGGTTCTTTTTTTCAAAAAAGAACTGCTTCTTCCTTCGTGGGTTGATGCAGCGCGGCGTTGGTGGGCTGAAGCCCACCCTAAGGGTTTTGGACTAAGTCTTGTGGACGGAGGCCTGGTAGATTTCATCGATGGCGTCGCGGAGGACGGTGTCGAATTCGGCGTCGGTCATGGAGGCGCGCAGGTCGTCGAGCAGGGCGCGGGAGAAGCTGGCAATCATGCCGTGGTTGTGCGTCAGCAGGCGGCAGGCTTGCGGGCGCGGGTAGCCGCCGGAGAGGGCGACGACGCGCTGCGTGCGCGGGTGTTCGATCAGCGGCGCGTAGAGGTCGGGCGAGGTGGGAAGGGTGAGTTTCAGCATTACCTTGCGGCCGGCCGGCAGCGCATCGAGGCGCTGGTGGATTTCGTCGCGCAGGATGTCTTCGGCGGCCGGCTTGTCGGGCGCCTTGATGGAGATTTCCGGCTCGATGATGGGCATGAGCCCGTGGGCGGCGATCTGGGCGGCGATTTCGAATTGCTGGCGGACGATGGCGGCGATGCCGGTGCGCGTGGCGCCGTCGATGACCGAGCGCATCTTGGTGCCGTAGACGCCGAGGGACGCGGCGCGGGCGAGCAGCTTGTCGAGGTCGGGGATGGGCTTCATCAGGCGCACGCTGTCGGCGGCGTCCCGCAGGCCTTTGTCCACTTTGACGAAGGGCACCACGCCGCGGTCTTGCCAGAGATAGGAGGGCGCGGGCTTGCCCTGGACCGCGCCGTCCATGGTGCCTTCGAAGAGGATGGCGGCAATCACCTTGTCGCCGGAGAAGGCGGGGGCGGTGATGATGCGCACGCGCATGTCGTGGATCCGTTGGAACATCTCCGCCTCGCCTTGGTAGGCGGTGTCGGGGATGCCGTAGCCGCGCAGGGCCGCGGGGGTGGATCCGCCGCTCTGGTCGAGTGCTGCGATGAATCCGTCCTTGCCGGCCATCTGCGCCGCCATTTGTTCAATGTCTGCCATGAGGCCCTCCTTGGGCGATGCGCACAGTTTAACGAATCCCGTTTGGCGAAGAGGGTGCCATGCGAAGGCGCATGGCACCCGACGGCGTCTGCCACGGGGCCCTCCCGCGGCCAAGCGCCCGGCGTGGGGGGCGGGAGGTAGACAGCGCTGCCGGCAGGTGCGTACACTCCGCTTCGTGGTTTGTTTGGAGATTCGGTATGAATAGACTGTCCAAGGTGGCGTCCGCCGCCCTTCTCGGTTTGAGTGCCCTTACGGCTTCGGCGGCGACGGCTTCGGCCGCCATCGTTTGTAATGCCGAGGGTGCGTGTTGGCATGTTCGCCATCCGTATGCCTACGCGCCTGCCTATGGCGTTGTCGTGCACCCCGATAACTGGCGCTGGGGTCCCGGCGAGCACTACACGTGGCGCGAGCACGCCGGGAGAGGTTATTGGCGCGGCGGCGTCTGGGTGAAGTTCTAACGCTCGTTTGAAGAGCCGCCCTGACGACCATCTGGCGCGAATTTACGGCGCTCCGGCGCTCATAAATCCAGGTCAGCTGACTCGTCAGGGGCTCGCGCCGGCCCCGGAACAAGCAAAAGTTTTTTGGTTCTTTTTTTCAAAAAAGAACGACTTCCTTCCTTTGTAGTTACCGCGGCACAGAAAGCCGATGACACCTACGGTGGACGAAGGGCCTCCCCTGCTCCGTGGCACAGGCGAAGTCCGTGCGCTGATGCGCGCGTGCGACTGGGGCGCCACGTCTCTCGGGCCGCCGGACACCTGGCCCGCCAGCCTGCGTGCCGTGGTGCGGGTCATGCTGACATCGCGCTTTGCCATGTGGATGGCGTGGGGCGACGACCTGACGTTTCTGTGCAACGACGATTATCTGCCGACGGTCGGCCTGAAACGCGACTGGGTCATTGGCAGCCGGTCGGACAAGGTGTGGGCGGAGATCTGGCCCGACATCGGGCCGCGCATCCGGCATGTTCTGGCCACCGGCGAGGCGACGTGGGACGAGGCGCTACTGCTGTATCTGGAACGCAGCGGGTTTTCCGAGGAGACGTATCACACCTTCTCCTACTCGCCGCTCGCCGACGATTCGGGAGCCACGACGGGCATGTTGTGCGTGGTGGCCGAAGTGACGGAGCGGGTGATCGGGGAACGCCAGTTGGCGACGTTGCGCGACCTGGGCGCCACGTTCGCGGCCGCGCGCACCCGCGCCGAGGTGATGCGGGGGCTGGAAAGCTGCCTGTCGGCCGGCGCGCGGGATGTGCCGTTCGCGCTGGTGTATGTGATCGACGGCGGTGGCGCGCCGCGGCTGGCGGCGTTGCACGATCCGGGGCTTCAGTTTGCCGCTGCCGGGGCGCCGGCCGATCCCGGGCAGTCCGCCGACTGGGTGGTTTTGCAAGGGGCGCAGGGCCGGCCCGTGCTGGTGGATGTGGACCGCATTGCGGCCGCTTTGGGGGCGCGGGCGCCGCAGGCGGATCGGCGCGCGGCGCCTCGGCAGGCGCTGATTGCGCCGATTGCCAGCGCCGAGGGGGGCAGGCCGGTGGGCTACCTCGTTGCCGGCCTAAATCCGCACCGCTTGTTCGATTCCGCGTATCAGGGTTTCTTCGAACTTCTGACCGCGCAGGTGGCGGCCGCCATTGCGCGGGCGGACGACTATGAGCGCGCGCGGGAACGGGCCGACGCGCTGGCCGAAATCGACCGCGCCAAGACCGCGTTCTTTTCCAACGTGAGCCACGAATTCCGCACGCCGCTGACGCTGATGCTGGGGCCGCTGGAGGATGCGCTGGCGGAAGCGGACACGGCGCCGCCCGAATTGCGCGATCTGCTGGATATTGCCCACCGGAATGCGTTGCGGCTGCTGCGCCTGGTCAATTCGCTGCTGGATTTCTCGCGCATCGAGGCCGGGCGGGTGGAGGCGCGTTTCCAACCCACCGATCTCGCCGCGCTGACCGCGGACCTTGCTTCGTCGTTCCGGTCGGCCACCGACAAGGCGGGGCTGACCTTGATCGTGGACGCGCCGAAGCTGCGCCAGACCGCCTATGTCGATCGCGACATGTGGGAGAAGATCGTTCTCAACCTGGTATCGAACGCGTTCAAATTTACGTTCGCGGGCCGGATCGAGGTGACGTTGCGCGAACAGGATGGTACGGCGCGCCTGACGGTGCGCGATACCGGCACCGGCATTCCGGCCAGTCAGATCGATCGGCTGTTCGACCGGTTCCATCGGGTGGAAGGGGCAAACGGGCGCAGTTTCGAGGGATCGGGCATCGGCCTTGCCCTGGTCAAGGAACTTGTCAAGCTGCATTACGGCGAGATCGACGTGCAGAGCGAGGAAGGGCGCGGCACCATTTTTGGCGTGACCTTGAAGCTGGGCGCCGCGCACCTGCCGGCCGAGCAGGTGGCGACGGCGTCGGACGACATTGCGGCTGCGTCACGGTCGCAGGCCTTTGTCGAGGAGGCGCTGCGCTGGCTGCCGGGCGATACAGGCGACGCGCTGCTGGATGCGGGGGCGGCGCGCGAGGTGCCGCACGGCGAAGTGGCGCTTCAATCAAAACGAACGCACGCGGCTGCGGTGGACGATGTGGGGGCAGAACGACGCCGCGTGGTGCTGGCCGACGATAATGCCGATTTGCGTGATTATATCAGCCGGCTTCTGGCGGATCGCGGCTACGAGGTGGAGGCCGTCACCGACGGGGAGGCGGCGCTGGCCGCGCTGCGTGCGCAGCGGCCGGATATTCTGGTGACCGACGTGATGATGCCGCGGCTGGACGGATTCGGCCTGCTGCGCCGGGTGCGCGAGGATGCGTCGCTGCGTGACCTGCCGGTTGTGATGCTGTCGGCGCGCGCCGGGGAGGAGGCCAAGGTTGAGGGGTTGGACGCCGGCGCCGATGATTACCTGACCAAACCGTTTTCCGCGCGTGAATTGCTGGCCCGCATTGCCGCGAACATCGCCATGGCCCGGCTGCGGCGCGAGGCGGCCGAGGCGGTGCGCGCCAGCGAAGCGCGCGCGCGCGAGCAGGCCGAGCGGGTGCAACTGGCGCTGGATGCCGGCGCCATCGTGGGCACCTGGGTATGGGATGTTCAGGCCGATCATTTCGCCGGCGATGAGCGCTTCGCCCGCTCGTTCGGGCTCGATCCGGCGCGCTGCCGCGCCGGGCTTTCGTTGCAGGAAATTATGGCGTCGATCCACGAGGAGGATCGCGAGCAGGTGGGTGCCGCGATTGACCAGGCGCTGCGGCGCGGGGGCGCCTATCGCTGCGAATACCGGGTGCGCCAGCATGACGGTGTGTTCCGCTGGATCGAGGCGCATGGAAGGGTGGATCTGGATGATGCCGGCGCGGCGATACGTTTTCCCGGCGTTCTGATCGATATCGAGCACCGGCGTGCCATCGAAGCGGCGTTGCGCGAACTGAACGAGCGGCTGGAGGATCGGGTGCAGCAGGCGATTGCGCAACGCGAGCAGGCCGAGGAAGCGTTGCGCCAATCGCAGAAGATGGAAGCGGTGGGGCAGCTGACCGGCGGGATTGCACATGATTTCAACAATCTGCTGGCCGGCATTTCCGGCAGCCTGCAAATGCTGGAAGCCCGCATTGCGCAGGGACGGCTGGAGACGGTGCCGCGCTATGTGGATGCGGCGCAGGGTGCGGCCAAGCGTGCCACGGCACTGACGCAACGATTGCTCGCCTTTTCGCGGCGGCAGACGCTCGATCCCAGGCCGACCAACATCAACCGGCTGATTGCCGGCCTGGAGGAGCTGGTGCGCCGCACGAGCGGGCCGAATGTTACGGTTGAAGTGGTGGGTGCCGCCGGGCTTTGGCCGGTTCGGATCGATCAGAACCAGCTGGAAAATGCCTTGCTCAATCTGTGCATCAATGCGCGCGACGCGATGCCGGACGGCGGCCGTTTGACCATCGAGACGGCGAATAAATGGCTCGACGAACATGCTGCCCGCGGCCGCGATCTGCCGCCCGGGCAATATGTATCGCTCAGCGTCACCGACACCGGCATTGGCATGTCGAAGGAAACGATCGAGCGGATTTTCGAGCCGTTCTTTACGACCAAGCCGCTCGGCCAAGGCACCGGCCTTGGCCTGTCGATGATTTACGGCTTCGTGCGGCAATCGCACGGCCAGGTGCGGGTGTATTCCGAACCCGGGCAGGGAACGACGATGTGCCTGTATTTTCCGCGCCACCACGGCGAAGCGGCGGACCGCGCGGATGGCGAGGGGCAGATGGCCGTGTTCGAGGGCGGCTTTGGCGAAACGATCCTGGTGATCGACGACGACGCGACCGTGCGGATGCTCATGGTGGATTTGTTGCAGGATGCGGGCTATCGCGTGCTGGAGGCGGCCGACGGGCCGGGCGGTTTGAAGCTTTTGCAGTCCGACACACGGATCGACCTGCTGGTGACCGACGTGGGGCTGCCGGGCGGGATGAATGGGCGGCAAGTGGCCGACGCCGGGCGGGTTGGGCGCCCCGCGCTGAAGGTGTTGTTTATTACGGGGTACGCGGAGAACGCGGTGATCGGCAACGGACACCTTGAGCCGGGCATGCAAGTGATAACGAAGCCGTTTGCGATTGATGCGATTGCGAATAGGGTGCGGGATATGATTGATTCGTGACGGGAAGGAAGTATTTCTTTTTTGAAAAAAAGAAACAAAAAACTTTTATCTGATTGCGGCACCTTAGATAGAGCAGAAGTTTTTTGGTTCTTTTTTTCAAAAAAAGAACTGCTTCCTTTGCCAGGCCGCTCCGGCAACAGAGCATTGATCTTTTCGATTGCGTGCTCTTGATGATAGTGGTCGGAACGTGACTGGACTTCGACAAGGTGGGACCGATGAGGGCACGTATCGTCGTGGTGATCGATATTCAGCGGGGCGAGACGTGACCGCACGTCTGCTGTCCGTCAACGTAGGACTTCCCCAGGAGGTCGTTTGGCAAGGCAGGACAGTCCGCACAGCGATCTGGAAAAACCCGGTTCAAGGCCGGCGGTCTGTGCGACGGTTCAATGTCGATGGTGACGGTCAAGGAGATTTGGCAGGACATGGCGGTGAGAATCGGGCGGTGTTCGTGTACCAGCTTGATTCTTACCACTACTGGGAAAGACAACTGGGGCGAATGGACCTTACCTATGGCGAATTCGGTGAAAATTTCACAGTCGAGGGATTGTCAGACGATGAAGTGTGGGTTGGTGACCGATACCGTATAGGTTCCGCCCTATTTGAGGTGACCCAGCCGCGCGTAACGTGCTACCGGATCGGGATTAGAATGAAGGAACCCCGGATGGCTTCCCTGCTTGTTGCGCACGGAAGGCCCGGCTTCTATTTCCGCGTGCTGGAGGAGGGGGAAGTCGAAGCGGGAGACGAGGTGGTCCGCATATCGCGCGGCCCGGAAAACTTGAGCATCGCAGAGATAAACGCGTTGCTGTACAAGCCTGGACATTCGACCGCACGGCTTGAGCAGGCGTTGCGCATCACAGCGCTTAGCGCCGGCTGGCGTTCATCCTTCCTGGCGCTGCTCGATAGAGCCCATACCGGTGATACAACCAGCGGCAACCCTGGCCTTGTATCAGCGGTTGAACCGCAGCCGGGGTGGCAAGGGTTCCGTCCGCTCCAGGTAACGGACAAGCGACACGAAAGCGATGACGTAACTTCGCTCATCCTGGAGAGCAGCGATGGCCGGCCCTTGGTGCGAGGCCGCCCGGGACAGTTCATCGTTCTGCGACTGCGTGCAACACCCGCAGCACCTCCCGACCTGCGCAGTTACTCGCTTTCAGACGTGCCGAGCGGCGATCGTTATCGCATAAGCGTCAAGCGAAATCGCGGCGGTGTGGTAGGAAGCCATATCCACGATAACGTTCAAATCGGTGATATTATCGAAGCGTCTGCGCCGCGTGGAAGCTTCGTCCTGGAGCCCGGCGGGGGACCCATAGTCCTGCTGAGCGGCGGTATCGGCGTGACGCCGATGCTGGCCATGCTTCATGCACTTGCCGCAGAAAGTTCGCCTCGGGAGGTCTGGTGGATCCACGGCGCGCGCAACGGCAGCGAGCATCCTTTTGCCGGGGAGGTGGGTGCCTGTCTTGGTGCGCTGCCCCGAGCCCATCGGCATATTTGTTTCAGCTCACCAACGTCGGCGGACCGGCCAGGTGTTGATTTTGATGCTTCGGGCCATGCGAGCGTTGATAGTCTGAAGGGGATAGGAACACCCCGCGCCGCCGCGTTTTACCTTTGCGGTCCGCCTGCCTTCATGACAGAGCTGCGCACTGGGCTGGCGGCTTGGGGCGTGGACGCCAAGCGCATTCGTAGCGAGTCGTTCGGCGGCGGCCCGGCGGTTACACCCGGAATCGTAGCGACTCCGTACCGTCAGCCGCATCCGCCGGCCGGTGCGACCGGCACGGGGCCGATGGTATCATTTGCGCGAAGCGGGCTCAATGTCCGCTGGAAATCGACCTATCAAAGCGTTCTTGAATTGGCCGAGGCATGCGATGTGCCGGTACGTTGGTCGTGCCGTACCGGCGTGTGCCACAGTTGCCAGACGCCCGTCATATCGGGGGGTGTCGATTATCGGCCCGACCCGATTGAGCCGCCGGCTGACGGAACTATATTGCTTTGCTGTTCGCAACCGGAAGGCGATGTCGTGATCGATTTGTGATGCTGGCCTACGTCAATTTTGCAAACGTTCGAGCATTTCTTGCGTCCAAAGCCTGGAAATCTTCTATCGCTCACATGCGTGCCAGATACCAAACCCGTAGGAGATCGAGCCGCCAACCTATTACGATAAAGCATCAACAAGGATCTGTTGCCCGCGATCCAATCGGCTCGACATGGTTTCTGGGACACAAGCTGTCCGCAGTACCTGCGCGATCGGGTGGAATGACACGTAGGTGCCCGCGCCATCTTCCCGAATCAACACGCGCATGGGTAGATCAAGCGCTGCGATCGGAGAGGCAAGCATGAGGGGCGTGCCGACTTTCGCGTTACCGTAAATCAGCACCACCGTCGGCGGCATCGCAAGCCCTGCCTGTTTGGCGGCGCCTGCATGATCAAGCGTTGCATATACTGTCATGCAGGCGGCCGCAATTGCATCCGTGAGCCGCTTCAGCGTTGCCGCAAAATCCAACGGGCTCACCAGTTCCACAACGGCACTGTCAGGCATGATTTTCAAATCCTCGCCCATCAACCCGCTAGTGGTTAATATCCAAGGGAAGAGTCCTTGGATTTAAACCATTAGCCTTTGTTTTTGTGGGTCGATTCACCTGACGCTCGGGTAGTGAGCGTCAGGATCGGACCACTAGCACTCGGAATGATTGCCGAGGTCAGAACGAATATTAGCGTCCGCTCGTAATGGAGGTCAAGCGTTCTGCCGGACCGCTTACCAGGCCGGGCGCGCTGGTGTTCAGGCAGACCCATATAATACCAACGCGCGTTGAGACCGACTCTTCGAGGAAGACCAGGGGGTTTCACCCCCTGGACCCCTGACCGGCGTGCCGCCGGTCAGGGGTCGAGGGGGCGAAGCCCCCCGCCTTCCTTCGATGTGTCATTCTCAAAGCCGGTTGGTATGAGCCGGTTGAAACGGCAGGCACCGCGGCTGGATGGACCAGTCAAACCGACCGGTTGAAAGCTGCGGGATGTGGGAAATACGTGCTTCTGAAGCCAAGACCCACCTGGCCGCACTGCTGGATGAGGTCGAACGGGGCGAAACGCTTGTTATCACCAGGCATGGAAAGGCGGTTGCCCGGCTG
>CAJCIS010000288.1 GCA_903970435.1 Acidobacteriota bacterium | reverse complement strand
GCGACGCGTTTTGCGAGTCGCCGGCCCGCTCGGGTTGTGCGAGGAAGGAAGCGGTTCTTTTTTGAAAAAAAGAACCAAAAAACTTTTACTATTTTGATGCCGTATCGATTTGTCGGGCTAGCAATAATTAAAAGTCTTTTGTTTCTTTTTTAAGAAGAAATACTTCCTTCCTTCGCCGCCCGCAGGCAGGCGGCGCTTCGCTGATCCAGGCTTTTACGGCGTGATGCTGAAGGCGGTGCCGCAGCCTGGCGCCGCACCGGCGGTGCATGTCTTGGGATCACCGCCCCCGACGGCCGCGCCGTAGATCGTGCCGGATTGATCGACCAGAAGACCGCCAGCCGCCTCGGCGCCGTCAGTCGTGCCGTTCAGACTATGGACCACGCTTTCCGTCCAGATCTTGCCCTTGGCGGGCGGTGTGAGTTCCACCACCGTGCCGCAGCCGGGCGGCAAGCCGTTAAAGGCACAGGCGCCAGTGCCGCCAAAAAAGGTGGTGGTTACAAAGCCGCCGCCGGCGGCGGCTGTAAGGCCGGCATTGGGTTCGGCGCCATCGGGCGCGCCCTGGAAGGCGTGCAGGATGGTCTCCGTCCAATTGGTTTGACCTTTCTTCGGCGGGACGAGGCGATAGGCGGTGCCGCAGCCACCACTGCATGCGGTGGCACCGCCGCCATCGCTGGTGGTTCCCAGCAGGGCGCCCGTGCTGTCGAACACCGGGGCGGGCTGCGGGAAGGCGCCGTCATTGCCGCCCTGGAAGGTGTAAAGCACCGTCTCGGACCACGTCTTGCCGTTTTGCGGTGGCGTCAGCTTGAACACCACGCCGCAGCCGATGCCGCCGGCACAGTTCAGATTGCCGCCGTAGCTGGTCACGCCATACAGGTTCCCCGCTGCGTCGAAGGTCAGGCCAGCCTCCGGGGTGGCCCCGTCGGCGGCGCCTGTGAAGGCGTACAGCACCGACTCGGTCCATTTCTTGCTGCCATGCGCGGGTGGATCGAGCCGGTATACCACGCCGCATCCTGGGACTCCCGAATAGCAGGTTCCGTTGCCGCCGGCCAAGGTCATGCTGTACAGTGATCCATTGGCATCGCTGATCAACGGACCGGTTGGGGCGGCCCCGTCCGTGGTGCCCTGAAAGGTGTAGAGCACCTGATTCTTCCAGGCCTTTTTGCCATTGGCGGGTGGTGTGAGGTGGAACACCGTGCCGCAGCCTGCGGGGCTACCAAATGGCGCGCAGGTGCCGGTACCGCCTTCGAACGTTGCACTGTAGAACCCGCCGGCGCCGTCCGGCAGCAAGGCGGCGCCGGGAAAATCGCCGTCCGCACCGCCTTTGAAACGATAAAGCACTGTTTCGGTCCAGCTGCCGTTACCGACCGGCGGGGAGAGTTCGAAGACGGTGCCGTAATCCGATTGCACGTCACCGCCGGCAGTGGCGCCGTACAGATTGCCGTTACTGTCGCCCACGAACGCGGCGCCTGAACCGGGCAGTGGCCCCGCACCGTCCTTGCCGCCCTTGAAGTCGTGCAGCACGGTGTATGTCTGCGCCTGGCAGACGAGCGTCTGCGCCGCGAACAAAACAACCGCAACCGGCATGATATTCGCTTTCATTGGCCGCTCCCCCCGTCGTGGCATGAAGTTTCATTCAACTTACAGGACGATATGGCGAGCGGCAAGACCGCTTTGCCTCGCAAATGCGCGGTGGTGGCGCAACGTAAAAAGGCATCGCACCCGCCAAGCTCGTTACGGGCCGTTAGCCCAAACTGAAGGCGCAGAGCTTGTTGCCGTCCAAATCCCGGAAATAGGACATGTAGAATTTTGGCGCGCGCTCGGCGGGAGCGCCCTCGTCGGCGCCGCCGAGGGCGAGAGCCTTGGCGTGGAAGGCGTTGACCTCCTCGCGCGTGTCGAAACGGAAGCCGTGCATGGAGCCATTTCCGATGGTCGCGGGCTTGCCATCGTAAGGGCCGAGCACGACAAAGAAGAGGTCCCCTTTGTTGCCATAGGCGCGGCCGCCGGAAGGGTGTTCGAACAGCGGCGTGACGCCGGCGGAACCCAGCAGCGCATCGTAGAACGCCTTGGCTTTTTCAAGGTCGTTGGAGCCGACCGTGCCATGACCCAGAGCAATCATTCGGTTCGAACTACCTACCGCACGGAGCTGATATCAGCGGCGCATTGCCTTGTATTTGAAATAATTAAAATCGGCGACGGCGTAGAGGTTCCCGTTGCCGTCATATTCCTGGCGGATGGCATAGAGGCCGAAATAGGTGAAGGCTGTTGCCAGGTTTGGATTTGTGCCCAGCACCGTCCATGTCTTGCCGTTGGTGCTGTAGGAGCCGGTGTAGGTCCATCCGGCTTGCGCGGAGCCGGATTTGGCCATGCGCAGATAAACCGTGCCGGCGCTGTAGGGCGTATTGGCGAGGATCGTGTAACAACATTGCGGGGCATCGTAGCTCAACATGGTGATATAGCTGGCTAGTGTGTTGCCTGGATCGAAATCATACTCGATTGAACGGTAGAATTGCGACGCGCCGTTGAAAGGGCCGGCCTGCGTTGCGAGCAGGATGCCAGCGGCCTGGAAGTCGCCGGTCGGATCGAAGTTCACCTGCGTCGTTACTGTCCAGTTTTGGGTGGCGGGCACCGGTTGCAGGATGTTGGGGGCGTTATAGTTGGTCCAGGACGCCAGGTCCGATCCGCCATTCTTTGGCGAGGCTGTTATGTTCAGGTATCCTTTGCCGGTAAGACCAACGGAGGAATCCGGATTTGGCGCGCTGACGGTCCATCCGGGCTTGAGGATCTTGCCGCCGAACTTGTCGCTAAAGGGAGACTGCGCGTGGGCGGAAAGAGTGGCAAGGCTTATTCCGAGAACGCAAGAGAATATCGCCCATGCACCGCGTTGAGAGACGGTGGACATTTCTCACCCCCAGGCTAGACGGCTTGTTCGGACCGCAATGGTATTACAATGAGCGTGTGTTCGCAAGCAGGTGCCGGGGGCAGAAACGACCTATACAATCGCCGACGAAACAGAAAAAGTTTTTTGTTTCTTTTTTTCAAAAAAGAAATACTGCCTTGCTTTTCTTACTTATCTACAAACGCCCGCTCGATGACGTATTGCCCGCGCGTATGGTTCGTCCCCTCAATCCAATCGTGGGCCTTGAACCAGGCTTGGTAGTCGGCAAGCAGGCCGGGGCTGCCGCAGAGCATGATGCGGTCGAGGTTCTTGTCGAGCGGGGGGAGGCCGAGGTCGGTGGGGAGCTGGCCTTGGAAGATGAGGTCGGTGAGGCGGCCGCGGCGGGCGTAGGATTCGCGGGTGACGGTGGGGTAATAAAGCAGCTTTTCGCGCACCAGGTCGCCGAGCAGTTCGTGCTCGGGCAGTTCGGTTTTGATGAGGTCTTCGTAGGCGAGTTCGGGGATTGTGCGGCAGCCGTGGGCCAGAATGACGTGGTCGAACGGCTCGTAGGTTTCGGGGTCGCGGATGAGGCTCATGAAGGGGGCGAGGCCGGTGCCGGTGCCGAGCATGTAGAGGTTGCGGCCGGGCAGGAGGCTTTCGGTGAGCAGGGTGCCGACGGGCTTGCGGCCGATGAGGACGGTGTCGCCCGGCTCGATGTGTTGCAGGCGGCTGGTGAGGGGGCCGTCCTGCACCTTGATGGAGAGAAATTCGAGCTGTTCCTCCCAGAAGCCGCTCACCATGCTGTAGGCGCGGACCAGGGGTTTGCCGTCGACGACCAGGCCGATCATGGTGAATTGGCCGCTCTTGAAGCGGAACGCCGGGTCGCGGGTGCAGGTGAAGCTGAAGAGCGTGTCGGTCCAGTGGTGGACCGTCAGGACGCGCTCTTGGAAATAGGCGCCGAGGATGCGGGGGTTTTCGGTTTGGATGGCATCCATGGTCGGGTCGGTCTTCTTACCGGTGAAGGCGCGACATGGGACCGGGGGCCGGAATTGTCCAGCCAGGTCATAGGACCCCGCATTCCGCCATGGGGACCCGGCAGGAAACCTATAAAATAAAAAGTTTTTTGGTTCTTTTTTTCAAAAAAGAACTGCTTTTTCCTTTTACCGCCTGCGGCGTGCGCGAACCGGCGCCGGGGCACGGCGAGGGAGAACGACGAGGAGCACGGCCGCCAGGGCGGTGCTGCAAAGTGTGAGGGACTGGAACGTTGCGAACATGGGGCCTCCGGCGGGAAGGTCTTAACCTTAACGCAAAAAAGAGGCGGCTTGTCCAGAAAAATCGATCAGGCGACGACACGAAGGGTGCGGCGTCTCGCGCGGGGAGACGCGCCGCTTGGGAGTTCGAGCGGCAGGAGGGGGTCGCGCGGGTCGGTTTGGGTGGTGAGGTCGGGCCTGTCGGCTTCCGGGAGGGGGCGGCCGAGGTAGTTCACGGAAAGGCTGCGGAAAATATAGTCGAGCAGCGAGCTCGCGTAGTGGACGGAAGGGTCGCCTTCCACCAGGCCGGCGGGGCCGAATTCGGTGCGGGTGAAAGCGTCGACAAAGGCGCCGAGTTCGACGCCGTGTTGCAGGCCGATGCTGACGGCCTGGGCGAAGCATTCGGCGAGGCCGCGGAAGGCGGCATTTTCCTTCGGCAGGTTGATGGCGAGTTCGCCGAGCGTGCCGTCGTCGAATTCGCCGGTGCGCAGGAAAATGCGGTGGCCGCCGACCGATGCCTTGACCGTCATGCCGGTGTGATGCGCCGGCAGCAGGCGCGGCATTTTGCGTCGCGCGGGGGCGGGCAGGGACGGCAGTGGGGTGGGCAGGGATTGCGGCGGCGGCGGCATGATTTGCAGGAAGCGGGCGACAGCGTCGTGCATGGCGGTGTGCGCCGCGTGATCGGCCATGGGTAAGGGATCGTCGCCCTGGAGCGAGGCGGCCAGGGCGGCTTCGGGCGACAGGCCGGCGGCGGCGAGGCGGTCCTGCGCGGCGCGGCTGAGGCGGCCGGCGCGCACCGGCGCGAAGGCGGGCGCGATGCCGCTGGTTTCGACGCCGAGCAGGACCTCGGTGAGATTGCTGGCGAGGATGCCGGTGGCGCGAGGGGTGCCGGGGACGAGGGTGACGTCGTCGCGCGCGGTGGCGGCGGCCTCGGCGAGGCAGGGGATGGCGGCGTCGGACGGGGGCGCGGGCCAGTCGGCGCGCAACGCCAGCAGATCGCGTTGATCGCCTTCGAGTGCCTTGGTGACTTCGGCGCGCAGCAAGGCGGCGAGGCAGGCGGCGGTGTCGCGGGCGGCGCGGCTGCCGTAGGGCAGGCCGAGGGTGGCCAGCAGATCGTCGAGGGCGGAGAGGCCGATTTCGTAATGGGGGGCGTCGGGTGCCAGGAGGCGGCAGGCGCGGGCGACCTGGGCGGCGGCCTCGGCGAAGAGGGGGACGTCGAAGCCGAGGGCCGGATCGTGGAAAGCACCGAGATTGAGGATGAAGCCGGGGGGGCTTTGCAGGTCCATGCGCCAGACGGAAGGTGTGGGCGCGGCCTGGCGGCGGCGCAGCAGGCCGTGCAGGCAAATGGCGATGTCGTTACGGCCATCCACCTGGCGGGCACGTTGGCCGATGATGCCGAGCCAGACCGACGCGGCCGCGGCCAGGGAAATGGCGCCCTCGCCGGGTGTGAGGGCGGCAAGCGCGTCGGCGGCAGCGTCGTCCCACGTGGCGGGGAGGGTGACGAGGCGTGGCGGCGCGTCGGGAAGCGGACAGGCGGAGACCTGCCGCATTCGAACGCCCTGCCAGAGACGGATCGTGCGCATGGCGGGATGGTAGGGGGATGCGCGCGACTCGGGAACATATATTTTGCGTTGGTCTGGCGTTTTGGACGCAAAATCTTGTGGATAAGGGGGTTTTTGGGGCGTGCTGGACCGGTTGGGGTTATGACCCTATATCTGCCGCCATGAATATCGGCACCAGGTTGTTTACGTTTTTCCACGGGCAGCTGGTTGGGCGCGACCCGATCGGCAACCGCTATTTTCAGGAAAAGGTGCAGCGGCCCGATCGTTTGCGGCGGCGGCGGTGGGTGATGTTCGCGGGCGCCGAGGAGGCGTCGGTGGTGCCGCCGGAATGGCATGCATGGTTGCATTATACCACCGATGCCCCCCTGGCGGAGACCGCGCGCCGACCGTGGCAGAAGCCGCATGAGGCGAATTTGACCGGGACGGGTGCGGGGTATCGGCCGCCGGGGCATGATTATCGTGGCGGCGCGCGCGCTGCGGCGACCGGCGATTACGAAGCCTGGACTCCGGGAAGCTAAGCGATGGCAAATCATAATCCGGCCGAGCTGGCGACAGGCGCCGTTGTGCTGGCGGTGGCGGGCGGCTTTCTGGTGTTCGCGGTGGCCAATACGGGGCGCAGCTTCGGGCATAGCGGGTATTCGTTGCACGCGAGTTTCGACCATGTGGACGGGCTGGCAACGGGGGCCGATGTGCGGATCGCCGGCGTGAAGGTGGGCAGCGTGCAGGCGATTACGCTGGATCCCAAGACGTACGAGGCGGACGTTGCGTTCACCGTGCAGGATGGTTTTCCCCTGACGACCGACAGCAGTGCGACGGTGGCGACCGATGGGTTGCTCGGGGGCAAGTATCTGGCGTTGGCGGATGGCGGCGCGGACAAGACCATTCCGGCGGGGGGATCGGTGACGATTACGCAAGGGTCGGTCAATCTCGAGGCGCTGCTGGGCAAGTATATATTTGGCGGCACGGGGAGCGGTTCCGCCGGCGGTGGTAAAGCGGGCGACGCGAAGAGCGGTGATGCGAAGGGCGATACCGGCGGCGGTATTGCGCCACTGAAATGACTGCCGATACCGCGGTGCGCTGGGTGCAGGCCGACGGGTCGCCGATTGCCTGCCGCGAGAAACTGAAGGTTCTGGAAGAAAATCGAATGGAGCTCGCGCAGGTGATGCGGGATGCGTTCGAGGACGCCGTGTTGATGGGCGTGGATGAGGCGGCTATGCGCGGTGTGCTGAGCGACATGGTGGCAGGCTTGAAGTCGCCTCGTCGATGAGGGTGTGGCTGTGGGCGCTGCTGTTGATGGCGGCTGCCGTGCCGGCGCGGGCACAAGTGCCGGCGGACGCCATTCGGCCCCCGCCGCCGGCGGATCATGTTACGCCAACGCCGCGTTCGGATGACGTGCCGGCGCCGCCCGACATGGATCAGGCGCCGGCGCCGCCGCCGACTGACGAGGCGCCAGCAGCGCCGAAGGAAGACCATCCGAAGGGGCAGGATCTGTCGCCGCCTGACGCGTGGTTGCCGCGCGGCGCGGGCACGTTACGGGTGATGAACAAGATCGATTCGACGGTGCAGACGTTGTCGGTGCCGGTGGGCGGCAGCGTGACGTTCGGATCGCTGACGATCAAGATGTCGGGGTGCTTTGTGCGTCCGCCGGATTTGCCGGCCGATGCGACGGCGCATCTGACGATTACGGATAGAAGGCCGGATCAGCCGGGGTTCGATGCGTGGATGCTGCAGAAGGAGCCGGCGCTGAATATGCTGGAGCATCCGGTATATGATGTTCAGTTGGTAGGGTGCGCGTAGAACAGCGTTTTGAGCCGCCTTTTTGGTGGGATTACCGCTGGTTTCGTGCCATGTCGCCGCATGCTTCGTAACCTCTATAATCAAATCCTGCAGTTGTCCGCCAGCCCTCGCGCGCCGGTCTGGTTGGCGTGCGTTAGTTTTGCGGAGAGCAGTTTTTTTCCCGTTCCGCCGGATGCGCTGCTGATACCGATGATTTTGGCGCGGCCGCGGCTTGCGTGGGTGCTGGCGGCTATTTGTACTTTGGCCAGCGTGGCGGGCGCGTGTTTGGGGTATCTGATTGGGGCGGAACTGCTCGATCGGGTGGCGCTGCCGATCCTGCGCTTTTATCATGCGGAAGGGGCGCTGGGCAGTTTTCGTGCCATGTATGCGCGGTGGGGGATGTATGTCATTTTGATCAAGGGATTGACGCCGATACCTTTCAAGTTAGTAACTATTGCCAGTGGGGCGGCGCATTTCGACTTCGGCGTTTTTGTCGCCGCGTGCGGGGTGACGCGGGGGGCGCGGTTTTTTCTGGAGGCGGCGCTGCTGCGGCGGTACGGCGATTCGGTGCGGGATTTTATCGAGCGGCGGCTGACGTTGGTGACGAGCGTGGCGGCGGGCGCCGCGGTGGCGGGGGTTGTGGCATTGCGTTTCATTTGAGCCGTTGAGTCACACGGCGCCCCAATGCGGCCATAAAGCAGCCAAGAGCCTGCCGTGCGCGATGCGCAATTGTGCCTGCGACCGGCGCTGATGCCGGACAGGAGATGACGACAATGCCCCGCTACTACCGCACGTTCCTGGCGACCGGCCTGCTGACCGCGATGACGCTACCGGCGATGGCGCAGACCTCGCCGCCGGAAACCGTGTCGCCCGCGCATGCGGCAGCGACGCCGCCGGGCGATGCGTCCAAGGCAGTGACACACCATGGGCAACATCATCATCACGTTGTCGCGGCGAAGAAGGTGGCCGCTGCCGGGCCGAACGCGTAGGGATTGTGTCGGGGTTGGGCGCCCCCTGAGCAAAAGTTTTTTGGTTCTTTTTTTCAAAAAAGAACGGCTTGCTTCCTTGTTACGCAGCCAAATCCGGAAACAAACCACGAAGACCCGCCTCACTGGCGGCGCCGCAGCCCCGTTCGGTAATCAACCCGGTCAGCAGCCGCGCCGGTGTCACGTCGAAGGCGGGGTTGGCGGCGGGGCTGTCGCTGGGGGCGACGCGGACGGTGTCGACGGAGCCGTCCATGGCGCGGCCGGTGACGGTGGTGACTTCGGTGGCGGCACGTTCCTCGATGGGAATGTTGGCGATGCCGTCGGCGGTGGTCCAGTCGATGGTGGAGCTCGGCACGGCGACCCAGAAGGGAATGTTGTTGTCGTAGGCGGCGAGCGCCTTGAGGTAGGTGCCGATCTTGTTGGCGGCGTCGCCGTTGCGGGTGACGCGGTCGGCGCCGACGATGCAGAGATCGACCTGGCGGTGCTGCATCAGGTGGCCGCCGGCGTTGTCGACGATGACGGTGTGCGGTACACCATGTTTTCCGAGTTCGTACGCGGTGAGCAGGGCGCCTTGATTGCGCGGGCGGGTCTCGTCCACCCAGACATGCACGGCGATGCCGGCATCGTGCGCCATATATATAGGTGCGAGTGCCGTGCCCCAATCGACGGTGGCGAGCCAGCCGGCGTTGCAATGGGTCAGGATGTTAATGGGCCGGTTCGTTCCTTGGCGGGATATATCCTCGATGAGGGCGGCGCCGTGGCGGCCGATCGATGCGTTCTGCGCAACATCCTCGTCGGCGATGGCGCCGGCTTCGCGATAGGCGATTTCGACGCGGTTGGCGGCACGCGCCATGCGCAGGCGGTTCATCATGCGGTGGAGCGCCCAGCGCAGATTGACCGCGGTGGGACGCGTGGCGAGCAACATGTCGGCGGCCGCTTCCAACGCGGGCGTGGCGGCGTCCTCACGCGCGGCGAGCGCCATTCCGTAGGCGGCGGCAGCGCCGATCAAGGGCGCGCCGCGCACCTGCATGCTGCGAATGGCCTGCGCCACTTCACGCGGCGTGGTCAGGCGCAGGAATTCCAGTGCCCAGGGCAGGCGGGTCTGGTCGATGATGCGCACCGACCAGGCATCGGCGGGATCGACCCAGACGCTGCGATAGGGATTGCCGTCGATCTTCATGCGGTGGGGGCTCCGGATAACTTCAGAAAGGATGGCAATGCAGAAGGCGGACAATGCAGAAAGGAGGGCACAGTATATAGGGTGGTCAAATGCGCTGATGCAGGACGCAGACGAGGGTGAAGAGGCGGCGCGCGGTTTCGAAATCGATTTCAACCCGTCCGGTGAGGCGTTCCATCATCAAGGTGGCGCCCTCGTTGTGCAGGCCGCGGCGGCCCATGTCGATCGCCTGGATGCTGGCTTCGCGGCCTTCGTGAACGGCGTGGGCGTAGCTGTCCACCAGCATCTGATAGTCCTTGATCAGACGGCGGAACGGTCCCAGGGCGAGGCCCAGCGCGGTGAGCGGAACATTGTCGACATCGCGCACGTCGAACACGAGGCGGCCTTCGACGATCGACAAATGCAGGATGAAGGGACCCACGCGGTCCTTCGGGACGAAGCGGTTGGCGACGGCGAGGTCGCGCACGGCCTGCGCCAGGTCGGCTTGTTGCAGCGGCGAAAGGGCGCCGCGCCCCTCGCTGTCCAGTTCGACCCGCAGCAGGGAGCGCCCGGAAGGTGACTCCACGCGGGCGATCGCGGCGTCTTCAGGCATCGCGCGCGGGCACCAGGCCGAGTTGCAGCATCAGGCCGATGGTGGCGCCTTTCGCCGGGCGCAGAAGAGCCATGCTGGCGGCCAAGGTCAGCGGCAGGAAAATGGCGGCCTCCGCCAGGAGTGACAGGCCCATCACGCCATCGAGGGCAATTTGGGTTCCGATGACAAGATGGCCGACGATGAAGATGACAAAATAGGGCGGTGCGTCGTCGGCCCGGACGGCGCCAAGGGGGGCGGCGCAGTGGTCGCAGGAGTCCACCTGGCGCAGCCAGCCGCGGAACAGGCGCCCCTTGCCGCAGCTTGGGCAGCGGCCGCTTGCGCCGCGCAGCATCGCCGTCAGCGCGCCCGGTTTGGCCCAGGATTGCGCCATGTCGGGGTTGCGCGGTGACCACAGGACGGGGTCGGTGAGGGTGTCTGGCATGGGATTTCACCGGGCTCTTAGCACGTCTCTCAGAACTGGTCGCCTGTATGCTGCGGTGCAACTCGACTTGTGTCGGCGGTCGCCTTGGCGCCGCGGTTGCGCGGCGGTCGCTGTGGCGCCGCGGTTGCGCGGTGGTCGCCTTGGTGCCGCGGTTGCGCAGCGGTCGCTGTGGTGCCGCGGTTGCGCGGCGGTCACCTTGGTGCCGCGGTTGCGCGGCGGGGCGGCGGGCGGCAAGTAGCCGCCATGCTGATTGCGCGCACCCGGGAGGAACTCGCCGATGCCGTGACCGCCCTGCGGGCGCGCCATGGCGGCCTGGCGCTGGTGCCGACCATGGGCGCCCTGCACGCGGGCCATCTGACGTTGTTGTCGGTAGCGCGCGAAACGGCCCGGGCCGTTTCGCAGCCGGCTGCGCCGGCGGTTGCGGCGTCGATTTTCGTCAATCCGACGCAATTCGGGCCGCTCGAGGATTTCGGGCGCTATCCGCGCGACGAGGCGGGCGATTTGGGCAAACTCGCCGACGCCGGCTGCGACCTCGCGTGGCTGCCCGATGTATCGGTGATGTACCCCGCGGGCGACGCGACTTTCATCGAGGTGGGCGGGCCTGCGCTGGGGTGGGAAGGTGCGGCGCGTCCCGGTCATTTCCGGGGCGTGGCGACCGTCGTTGCCAAATTGTTCGGCCAGGTGCGGCCGGACGCGGCGGTGTTCGGCGACAAGGATTGGCAGCAATTGCAAGTGATCCGGCGCATGGCGGCGGATTTGTCGTTGCCGGTGCGCGTGATCGGCGCGCCGGTGGTGCGGGCGGCGGATGGACTGGCCATGTCGTCGCGCAACCGATTTCTGACGCCGCCGGAAAAGGCACGGGCGCCTTTGCTATACGCGGTGTTGTGCGCAGCGCGTGATGCGATGGCGGGCGGACAATCCGCCGGCGACGCGTTGACCGCCGGGCGTGACCGGCTGGAGGAGAACGGTTTCGTAACCGATTATCTTGCGCTGGTGGAGAATGCGACGTTGCTGCAGACCGATCGGGCAGGCGCGGGGGCACGGCTGATTGCGGCGGCGCGTTTGGGCGGCGTTCGGCTGCTGGATAACATCGCTTCTGCTTAGGCGACGCGCAAAATCCAACCTATCGCGTGGGCGCCGTGAGGCGGGTGCCATGCGAAGGCGCATCGCACCGCACGACGTGACCGGGTGCTTGTGCGGGCGTTGCCGCCGGTCTCGCAGGCGTGGGAAACCCCGCATTCCGCTGCGCTGCATGACGGGCTACGCGTGAAGCGTTTTTCGTGTTCGGGATGTGGCGGCAGCGCAGGCCCGGCGGCTTCAATATGATTTACCAGGAGAAGTACAGGAAATGCAGACCAACACGGTGAGGGTTCATCCCTCGAAATCAAATCTGAAGCGCGATGACCAGCTCGCGTGGAAAATCGCCGCGGTCGCCGCCGACCGGGTGGCGGTCGAGAGCGATGTGGCGGCCATGATCATCAACCGCATGATCGACAATGCGTCGGTGGCGATTGCGAGCGTCAACCGCCGGCCGGTGATTTCGGCGCGCGACATGGCGCTGGGGCATGGGCGGAAAGGCGGTGCGACGGTGTTCGGCGTCGCACCAGGCAAGCGCGTGTCGCCCGAATGGGCTGCGTGGGCGAACGGCACGGCGGTGCGCGAGCTCGATTACCACGATACGTTTCTTGCTGCCGATTACAGCCATCCGGGCGACAACATCCCGCCGATCCTGGCGGTGGCGCAGACGATGGATAAGTCCGGCAAGGATCTGATTCGCGGCATTGCGACAGGGTACGAAATCCAGATCGACCTGGTGCGGGCGATCTGCCTGCACGAATTCAAGAAGGACCACATCGCCCATCTGTGCCCGGCGCAGGCGGCGGGCATTGGTACTTTGCTCAAGCTGCCGGCGGAAACGATCTTCCAGGCGGTGCAGCAGGCGGTACATGTCAGTTTCTCCACACGGCAGAGCCGGAAAGGCGAAATCTCCAGCTGGAAAGCGTTCGCGCCGGCCCATTCGGGCAAGCTGGCGATCGAGGCGGTGGATCGCTGCATGCGCGGCGAGGGCGCACCGAGCCCGATCTATGAAGGCGAGGACAGCGTAATTGCGTGGATGCTGGGCGGCAAGGACAGCGAATATCACGTGAAGCTGCCGGCACCGGGCGAACACAAGCGCGCCATTCTGGACAGTTTCACCAAGGAGCACAGCGCGGAATATCAAAGCCAGGCGCTGATCGATCTCGCGTTCAAGCTGCGCGCACGCATCGGCGATCTGGGCGCGGTGGACAAGATCATCCTGCACACCAGCCATCATACGCACTACGTCATCGGCACCGGCGCCAATGATCCGCAGAAGATGGACCCGAATGCCAGCCGCGAGACGCTGGATCATTCGATCATGTACATCTTTGCCGTGGCCTTGCAGGATGGGCGTTGGCATCACGTGGACAGCTATGCGCCGAAGCGCGCCCGGCGGGCCGACACCGTGGCGCTGTGGCACAAAATCGAAACCCGCGAAGATCCGGAGTGGACACGGCGCTACCACGCAACCGATCCGAATGAGCTGGCGTTCGGTGCGCGCGTGGAGGTTGTGCTGCGCGACGGCGAACGGATCGTGGACGAGCTGGCGGTGGCGAATGCGCATCCGCACGGCGCACGTCCGTTCGAACGTGCTGACTATATCCGCAAGTTCCAGACGCTCACCGATGGCATCATAACGGCCAAGGAGAGCGCGCGTTTCCTCGACGCGGTGCAGAATCTGCCGAAATTGGCGGCCGGGGAACTGGGGGAATTGAATGTGGCTGTGCCGGCGGGTGCTCTGAAGGATGGGAAGGCGGGAATTTTTTAGCGGGAAGAAAACGGCCAGGGGCGCCGCCCGGGGGCCCTGTCGTGCGAAGCACGCGGCGCGTGACGGACCAGTCCCCAGACCCCACTCGTTCAAGAATTGCGTGTCCTGCCAAGCTAGTTTCAAAAGTGATGGGGTCTGGGGACTGGTCCGTCACGCGCCGCGTGCTTCGCACGACGGGGTCCAGGGGCAGCGCCCCTGGCCTTTTTTTATGCAACACCTCAAAAAAGAATGTCGTAATTTGATTGACACGATCCTATGTCGCGGTGAATAGCGGAATTCGACGCATGTTTGCGATTCGCGCCGAGCGCGCCAGACACGCGTGAATTTAGGAGCAACGGTCTGTCAACGCGCCTCTACCCTTCGATGTCCTGCCCAGCATGTCTTCGGGTACGAGCTTCTGGCGCTGCCTTTCCACACTTGCCTGCGTGCGACGCGCGCGTCCGGCAAGCACGGTTCGGCCGCGGCGACGCGAAAGATCGATGGGGCAGCGCGTCGATTGCAGGTCAAGCACACAGGAGAGAGAGAGTCACATCATGAGCACTGAAGAGAGCAGCGGCACGCCTCGCGAAATGGCGATGGCAATGCGCGCGACAACTCGGCGTGTGGGTGCGGGACGCACCACCGGCGCCGCGAAAAAGGCCACCGGCCGCACGACGAAAGCCGTGGCGGCGCCGACGCGCAAGAAGCCGGGGCCGAAGCCCGGCGTGAAAAAGGCCGCGGCCGCCAAGAAGGCGACGACCGTGAAAAAGACTGCCAAGCCGGCGAAAGCCGCCAAGGCCGTCAAATCCACCAAAGCAACGAAGGCCGCGAAGGCCGCGCCGAAGAAAGCCGTCAAAGCCGCCAAGGCGCCAAAGGCTGCCGCCAAGAAAACGGCCGCCGCGCCGGCGAAACGTGGCGTTGGCCGTCCGCGCAAGACGCCTTTGGCTGCGGCCGCGACGCCGAAAAAGCCTGGCCCGAAGCCGAAACTTGCTGCCGCCAACGGCGCATCCAAGCCCGGCCGCAAGCCGCGCGCTGCCGCAGCACCTGCCAAACCGGCCCGCAAGACACGTGCGCCGCGCGCCGTCAAAGCGATTGCCGCCGAAGCACCAACGCCGAAACGTCGTGGCCGCCGACCGAACGCTGCCAAGACGATGGAGCCGATGACGCCGGCGCCGGAAGTGACAGAGACCCACGAAGAAGGCGAAATGGCCTAATTCCGGTTTTTGGCTGCCGGTTTTCACGGTGAAAGTAGAACGGCCCGGTGCTGCCGATGGCGGCACCGGGCCGTTTCTTCTTTGCGGGCGTAAAACTTCTATATGCGCGTGAGCAGACTGCGTGGCGCGCCGTTGGCGCCGGCGACGCGTCCGCCGGCGCCGTAGCGCGGTGCGGGATGCGCGCTGCGCGCGGCCTTGGCGACGAGGTCGAGCACGCGCCGCTGCACGCGCATGGCGCGGTTCAGCAGGCGTCGATTTTCCTCCGCGAGTTCACCAAGCTTGATGAGATCGGCCGGAGGCGCCTCGGTTGCCGTGGCGGCGCGCCAGGCCGCGGCGAGCGCGTCCGCCGCTGCATGTTTCGGCGCCAGAAGCGCGCCGGCACGGGCGAAATTCATCTCGGCCAGCGCCTGATTTTCGTCAATCAGAAGCTTTGTCATGGCCTGTACGGCGTGTTCGAGCGATGGGATCATGAGCCGTTCTCCTGCAAGCGAAGCATCGCCTGTGTCACGAGCGTGGTGATGCCCAGCCCGCCGTTTAGCGCCATCGATTTGGCAATTTCCTGCACCAGCATCGGCCGCCACGCGGCCTCGCCTTGTCCGCCGCCGAAACTGCCGCCGTCCTGCTTCAGTGTTTCGAACAGCGGCGACAGCAATTCACCGAGCGCCACGGCGGTGAAATCCTGCGCGGCCTTGTCGATCTTGTCGCGCGATTGCGGCGCCAGGCCGCCACGCGCCGGTGGCGCAGGTTTTTCGCGCGAAAAGTTCGTTGCTGGGTTGGGTATTGGGGTTGTCGTGGTCATCGCACTTCCAGATCGGCTTGCAAGGCGCCGGCTGCCTTTATGGCTTGAAGAATACTGATCAGATCGCGCGGGCCGACGCCGAGCGCATTCAGGCTGGCCACCAGGTCGCGCAAGGTGGGTGCCGAGGTGAGCATGCCGAGCTTGTGGTCGCTGCCGGAATCCACCGAAATCGAACTGCGCGGCGTGATCGTGGTCCGGCCGTTCGAGAACGGGGCCGGCTGCGAGACCTCCGCATTCTCCGATACGCGAATGGTGAGATTGCCTTGTGCGATCGCCACGGTGCTGATGCGAACATTGGCGCCCATGACGATCGTGCCGCTGGCCTCGTCGATAATGACGACGGCAGCGGTATCGGGTTCGACACGCAGATCCTCGATTTCGGCCAGCGCGCCGACCACGTCGCGCCCGTTCAGTTTGAGCGAGACGCTGCGCGGATCGGTGGCTTGCGCGGTGCCGGACCCGAGCGCGGTGTTGATCACGCCCTCGATCCGGCGTGCGGTGGTGAGGTCGGGGTTGCGCAGGGCGAGGAAAAGATCGGGGCGCGCGCCGAGCGAAAAATTCACCTCGCGTTCGACAATGGCGCCGTTGGCGATTTTGCCCGCTGTCGGAACGTTGCGGGTGACGCTGCCGGCGGCACCCTTTGCGCTGACCGCGCCGGTGGAAATGGCGCCTTGTGCCACGCAATAAACCTCGCCGTCGGCGGCCATCAGCGGGGTGACCAGAAGCGTGCCGCCGGAAAGATTGGTTGCGTCGCCGATGGCGGAAACCGAAACGTCGATGCGGCTGCCGGTGCGCGCAAAGGCGGGCAGCGACGCGGTGACCATGACGGCGGCGACGTTCTTGGTTTGCAATGTCGCGATCTGGTCGCGGGTGTTCACGCCGAGCCGTTCCAGCATGCCGACCAGCGATTCCTTGGTGAATACGGCGTTAGTCAGCTTGTCGCCGGTGCCGTTCAGGCCAACCACCAGGCCATAGCCGACCAGCTGGTTTTCGCGAATGCCCTCGACATCGGCGATGTCCTTGACGCGGACAAAATCGCCGGCCTCCGCCTGGGCGCGGGTGCGGGCGCGGATGTGGGTGACGGGCAGATTGATGAGGAGGGCGAGGATGATTGGGGTTTTGGAAAGGATTGACGGCCATCCTGCACCGGCGCGCGCGGGGGCGGATCGCCCAGGGCGGCGCGCACGGGCGGCGCCACGGCGCGGCGCGGCCGGTTGGTCGGGATTGGAGGTTGCGTCATTTTCCACGTCACGATCAGCAAAGCATGGAAAAGGTTGCCGGATGGTTCATCCGGCCGGAACAAAGGGATCAGGCGATGCAGGTAGAGCGGGTTCGGCCAGGCGCCACGCCGGCCGTGACGCGGAAGGCGGCCGGGGCGGACGGGTTCTCCCAATTGCTGGAAGCGCCGGCGGGAAGCGGCCCGGCCGCTTCACCGGAGGGCGCGGCGGGTGCCGTGGCCGCATCGCCGCTGAACGGCCCGATGAGCTACGAGCAGGCGTGCGCGCGGGTGCGATCGGACCGGCATGCCAGGCGCCACGGGCGGGCCATGCTGCAAGCGCTCGGCGCGCTGCAGGTGGTGCTGCTGCAAGGCGGCGATACGGCCGCGGAAGCATTGTCCCACCTGGCCGCCGACATGCCGGAGGCGGACGACCCCGTGCTGCGGCTCATTCTGCGCGAAATCGGGGTACGCGCGGCGGTCGAGCTGGCGCGCTATCGGGCGCCGGCAGAGATTTCAATGAGTTGAACGCCGGTGCGAATTGCTTGGCGCAGCGGCGCGACGCCTCTATAAGCCGCGCCAGACGCCAGGGCCCTGCCATGCGACGTGGCGGCGCGGGCGCCGTTCGACAGGAAACCGCCCACGATGATGCTCACGCTGCCACCGGACTACGTCCCCTCGGACAGCGAGGCGTTCATGAACCCGCTGCAGCTCGAATATTTCAGGCAAAAGCTGCTGCGCTGGCGGGCCGACCTGCTGCGTGAGGCGGACGGCACGTTGGCCAGCCTGTCGGAAGGCGGCATTCATGAGGCCGATATTACCGACCGCGCGAGCGTGGAGACCGATCGGGCGCTGGAGTTGCGCACGCGGGACCGGGCCCGCAAGCTGATCAGCAAGATCGATCAGGCGCTGCTGCGGGTTGAGCACGGCGCCTACGGCTATTGCGAGGAAACCGGCGAACCGATTGGCCTGCGACGGCTGGAGGCGCGGCCGATCGCGACGCTGTCGCTGGAGGCGCAGGAGCGGCATGAGCGGATGGAAAGAGTCCACCGAGACGACTGATCGCCCAGCCCGTTTGAAAAGGCGCCCTGACGGCCATCTGACGCGGATTTATTGCGCTCCGGTGCTCACGGCCAAGGAGGCCGCTCCGCTCCGGTGCTCGTAAATCCACGCCAGCCGACTCGTCAGGCCGCCTTTTGAAACGGGCTTCTAGGGCAGCTGTGGAAGGAAGGAAGGAAGGAAGGAAGGAAGGCATGGGGAGGCCGGGGTGTGTTCGGCATTGGCGGGAGATTCAGGGGGCTGATGACCGGCATTATGGGCATTCGACGGAGTTGCTGGCGCTGGATGCGCATTTTTCGCGGGCGCTGGGGCTGACGCGGATTGCGGTGCGGCATCAGGTGTTGTTGCCGGGGCGGCGTACCTCCATTCCGCATGCCGAGAGCGACGAGGAAGAATTCATCTACGTCCTGGACGGTACGCCCGACCTTTGGCTGGATGGCCATTTGCACCGGCTGGCGCCGGGCGATGGGGTAGGATTTCCGCCCGGGACCGGGATTGCGCACAGCTTCCTCAATAACAGCGATGTGCCGGCGGTGCTGCTGGTGATCGGCGAGCCGGCAAAGCCGGAGAACAAGGTGATCTATCCGGTGAACCCGGAAATGCAGGCGCTGCGGACCGACTGGTGGCACGATGCGCCGCGCCGCGTGCTGGGACCGCATGACGGGATGCCGGACGCGCAGGATCAATGATTTGAGAAGGAAGAATGTTCTTTTCTGAAGAAAAGAACCAAAAGACTTTTGCGCCTGCGCGTGCCGTGGCGGATAGGTTAGGGATTGCATCAAGCGTATGAGTCTTTTGGTTCTTTTCTTCAGAAGAGAACGGCTTCCTTGAGAGCAGAAGGACCCCCCATGTCACGCGTTCCCGTATCGCGCCGGCGGGCGTTGCTTATGGCGGCGGCCGGGTCGATAGCGCCGGTCGCGGCGCGGGCACAGGCGAGCGGGGATGCGCCTGCGCCGGAAATGGTCGATGTCGTTGTCATTGGCGCGGGACTTTCCGGGCTGACGGCGGCGCGGCTTCTCGCCGAGACGGGGCATCGCGTCATGGTGCTCGAGGCGCGCGATCGCGTCGGGGGGCGGAACTACTTTTCCGATGTGGGGGCGCATCGTTTCGATCTCGGGGGTCAGTTCATCGGGCCGACGCAGGACCATGCCAGGGCGCTGATTGCGGAGCTGGGGTTACAGCTGAAGCCGGTGTTTACGGGCGCGAAAAAAATCTGGGAGCTGCGGGACGACCGGCTCGAATTCAGCGGCAATGTGCCGCCGCTGCCGTGGGCAACGTTGTTCGATCTACCGCATGTCATGGGCCGGATTGACGCACTTTCCGCCGAAATGGGCGCGGTGGCGCCATGGGCGGCGCCGCGCGCCGGCGCGCTGGATGCGCAAACGGTGGCGCAATGGTCGGCCGCGCATAGCTATACGCAGAATACGCTCGATCTGTTGACATGCGGCACGCGCGCCGTGTTCGGCGCCGATCCGGACGAGCTGAGCATGCTGTATTTCGCTTATTATACCGCGCAGGGCGACAGCCTGGAGATGCTGACCAACACTGCGGGGGGCGCGCAGGACAGCATCATCGTCGGCGGCGCGCAGCAGATGTCGCAGCGTCTGGCCGCGAGGCTGGGCGAGGCGGTGCGGCTGCGGCAGCCGGTGGCGCGGGTGCGGCAGGACGATGCGGGCGTGGAGGTGACGACAGAAGCGGGACTCGTGGCGCGGGCGAAATATGCGGTCATTGCCATGCCGCCGGCGGCCGCGGCGCGCCTGGTGTATGATCCGGTGTTGCCACCGGCGCGGCGCGACCTGCATGAGCGGGCGCCGATGGGGCGCTATTACAAGGTGATCGTGACCTACGCGGCGCCATTCTGGCGGCAGGCCGGGTTTTCCGGTGAAGTGGCCAGCGTACGCGGCCCGATCGTGGCCGCGTACGACGACGATCCCGGTGACGGCACCGGCGCGATCCTTGGATTTATCGGCGGCGACGCGGCGCTCCGCTGGCGCGTCTTAGCGGCTGACCAGCGCCGGCAGGCGATGCTGACGTGCCTGGCCCGGTGGTTTGGGCCGGCGGCGTTGCAACCCACCGGGTATGGCTATCACGATTGGTCGGAGGATCGATTTACCGGCGGCGCCCCCGTGGCGGTGCTGGCGCCGGGGGTGCTGAGCCGCGCGGGGACCGCGCTGCGCGACCCGTGCGGGCGCATTCACTGGGCCGGCACAGAGGCGGCGGAAAAATGGACCGGCTACATGGACGGGGCCATTCGCGCCGGCGATGCCGCGGCAAAGCAGGTCGCTGCCCGCCTCGGGTAACGCGCGGCACGTCTTCCCCGACTTTTCTTAATTGCCCGAATTTTCTTAATTGATAGGCACAATTTTGAGCTTTTCCGAATTTCGTCGGAAACCTACCGTTAACGTGATGGCGGCGCGGCACGTTGCCGGCACGATCTTGCTTGCAGCCGGGCCGCTTCTGAGGGTTTCTCGGCAGGCCGCGGCACAGGGTTTAGCCTTACGGGCGCGGCAATAATTTGAACCGACCCTGAGGAGACAGTTAACGTGACACGTATTTTGACTGCCGCGGCCTTCGCCGTGGCCATTGCTGGGCCGGCCGCGGCCCAGGTCGCCGGCACCTACGCCGGCACCAGCGCGGACGGGAGCCCCGTTTCGTTCACGGTCAGCCTGGACAACAACAATGAACTGGCGGTGACCGGCGATTCGGTCGACTTTTCGACCAACTGCAAGGGCGGCGGCAATAACGACGGGGGCTGGGGCTGGGGCACGGATTCCGTCATTGCCAAGGGCAAGGCGGCGGGCAACCTCGAGTTCCCCTATGCCACGATCATATGGACGCTGAAATTCTCAACGGACGGGCAAAGCGCCACCGGCACGGTGAGTACGGTGGTTCCGACGTTGGCGCCCGTTGGCGCCAAGCCGAAGAAGGCGCAGATTTGCAAGTCGGCCAAGCAGGCGATGACTCTGACCCTGCAATCCGGCGATGCTCATGCGGCGCCCGCCTATAACGGCGCGGTGGTTTATCTGGGCCACGCCGGCAGAGCGGCCGCTGTCACGGGGCGGTAAGGGCGGCGAAAACGTTGCGAGCGTAGCGCGACGGGGCTGACGGTTCCAGGGGCATGCCCCTGGAACATCGCCTGGTTACCGCAAATCATGTTCCGTGACAGAAAAAGCCGCGCTTGCGGCATGGGAACGCCGCATTTCGCTTCGCTGCATGATGGGCACCTTCCGTCAGAACGGTAGCAGAATATCCAGCGCCTGCTGGCCGTATCGCGGTGTCTGGATGTTGGTCAGCTGTCCGCGGCCGCCGTAGGAGATCCGCGCCTCGGCCATGCGGTCGTGGCTGACGGTGTTGTCGCTGGCGATGTCCTGCGGACGAATGACGCCGCTGACTTCGAGCACGCGCAGTTCGTTGTTGACGCGCATTTCCTGACGCGCGGCGACGACCAGGTTGCCGTTCGGCAGCACCTGGGTGATGACCCCCGCCAGGCGCAGGGTCACGGTTTCGTTGCGCTTGATTGTCCCCGTGCCGCCGGCGACGCTGGTGCTGGTGGTGGAGACCAGGCTGGACGGGCTGACCAGCTTGCCGAGCAGATGCGGCAACGCACCCTCCAGGCCGAGCATGTTGGGCATGCCCATCGTTTCGCTGCCGTTCTGCGTTTCGGCCGAGGCGTTCTCCACATCGGCGGCATCGGTGGTCTTGACCAGCACGGTGACGATGTCGCCGACGGTGGCGGCGCGCTGATCCTTGAAGAAGGCGCGGCTGCCGGTGCGCCACAGGCTGGCGGCCTCGCTGGGCGCCGGCTCGGCGCGGGGCATCGGCATGGTGACGGGGCGCCATTTCGGGTCCGTCGTGGGATTGGTTGTCGGCGTCATGGCGGGCGGGCGGCCGATTTCGGAGAGTTTCTGCAGCGAGCCGCACGCGGCCAGACCGAACAGCGCCGCGATCGCCGCGAATGTGGCGCGCCACGGGCGACCGTTGGCGGTTCGAGTCATTGCACCGCGACCTCGAGTGCCGCGCGTTCGGCCACCACGCGCACTTCACCCGCGGCGGTCACCAGGGCCAGGACGATGGCTTTCGAGCTCGGGTTCTGCACCCGCACCGTTTCGCCGAGGCCGCCATCTTCCAGCGCCAGGCCCTGGGCGGAGAGCGAGATTTCGCCGGCATCGAGGCGCATGCGAACGGCACTGTTGCGCGCGACGAGTACCGGGCGGGCGACGTCGCCGGTGGTCAGCGGCTGGCCCGGCGGCAGGTCGTGGCGCAGCGCCTGGCCGAGGGCGGCGTTGATGGACAGGGGAACATTGCCGCGCAGCAGATTTGTGCGCACGCGGGCCGAACGCATGTCCTCGGCGCGCAGGACGGCGCCGGGGCGCACATGGTGGGTGAGGATGGCGGCGTCCAGCATGGCCACGACCTGGCCGGACAGCGGCGCCGTGACGGCCGGCATGCCGGCGGCCGAGACACTGAGGACCGCGGTGAAACGGCCACTGACCGGATCGAAACTCGTCTCCGAAATGACCGCGTTCGGTGCCGCGCCGGCGGGCAGCAGCGGCGGATCGAAACCCGGCATGGAGATATCGGCGTCGGCCGGCGCGCCCTGGTCGGCGAGCGCGGCGCGCAATGGCGCCAGGAAGGCGGCTTGCGGCAGGCGCTCACCGGCACGCTCGAGGATGACGCGTTCCGATCCGGACGAGGGGCGCCAATCCACCGCGTAATCCCGCGCAATGGCGGCGAGCTGCGGGGCTTCGACGGTAATTCTGTCACCCGGCGCGGGCGACGGGCCGAGTGCCTTGTCGGTTGCCGGTGCGATATTGTCGAACAGGTCGGAGAGGTGGACGGTGGGCGTCCTGAGCGCGGCATAGCCGCGCAGCGTCGCCGCGCCTGCCTGGGTGTGCGGCATCAGCAACAGCCAGGTCTGAAAGACCGGCACAAGACAGATAAAAGTTTTTTGGCTCTTTTTTTCAAAAAAGAACGTCTTCCCAGCTTTTTGGCGTATGCGCATGGCCGCTGCTTTCAGTGCAGATTCGTAAGCGTTTGCATCATGTCGTCGGACGCGGTGATCACCTTGCTGTTCATTTCGTAAGCGCGTTGCGCGGTGATCAGGTTGGTGATTTCGGTGACGACATTGACATTCGAGGTTTCGATAAATCCCTGCATGGTGCTGCCGAACCCGGGCGAGCCCGGTGTGCCGGTGACGGCGTTGCCGGAGGCGGCGGTTTGCAAAAGCAGGTTGTCGCCCTGGGCGGCGAGGCCCGCCTGGTTGGGGAAGTTGGCAAGCTGGAATTGGCCCAGCGTGTTCGGCGCCGTCTGGCCCGAGACGGTGGCCTGCACCTGGCCGGACGCATTGACGCTGACGGTGACGGCATTGGTGGGAACCACGATGCCGGGCGACACCGGGTAGCCGTCCGCGGTGACGATGGTGCCGTCGGGCGCCAGCGCGAATGTGCCGTCCCGCGTGTAGGCGGTGTCGCCACTCGGCAAGGTGACCTGAAAATAGCCGTTGCCCTGAATGGCCATGTCGAGGTTGTTGCCGGTTTGTTGCAGATTGCCCTGCTCGGTGATCTGGTAGATGGAGGCGGTTTTCACGCCCAGGCCGATTTGCGCGCCGGAGGGGACCACCGAACCGTTGTCGGACGAGTTGGAGCCGACGCGGCGGAGATTTTGATAGATCAGATCCTGGAATTCGGCGCGGCTGCGCTTGAAGCCGGTGGTGCTCATGTTGGCGATGTTGTTGGAAATCACCTCGACATTGGTTTGCTGGGCTTGCATGCCGGTGCCGGCTATGTCCAACGCGCGCATTGGTCATTATCCTCAAACAAGGAAAAAGGAAGCAGTTCTTTTTGAAAAAAAGAACCAAGAAACTTTCATATGTTGGGGTCGGCGATCTTGTCGATGGCGGTTTGGTGGCGTTGGCCCTCGGCGTCGATGAATTGGGTGGCGAACTGGAAGTTCCGTTCGGTGTCCATCATGCGTATCAGTTCGCCGATCGGCTGCACGTTGCTGTCCTCGAGGGTGCCTTGAACAAGTTTCGGTATGCCAACCTGCGTCGTGGGGCCGCCTGCGTTGAACAGGCGGCCCCCTTCCGCGGTCATGCGGTTCGGGTCGGCGGGCGCGACGATGGCGATTTTGCCGATCGGGCCATTCTGGCTGCTGATGCCGCCATCCGCGGTGACCGTAAGGTTGGTGTCGGTGACGCCGACCTTGAGCGGCTGACTGTTGGTGTCGAGCAGGGCGTTGCCGTTGGTGTCGACGATGGTGCCGTCGGCTTGCAGGGAAAAACGGCCGGCGCGTGTGAGGCGCGTGCCGGCCGCGGTCTGCACGGTGAAGTAGCCGTTGCCGGAAATCGCCATGTCGAGCGGGTTTCCGGTTTGCGTGAGCGTGCCTTCGGCCGGTTCGCGATAGGTGGCGCGGTCTTGCGTGAAGGCCAGGTTGCGGTCGCCTTTTGGCGCGGTGGTATTTTGCTGAGGGGACAGCCAGTCGGTGAACACCATGCGTTCGGCGCGGTAGCCGGGCGTCGATGCGTTGGCGATATTACCCGCGGCGATATCCATCGCGCGTTGTTGCGCGGTGAGTTTGCTGAGGATGATGCTTGTCGTGGTGTCCATGCGGGGGTCTTCGCAAGGAGCGTGCCAGCGAAAAGCAAGAGTTTTTTGGTTCTTTTCTTCAAAAAAGAACGGCTTTCCTGCCTTCCTGACCTTTCCTGCCGGGCAGTATTTGCCGGGTGCTATTTGATCGGCGCCAGAATATCGTCGAGCCGGTCGGGGGTGTTGGGGATTCGTTCCAGGTGCGGATAGCGCAGGCCGCCGTGGTAGTCCACCTTGACGTCGTTGAAATGCTTGCCGTACTGCACCAGCAGTTCGATCGGCGCCGTGCTGTCGCGGGCCAGCTTTATGGCGGTGGCGAGTTGATCCGCGTCATCGAGTGCGACGCCATTGACGGCGATCAGCTTGCCGCCGCGCGCCAGGCCGGCGCGGAAGGCGGGGCTGTCCCACTGCACCGCCACGATGGCGTTTTCCTCGCCGAGCGCGAGCCCGATCGAGAAGGTGAATTCGCTGCTCTTGTGCCGGCCCTGCACACTTTTTTGAAACGGCGATTCCTCGTCGGTGTAGGTCAGGCGCCAGCCGCCGCGGGTGAGGCCGTCGAGCGGCGCGCCGGGGCCGTGACCGTCGAGGCGGCTGCGCAGGAATTGCGTCCAGTCGTTCGGTTCGGTGGCGTTCAGCGCGGCGACCACGTCGTCGAAGCTGTAGGTGTGGGTGATCCAACTGCCGTCATCGACGCCGAAAAAGCGGCGGGCGAAGTCGGTCAGCGAGCGGGCGCCGTTGGATTTTTCGCGAATGAGCGTGTCGGCGTCGAGCCAGATGAGGGCGGCTTCGACGTAATAATCCTCCTCGCGCGACCAGCTGCGCCAGGCGAGCGGGCGGCGCATGTTCATGATCGGATCGTTTGTCGTGTCCTGCAGATTGCGCCAGACGCGGCCGGCCGATGCCTGCTGGAAGGCGGCGAACAGCGCCAGGCTGTCGCGGACCTGGGATGCCGACAAAATCCCCGAGCGGGCGGCGAGCACCTGGCCCCAATATTCGGTCTGGCCCTCATAGACCCAGAGCAGGCTGTCGCGCTCGGGGACGATGTCGAAGTCGGGCGACCAGAGGTCGGCCGGACGGCGGAATTTTCCGTTCCAGGAATGGGTGTATTCGTGCGGCAGCAGGTCGCGCTCGGCGGCGGATTTTTCGAGGTCGGTGAAATAGGCGCGATCGGTGCCGTTCTCGCTGCTGCGATGATGTTCGAGGCCCTCGCCGCCCATTTCATCGGACAGTGAGAGCAGGAAATCGTAATGATTATAGTGATGCGAGCCGAAATTGCGGTTTGCCTGGACGACCAGGTTGCGGTGCGCCGCGAGGTCGGCGGGCTTGACCGCCAGATCCTCCGGCCGGTCGGCGGTTACATCGAGATGCACCGGCACCGGGCCGTTCGGGGCGAGGTCGATGCGGGAGAAATAGCGGCCGGCATAGAGGGGGGAATCGAGCAGCACGTTGAGGGTTACGGGCTTGAAGGTGACGTGATTGGCGTCGGTGTGTTCGGTTTCCAGCGCGGTGCCGAATTGCCAGCCGGGCGGCAGGGTGAGGGTGGGGTGCAGGGTGATGTCGCGGGCGAAGTTGCCGGCGGGGTACAGCACCTCGGGGTTCCACTGCACGTCGAGCATGTTGGGGGTCATGACGACGCGGCCTTCCTCCTCGGTGGGCGGCGAGAGGTATTGGAAGTCGATGTCGATGCTGTTGGAGCCTTGCGGCACGTCGATGTGGAAGGCGTAGACGTCCACGGTATCGCGGTGCCAGTCGAGTCGCTGGCCGCCATTCCGGATGACCAGGCCGGCCAGGGACGGGATCGGGCCGGTCGGGCCGTGGTTGCCGGGGATCCATTTTGGAAACAGCAGGGTGAGCGGCCCGGGGCCCGCGACGGGCAGGGATTCGTGAATGCGGAAGATGTGGTGGGCCAGGTCGGTGGCATCGACGGCGAGGGCGATTTCGCCCGGGTAGGGCTGGTCGGCGGGCGCCGCGATGGGCGGCGGCAGGGGCGCGGGCTCCGGGTTGGCCGATCGGGACGGGTCCGCCTCCGCCGGTTGGGCGCACGCCCTGGGGGCGAGGGCAGGGGAGGCCAGGGTGGTGGCGGCCAGGGTGGTGGCGGCCAGCAGGATGGCCAACGGCAGGCGGTGCGTCACGAAATTGTCTCCGCGCGGGGTCGGCGCACCGTAGCGATCGAGGCACGCCGGTCAAATCGGTGAAGACCTGCCGCGTCCGTCATAGGTCCGTTACAAGGGAGCACCATTGCGCAACCGCTCGTCAACCTATTGGCGTGCATAATGATAGGGCGGCGCGGCGTTCAGCGCACGAAGGTTCGCGATGAGTCGGCGTTTTCCGATACTTGTTCGAGTGGCGCAGCCGGCCCCGGACTATGGGTGGCGGCTGGTGGCGTCGATCTATGGCTCCGCACAGGCGGTCGTCGAAGGCACGATGGCGCTGGGCGTGGTGCTGGCGGTGTGCGCGGCGCGCACCCGGGCGCCGGTGTTCTCGTCGATTGGCCTGGTGGTTCTGGGGCTTTTCGGCGCCCGGCTGTGGGATCTGCACATGTTCCGGCGGGCGCGCGCGGCCGCGGCGTCGAACAAGGCGGCGGCGCTGTCCGAGTCGGATGGCGGCAATTGCGATATCGGCAGTCCGGAAGGCTGGGCGTCACGCCATGCCGCCGGTGCATTCGTGACGGCTATGTTATGGGGTTGCATCGATCTGTGCGTGCTGGTCGGTTTCGACGATCCGCTGCTGCAAATGTTTACCCTGATGGTTCAGGCGGGGTGGATTGCCAGCGCGTGCATGCGCGCGGCGGCCTCGCCGGTGACGGTGCTGGGCACGGCGCTGCTGGCGCTGATACCGACCGAAATCGGCGTGGTTTTGGCGCATGGCGGGCTGGTGAAAATGATCATTCCGATCGCGCTGTTGCAACTGAGCGCGTTGCTGCGGACCGGGCGTTCGCTGGGCGCGCAACTGGTGGCGATGATCGATTCGGAGCAGCGCGTGGCCGAGGCCAATGCGCGGCTGACGCGGCTTTCGGCGACCGACGGGATGACGGGGATCGCAAACCGCCGCGCCTTCGACGCGGCGCTGCTTGCGGAATGGTCCCGTGCGCGCCGCGAGGCGTCCGACATTTCACTCATTCTGCTCGATGTGGACCATTTTAAGCTGTACAACGACACGTACGGCCATCTGGACGGTGACGATTGCCTGCGCGCCATTGCGCTGCTGATGACAAGCGCCTTGTTGCGGCCGGCCGATATGGTGGCGCGGTTCGGCGGCGAGGAATTTGTCGCCTTGCTGCCCGGCACCGGCGAGCAGGGCGCCCGGCATGTCGCCGAGCGGGTTCGCGAACAAGTGTGCCAGGCGGCGCTGGCGCATGCGGAAACCGCGCTGGGGTGTGTGTCGGTCAGCATCGGCGTGGCGAGCATTGCGCCGGTGCAGAGTGATGATCCGCAAAGTTTGATCCGACTGGCGGACGCGGCCCTGTATGACGCCAAACGCAGCGGAAGAAACCAGGTGCGGTGCGCCAGCGAACGGCTGGCGCTCGGTCCCTGGCAGGGGCCGGGTGGTGACGCGGGTCCGCCACGGGCTTCTGTGTCGCCGCATGCGGATGGGATGTGACGCCGCGCCGGTGCGTTTCTGTCGTGTTCGCTTTACCATGCGGTAAGGCGGCCCAGGCAAAATCAGCCGATGCCGCACATTTTTCTGGCCACGCCCTGCTATGGCGGCATGGTCTCGCTTCGCTACTTTCACAGCATTATTAACGCCCTGGTGTATGGCGCGCAAAATCAGCTGGCCATTACGGTTGAAACGTTGGGCGGGGATTCGCTCATTACGCGGGCGCGCAACTCGCTGGTGGCCAAGTTTCTCGCCCACCCGAAGGCCACGCATTTGCTGTTCGTGGATGCCGATATTGGATTTGAGCCGGCGCATCTGGCGCGCCTGCTCGCGTTCGACGCGGATATCGCCGCCTGCATGTATCCGCTCAAGCAGTTCTTCTGGGATGACGCTGCGGTGTCGCGCGCGCGGGCGGGGGAACTGATCACCACCGCGCCGCTGCGCTATGTGGGCACGCCATGCGGCCATGGTTCGCAGGAGCGCCGGGGCGACTTCGTCGCGGCGGATTATGCGGGCACCGGATTCATGCTGATATCGCGCCCGGCCATTACGCGCCTGATCGCGGCGAATCCGGCGTTGCATTATACCGCCGCGCATGTGCCGCTGGATGTCGACCCGTCGCTGCTGTATGCGTTGTTCGATACGGAAATCGATCAGGAGAGCCGGCATTATCTGAGCGAGGATTATTCGTTTTGCGCGCGGTGGCGGGCGCTGGGGGGGAAGATCTGGTTGGACACCCAGTCGCCGCTTATTCACGCCGGCAGCCATGAGTTTGTGGGTGCGCCGGCGACGCGGTTTGCGCTTTCTTGACGGGTAGAAGGATTTAGCCGCGGATGAATACCATAGAAGGATTTTAGCCACAGATGAACACAGATAAGATGCGAAAGGGGCGGTTCGACGCGTGCGGTTTGCCGTGCGGCATCCCGCCTGTTCGTATCCGGGTTCATCTGTGGTTAAAATCCTTCTTTTGTCCGCCCGCTCAACGAGACTCTTGACCGCTAGAGCGCGATCCGAACGCCAAATAATACGGAGGTGGGTTCCACGCGGTAGCCGTTTGCGGGCTCGGCGTGAGAGTTGGTCAGGTTGCGCAGGCTGCCGAACACGGCGATGTCGGGGCGAATGTGATAGGTGACGGCGAGGTTGGCGAGGAAACCGGGGCGGTTGGCGCCGTCGCCGACGCCGAGGCCCTGGTCGTTGTAAATGTAATCGAGGTCGCGGCCGGTGTAGAGGATTTCGGGGCGGATCAGCAGGGCTTTGGTTGGCTGCCACAATGCTGAGACGGACCCTTGATTGTAAGGGCGACGCAACAGAAGTTGCCCTGTGCCGAGGTCGCGGGCATCGGTGTAGGTGTACGTGGCGGTAACCGACAGGGTTTCGCGCAGGCGGGTGATGATGGAATTCTCCACGCCGTCGGCGCGGGCGCGGCCGATATTCTCGACCGTGTAGGATGTGGGGAGATAGACGTAATCGATCAGGCCATGGATGCGGTTGTCGAAATAGGTGGTGCGGATCGTGGTGCCCGATGTGGGGCGCCAGATCAGGCCGATTTCCGACTCGTGCGCGGATTCCGGGTGCAGGCCGGGATTGCCGAAAAATCCGTCCGAGTCCGTACCGAAGCGGTCGAACAAGGAGGGGGCGCGGAAGGCGGTGCCGTAAGCGGCGTGGGCCGTGACGTTGCCGGGCAAGGCGAGGTCGGCGCCGGTGTTGAATGTGGTCGCGACGCCGGCGTCGGAAGTGGAATCGTGGCGGACCTGGCCGGAGAGTGTGAGGGGGCCTTGCGACGCCAGGGCGCCGAGATAGAGCGCGTCGGCGTGGTCGGCGCCGTTGCCGGACGATTCGTACGGGAAACCGAACGATGTGGCATCGTAAGCTGATACCGCGCGGTTTGCATCGTGTTCGTAGCCGAAGGTGAGCGTGGCGCGGCGGAGCGGCACGAAGCCGGTGAGATCGAGCGCGTTGTTGAATTGCGCGTCGAAGTTGGTGCCCTGGTATTTGGCGCGGGCGGTGGCCTGGTTGGGATCGGCGGCGGCGAGCGGTTCCGCGTAGGTGCGGTTGTCGGTTTGGTATGCCAGCGAGACGGTGCTGGTCAGAGGTTGCCATGGCGTCAGCGTGGCGCCGATACGGCCGAAGAACTGGCGGGCGACGCCGGTTGAATTGTCCGCGTCGTAGGTGGGGTAGCCGAGCGCGTTGAAGCCGTAGGTGGCGCCGCGGGCGCGGCCGAGGGCGAAGAATTGCAGCCAGTCGGTCGCGGCGAGGCCCAGATTCAGTGTCGCGGTTTGCGCGCGGTAGCCCTCCGGCGTGTCGGTGTAGATCGACATCCGCGGCGGTGTGGGATCGTAACCATCGAGCGACTGGGTCTCGATTGTGAGCGCGGCGGTGAGCGGGCCGGTCTTTTCGGTGAGCGTGCCGTCGGCCAGGATGGCGCCGGGATAGCCGCCCTGAACCGAACCGGTGACATGCGTGCCGTCGAGCGTTGCGGTTTTGCTGATGATGTTGACCACGCCGCCGATCGCGCCGGAGCCATAGGTGGTGGCGAGCGGGCCTTCGACGATATCGATGTGGTCGATGTCGGCCAGATCGTCGATGCCGAAATCGAAAGCGCCGTTGGGGTCGGAGGCGTCGTTGATGGGGATGCCATTGCGCAGGACGAGGGTTTGTTCCGAATTGGCGCCGCGCAGGAACAGCGAGCCCACGCCGCCTGGGGGGCCGGCCTGGACGAGATTGGCGCCGGGGATGCCGGTGAGCGCCTCCGTCAAGGTGGTGTCGTCGGCGGCGGTGATGGTTTCGGCGGCGACGGTGTAGGTGGCGTCGGCGGTGAGCGGTGCGCGGACGGCGGTGACCTCGACGTTTTCAGAGGGAACACCGGGTGCCGTTTGGGCGGCGGCGGCGGCGGGCAGGGCAAAAAGCAGGCATGACGCGAGTGCGCGCATGGGTTCGACTCCACAGGCCACGCGTCGCATGGCCGGACGACAGGGCGATGGCTCGCCTGCGGGTCGTTATCCCGTTGTCCCGGTGCACCCCGCCCGAAACGCGCGCGCAATCTCGATGCCGGCCGGTCTCCTGGCTCCGGCGGTCCGGACCACCCGTGTGGCCCCCCCGTCCCGGCCTTCTCACCGCTGGTGCGGCAATGGCTTGGGGCGGGGTATTGATGAACCGCCTACAGTTGCGGGGGCAGCCGCGGCTTGGTTGTACCGCGTTCCCGTTTCAGCCCTTGCGGGCCACCTGCATCTGGGGGGAGGGTAGCAAGTGACAGGGAAAAGAAGGAAGTGGTTCTTTTCTGCAGAAGCGAACCAAAACACTTTTGTCTGTTCGCTTGCAGGAAAGTTCGGGGCCCGCCTTGCTTCTCAAGCGCCGACAGGCTCACCATAATTCTTTGGTTCCTTTGTTCAGAAAAGAACGGCTTCCTTCCGATAGTGCTTCAACATGGGCCAATTGACGGCGTGCGGAATCTCGTGAGAGATTCAACCCTCAGTCAAAGGCAAGGAAACGGCCCTCGACATGTCCGCGTTCACCGGCCGCGCGGGCGGCTTTTTGTTTATGGTTCCGCGGGATATCGGGCTTTTCTTGCGCAGTGCGCGGACCGATGCGTCGCTTGCGGGCTTGCGGGCACGGCTGGGCAACAAGTCGGCTTTCGATGCGATTTACCAGGATGGCGACCCGTGGGCGTCGGCCGATCCGCGGTACGTGTATCAGCGGCGCAAATATGAGGTGATTGCCGGCCTGCTGCCGCAGCGGCGTTTCGTCAGCGCGTTGGATCTGGGGTGCGGGACCGGGCTGCTGGCGCGCCGGCTTCTGGGACATGCCGATACGGTGCTGGGCGTTGATATTTCGGCCGCCGCGGTGGCGCGGGCGGAACTGGCCCATGCCGGGGTGCAAGGCTTGCGGTTTGCGCAGGGCGATATCGCCGATCTGCCGGACACTTTGGATGAGAAATTCGACCTGCTCGTGCTGGCGGATTCGCTCTACTACCTGCCGCCGCCGCTCGACGATGCGATATTGAAGTCGGCCGCCAGCCGCATGGCGCGGCTGTTGCGGCCGGGGGGGATATGTCTGCTCGCCAACCATTTCTTTGCGGGATTGGACGCCGACAGCCGGTTGTCGCGGCGGATCCATCAGGCGTTTGCCTGGTCACCGGCGATGACGCTGAAGGCGGCGCACCGGCGGCCCTTCTACCTGGTCTCGATTCTAGAGAAAATCTGAAACCACAAGGACTTGCGGGCTGTTATGAGCGCGCGCCGCGGCCGTTGATGCGGCGGGCCGGGGCCGGTCTTCTGCTGGTCGGCGTGGCGGCGACCGCCAGCATGGTGCTTTGGTGGGGGGCGGGTGG
>CAJCIS010000287.1 GCA_903970435.1 Acidobacteriota bacterium | reverse complement strand
CGGAGTAGGGCCGGGGATGGGGCGCAAGTTATCGGTGGGTGCGGCGGCGCAAGGGGCGCGCGTGGTGATGGGGGCGCGAAACGAGTCCTTTCTGGCGCAAGTGCGCGATGAGATCGCGGCGGCCGGGGGACAGGCTTTGGCCGTCCGGACGGACGTGGGCGTCACTGAGGATTGCGAGCTTCTGGCAGCGGCGGCGGCGCAGTTCGGGCGGATCGACGGGCTGGTGAATTCGGCCTATTATCATCCGTCGTTCGTGCCATTCGAGCAAGCGGATTTGGGCGAGTGGGCGATTGCGTATGACGTTGCGTGCATGGGTGCGCTGCGCATGATCCGTGCGGTGCTGCCGCACATGAAGGCGCAAGGTGGCGGCTCGATCGTGAATATTACGACGCTGGCGACGCGCAAGCCGGTGGTTGGCGAGGGTGGATACGCTATCGCAAAGGCGGCACTCGGCCAGGTGACGCGGCAATTGGCGGTGGAACTGGGCGGCTACGGCATTCGGGTCAATCAGACGGTCATGGGATGGATGATGGGCGTGCCGGTGCAGGGATTTATCGATGCGGTGGTGGCGGGCGGCGCATCGCGCGATGCAGTCGTGGGCGAGATTGTCCGGCGGATTCCGCTGGGCCGGATTCCACCGGACCAGGATTGCGCCAAGGCGGTGATGTTTTTGTTGTCAGATTTGGCATCGGAGGTAACGGGCGCCGCATTGGAAGTAAATGGCGGCGAGTGGGTCGCACCCTAAAACGCAAAAGTTTTTAAAAAAGAGAACTACTTCCCTAGTCGTCGGCAAGTTGGTGGGTTGCGAAGGGCAACCCACCCTACGGAGTTGGCAATGATGAAAAATGCATTCGTGAGTGGCGGCGCGGAGGGGCAGGGGCATTTGCTTGCGCGCAAATTGGCGGCACGTGGGTGGCGGGTGTTTGCCGGGATGTTGCCAAATGCGCGCAGCGCGGGCTTTGCCGATGTGCCGGCGATCATTCCGGTGCAGCAGGATGTCTCCGACCTGGCTTCGGTTACTGAAAGTGCGGCCGAGATGGAGGCGCTGCTTGCGGGGGAAGGGCTGCATCTCTTGATGAACGTGGCGGGCGTTGCCGATGTGGGCTCGGGCGTGCTGGAGAACGCGTCGGATGCAGATCTGCATCGGGTTTTCGAAATCAATACTTTTGGCCAACTGCGGTTGGTGCAGGCGTTTCTGCCGGCGTTGCGGCGAGGCGCGCCCGGCGCACGCATCATGAATTACGGATCGGGCGCGATCATTGTCAGTCCGCCGGGGGCCGGCGTTTACAACATGAGCAAGCATGCCGTGCATGGCATGACACTGACTTTGCGTAACGAATTGGGGCCGCTGGGTATCCAAGTGACAACCGTGCTGCCGGGCGGCGTCAAGACCGGAATGACCGCCAATCCGTTCGAGTCAACGAAGGCGATGTGGAGCCGCACGAAGCCGGAATTGCGGGCGATCTATGAGCCGTTCCTGCTCAACCCCACCACGCAAATATTGCCGAAATTGCTGGAGGAGAAAGGCAGCACCGCGGAGGAGGCGACGGAAGCGGCGCTCAAGCTGCTGGATATTGCACGGTGGAAGAGTTGCTATACCGTGGGCAAGGATGCTGCGATGCTCAAGCCTTTGCAAAAATTCTTGCCGGAGGCTTGGTTCGAGGCGATGTTGCGCGCGACTTACAAGATTCCAGGATTGAAATAAGAAAGGAAGCAGTTCCTTTTTGAAAAAAAGAACCAAAAACCTTTATCCTCAAGAGCAAAATTTTTTTGGTTCTTTTTTTCAAAAAAGAACTGCTTCCTTCTACCCCTGCGCATTCCGCGTACTAGCCGGCAAGCGCACACGCAGCCCATCCAACGCCGGCGTCATGACGATCTGGCAACCCAGCCGGCTCGTGGATGTCAGGCCGAATGCCAGGTCCAGCATGTCCTCCTCATCCTCGGTCGCCTTGGCAAGTTTGCCGTACCACGCCGGATCGACAATGACATGACAGGTCGAGCAGGCGAGCGAGCCCTCGCAGGCGCCTTCGATATCGACATCGTTCTGATGCGCGATTTCGAGGACGGAGAGGCCGAGCGGTGCGTCCACCTCGCGTTCGGCGCCGTTCTTCTCCACGAAAACAAGTTTGGGCATTGCAGTGTCAGGCCTCGGCGGCGACCGCACCGGCCGGCGCCAGGCGGGCGTAGGCGTCGGTCAGCATGTGAATGGCGGCATCGATATCGGCGGCGCTGTTAAATCGTCCGATACCCAGGCGCAAGCTGCTGGCCGCCTGGGTGGCCGAGAGGCCCAGCGCGGTCAGCACGTGGCTCGGCGCCAGGTCGGCTGAGGTGCAGGCCGAGCCGGTCGATATGGCGAGGTCCGGGCACGCCGCGATGAGGTCCAGGGCACGCACCCCTGGAAAGCGCAGCGAAAGGTTGCCGGCAAGCCGGGGCGCGGGGGGGCCGTTGAGGATGAGGCCGGGGATGCGTCGGGACAGGCCGGCGCGCAGCCGGTCGCGCAGCGCGGCGATGCGGGCCTGCTCGGGGATGCGCTCCACGCGAGCGATGCGGCAGGCCTCCCCGAAACCGACGATGAGGGGCGCCGGCAGGGTGCCGCTGCGCAGCCCGCGCTCCTGTCCGCCGCCGGAAAAAAGCGGGGCGAGGCGCATGCGCGGGTGACGGCGCACATAAAGCGCGCCGATGCCTTTCGGGCCGTGCAGCTTGTGGGCGCTCAGCGAGGCGCAATCGAGCCGCCACGCTGTGACATCGACCGGTATTTTCCCCGCCGCTTGTGCCAGGTCGCTGTGGAGCCGCGCGCCGGCGTCGTGGGCGATGGCAGCGATCGGCGCGATATCCTGCAGGTAGCCGGTCTCATTGTTGGCGGCCATGACGCTGACCAGCCGCGTGGGCGGCCGCATTGCCGCCGCCAATGCGGCCGGATCGAGCGCCCCGTCCTGGTCCACGGGCAGCACCACGGGATCGAAGCCCTCAGCCGCGAGGTCGCGGACACTCTCCAGCACGCATTTGTGCTCGGTGGCCACGGTGATGACCCGGTTTCCGGACTCGGCGCCGGCGAACCGGGCGGCGCCCTTGATGGCAATGTTGTTGGCCTCGGTGGCGCCGCTGGTGAAGATGATTTCCGCCGGCGCCGCGCCGATCAGGGCGGCGACTTCGGCGCGGGCCGCCTCGACCGCGGCCGCGGCCCTCTTTCCCTCCAGGTGCTCGATGCTGCTCGGGTTGCCCGGACGGTCGGCGAACCAGGGCCACATGGCTTCCAGAACACGAGGGTCGCACGCGGTAGTCGATTGGTTGTCGAGGTAAATCATGAAGGCACGGCCACTGTCACGCCGCGCATATGGGCCTGGCAAGACGCTGCGCCATCGCCCGGTAGGCGTCGATGAAGGCGTCGACGTGGCGTTCGGTCGCATTCCACGGCAGCGACACGCGGATCGCCGAGGCGGCCAGCGGCCCCAATGCCATCGCCGCCAGCACCCGGCTTTCCGCCACCTTGCCCGAACTGCACGCGGCGCCGGCGGAAACCGCGATGCCGGCCAGATCGAGCGTGATGACCTGTGTTTCGGCGCGGACACCGGGCAGCGCCAGGCAGCTGGTGTTGGGCAGGCGCGGGCCAGTGCCGCACACGGTCGCCCCCGCGGCGATGGCGGCGCGCTCGAGTCGGTCGCGCAGGGGTGCGAGGTGGCCCGCGCCGCTCGCGGCCCGCACCGCCGCGGCAAAGCCGGCGATGGCGGGCAGGGCGGGCGTGCCGCCGCGCCGGCCATGTTCCTGCCCGCCCCCGGCGATCAGGGCCTGCAGGTGCATGCCAGGGGCGAGCACGAGCGCGCCCGCGCCCTTGGGGCCGCCGAGCTTATGGCCGGAGATGGCCAGGGTGTCGGCGCCAAGGTCGGCGCGGTTGACCGCCACGCGGCCCAGCGCCTGGACCGCATCCACATGCAGCAGTGCGCCGTGCGTCCGGCACAGCGAGGCCGCCGCCGCCACCGGGTGCAGCACGCCGGTCTCGTTGTTGGCGAGCATGAGGCACACGAGCGCAGGCGGCCTGCCTGCCAGCGCAGCCGACAAAGCCGCAAGATCGAGGGTGCCGTCCGGGTGCACCGGCAGCCATTCGGCGTTCGGCGCGGCGGCGCGCACCGCGTCATGCTCCGTCGCCCCAATGAGACTCCGGCGTCCGGCGCCCAGCGCGGCGATGGCCGTGCCGTTCGCCTCGGTGCCGCCGGAGCAGAAGACCAGGTCGGCCGGCTGTGCGCCGACAGCGCCCGCCACGGCGGCGCGTGCCTCTTCAAGCACCCGCCGGGCGGCGCGACCCGGGGCATGAATACTCGCGGGGTTGCCGCCGTATTCAAGCGCCCGGATGGCAGCGCTTCTTGCTTCCGGCCTCAGGGGCTCCGACGCATTGGCGTCCAAATATATTTCTTCAACCAATTCGTGCATCTTTATTTAGCGCACATGCGTGCGTTGCCTGTTGGGCGTCAGATTCTTGCAATCTATAGGTCGATTCTATTGTCGTTTAGCGGCGCGCTCTGTCTATATTGTCGAAAGCTGCCGCATTGGGCGCCGCAGCTAGGATCAAACAGGTGGGGGCCGCAAGGCCGGTTAACGGGAGTTCGGGGTCAGCCTGGACTCACGCCAGTAGGGGCACAATCCGGCCGCCTTGCCGTTCAAGGTTCGCAGCCGGTCCGGCGGGTGTGGGGCCGAAACAGGCACTTGATCAGACAAACAGGGCCGTCGCGCGGGGCATAGCGCGTACGGATGCCATGCAATATTCATCAGGCGCGCGTCATGCACCGGCGCGGCCACAGAAAGAAACGAAGAAACGCAATGCCTGAGGTGATGTTTGCCGGACCTGACGGCCGGCTTGAGGGACGCTACCACCACAGCCAGGAGACCGGCGCGCCGCTGGCGCTCATCATGCATCCGCATCCTTTGCATGGCGGCACGATGAACAACCGGATCACCTACACGATGTATCAGAGCTTTCAGAAGCTCGGGTTTAGCGTGATGCGCTTCAATTTCCGCGGCGTGGGCCGCAGCCAAGGCCGTTACGACGGCGGCATCGGCGAAATTGGCGACGCGGCGGCAGCACTCGACTGGATGCAGATGGTCAATCCGAGCCATGGCGGCTTGTGGATTGCCGGATATTCGTTCGGGGCGTTCGTCGGCATGCAGTTGCTGATGCGCCGGCCGGAGGTGTCCGGCTGGATTTCGGTGGCGCCGCCGGCAAGCCATTACGATTTCGGCTTCCTGGCGCCGTGCCCGTGCGGCGGCCTGCTGCTGCACGGCGATGCCGACGAGCTGGTGCCCGAGCCCTCGGTGCGCAAGCTGGTGGATAAGCTGAATACCCAGAAGAACGTTACGGTGGATTATCGGATCGCCGCCGGCGCCGACCATGTGTTCGCCAACCATGCGGACTACGTGGCACACGCGCTGGAGGATTATGTAATGAAGGTCCAGGCCCGCAAGATCATGGCGCTGGCGGCGGATTGACGCCAGGCAGGAAGGCCAGGGGGCAGTACCCCTGGCCTTTATGCCCGACATAACAACGCGCATCATCGGCCTGCTCGTTGCCGCCATTTTCGTGGCGCTGGCGGCGCGGCGGCTGCGCTTGCCCTACACGGTCGGTCTGGTGCTCGCCGGCGTGGCCATGGCGTTGAGCCCGGTGCACACGGGCATTCGACTCACCCACGATCTGATCTTTTTCCTGCTGCTGCCGCCTTTGCTGTTCGAGGCGGCCCTGTGCATCCATTGGCCGGCGCTTCGCCGCGACCTGTTGCCGGTCATTGCGTTGTCCACGCTCGGCGTCGCCATCGCCGCGGCCACCGTGGCGGCCGGATTGGTGCTGCTGCTGGGGTGGCAGGTGGCGCCGGCGCTGGTGTTCGCCGTGCTGATCGCGGCGACCGATCCGGTGGCCGTGATTGCCTTGTTCAAGGATCTCGGCATCGGCGGCCGCCTGCTGTTGCTGGTCGAAACCGAGAGTCTGCTGAACGACGGCGTGGCCGCCGTGTTCTTTTCCCTGGCGCTGACATGGGCGGCGGCGGGCGGCGGCGTGCTGCCTTCAGCTTCGTCGACCGTGCAGACATTCGGCGTCGCAGCCGGCGGCGGATTGGTGATCGGCGCGGGGTGCGGGCTGCTGGCCATCCTGATTGCCGGGCGCACCTGCGAGCGCGTTGTGGAAACCGCGTTGACCGCGGTCACGGCCTATGGATCGTTCTATATGGCGGAGCATTTTCATGTGTCCGGCGTGCTGGCCACGGTGGCGTCCGGCTTGGTGATGGGCAATCTGGGCCTGTTGCGGCCGGGCCAGGACGGCGGCCTCTCGGGCGGGGGCCGGGCCGCGGTGGAGAGTTTTTGGGAGTTCGCGGCATTTCTGGCGAATTCGCTGGTATTTCTGCTAATCGGTCTGGCGGTCGCCGACATTTCGCTGGTGCGTCTGGGGCCCGCAAAGCTGGCGGCGATCATTGCCCTTGTGCTGGCCGGGCGCGCGCTGACGGTGTATCCGATATGCGCATTGTTTTGGCGATCACGCTTGGCCATTCCCGCGCGCCAGCAGCACGTGCTGTTCTGGGGCGGTTTGCGTGGCGCGCTGGCGTTGGCGCTGGCTTTGGCATTGCCTGTGGGCATGCCCCGTCGCGATGAGATTGTTGTGGCCACATTCGGGGTCGTGGTATTTTCGGTCGTTGTGCAGGGCCTGACGATGCAGCCGTTGTTATGGTTGCTGAAAACTAACGAATAAGTTCTTATTCCAACACGACGTCTGACAAGGTTGCCGGCACGTGCGGGTGTTCTTAGCGTTGAGCGGGCCTGAGCCCGCGACCCGATTTGGCGCCAGCAGAATGGTGGGATGCGAAGCGCATTCCACTCTACGGCGTCGCTGAAACCTAACAGATAGGTTCTAAGGACTTGTCCTTAGCGGGGTCCAGGGGCAGAGCCCCTGGCCTTTTTCGTCCGAGAAGCCGCCGAAATCCCGCAATTTGCTGTTGCCACCAAGACCCCGAAACCATCGCCGGCTCAGCCGAGGGATCGCCGGTTTGCACATAGCCGCGCGAAAAATTGGCGGTGCCGAACATCATATCCCAGAACGGAAAGATCGCGCCGTAATTGCAGCTGCGCTGTCCCGCCGCCAGAATGCCGTGATGCGCGCGGTGGAACCGGGGCGAAATCAGCAGCCGGTCGCCGATCCGTCCGAAATTGATCCGGGCATTGGCATGGCTCATGCTTTCGAGCAGCCGCAACAGCAGAATGACGAGCGGAAACTGCATCGGCGGAATGCCGATCAGCAGCCCAAGCGTCAGAAACCACACAAAAGCAATGATGTCGTCGAGCACGTGATTGCGGTCATCGGCCCAGAACGTCATTTGCCGTTGCGCATGGTGAACGGAATGCAGCGCATACCACCAGCCAAAGCGGTGGCTGAGCCGGTGGCGCCAGTAATCGGCGCAGTCCAGGATCAGAACGTAAATGACGAAGCTGATCGCCTGCTTGCCCATCAGCCAGGGAAAAATGCCCTCCAGCGTGGGCGGCACGTAACCGCGATCGGTCAGAAAACCGTTCAGCCACACCTGAAGCTGATAAAACAGCACGAACGTCACCAGCGGCATCACGCCGATACGGTTGATCAGCGTGTAGAAAATATCGACCGTGACCGCCCGCGTGTCGGGCCAGGTTTCCAGACGGGCCAATCGCTCCATAGGCCAGCAGATCGACAGCATCAGAACCACCTGGGCGACGCCGTACAGCGCGAACAGAATCCAGCCGTAGCCGACATCATCCCACTGCATCATGCCCAGGCGATAGAGCAGGGGGAGCAGCAAATGCTCGTGCAGCCAGCCGGCGGCGGCGGAGAAGGGGTCGGTCATACGCATTACATTAGCATAAGGCGGGAGGAGGTTGAAGAAGCAGTTCTTTTTTGAAAAAAAGAACCAAAAAACTTTTGCTTTTTAGGGCGCCAGCAATGCCACACTGTAGGCAGCGGCGCCTAAGGTGGTGATCCAGAAGCTGGCGGGCCAGTCGGTGTAGAAGGCCAGGGTGATGCCGCCGATGGCCTCGGCCAACGCCAAGCCGATGCAGAGGGCGATGCCGGGATATAGCCGCGCGGACAGGCGCTGCGCTGCGGCGGCGGGGCCGACAAGCAACGAAAATACCAGCAAGACTCCGACGACCTGGGCGGCGCCCGCAACCGCAAGACCGACCAGGCCGAGGAACAGCACACCGACCAGCCTGACCGGAACGCCGCGCGCGGCGGCCAATTCCGGCTGCAAGCTGGCGAAAAGCAGGGGCCTTGCCAGCACCGCCAACCCGCCCAGCGTGGCGACGCCAACCGCCACCAACGCCAGAAGCGTATTCACGCTCACGCCAAGCACGTTCCCGAACAGCAGCGCCGTGGCACGCGACGCACTTGCCGAAAAAAACCCCAGAAACAGCAGCCCAACGCCCAGCGAGGCGGCCAGCACCAGCCCGATCCCGACATCGCGCTCCGCCAGATGCTCGCCCAGCAAACCCATCAGCAGACCGCCGGCGACCGTCACCGCGACCAGACCCGCGAGCGGCGGCCATCCCAGCAGCAGGGCGCCCGTCGCGCCGGCGAACCCGACATGGCCTAGCGCATGGCCGGCAAAGCTCTGGCCACGCAGCACCAGCATATAGCCCGTGGCGCCAGCCATGACCGCCACGATCGCCGCCGCGACATAAGCGTGGATCATGAAATCGAAGGCGAACGGATTCACGCCGCCGCCGCGCTGCTGACGAAAATATGGCCACCGGCGCGCACCACGTCGATCGGCGCGCCATACAGGCGGCTCAAAACCTGCCCGGTGGCAATCTGCGCCACCGGCCCCAGCGCCACGCCGCCGCCGGCGACGAACAGCACCCGGTCCATCGCCGGCAACAGCACGTTGATGTCGTGCGCGCTGCAAAGAACGGTAATGCCCAGCACCTGCTGCACCTCGCGCAGCAGCGCCACAATGTCAGACTGGTGACGCGGGTCGAGCCCGGCCAGCGGTTCGTCGAGCAGCAGCAGGCGCGGTCTGCCCAGCAGCGCCTGCGCAATGAGCACGCGCTGGCGTTCTCCGCCCGACAAGGCACGCAGCGGGCGGCCGCCCAGCGCCTCGGCGCCGACCCGCGCCAGCGCCTGCGCAATGGCGGCGCGGCCCGCCGCAT
>CAJCIS010000286.1 GCA_903970435.1 Acidobacteriota bacterium | reverse complement strand
GCGTTCACCAGGCACGGCCGCGCCGGACGCGGGCACGCGGCCCTGCTGCATGATGGCGTGCATCGCGTCTCTGCCACCAGCGCGCAGGTCCGTCCCACGCTGGCCGTCGCCCATGTGCGCACGGCGGGGCTTGGCACGCGGCGCAGCATGGCTGCCAAGGGCGTGGCGGCCTGCACCACCCAGCCCAACCATCACGGCTGCACCTTTTCCACGCGTGACAAGCGCCGCACCTGACCACAGCAGGCGTGCGATGATGGCGGGCTCTCCACCGGTCTTCCGCAAAAAGCACCCTCTATCTGCCCGGCCTTGCACCGTCATGCTTGCACCCGGCGCGGCGTGACAGCATCTTGGCGGTTTAAGGGGCCAAGAGGATCGTATGGACGGCGGCAGCGAAACGCGGCGCATCATCATACACGGCGAGGCGGATTTTGCCGGCATGCGCGCCGCCGGCGACCTGGCTGCCCGCACGCTGGACATGATCACGCCGCATGTCGTGCCAGGCGTGACCACCGCGGAGCTGGACCGGCTGTGCCACGATTTCATCCTGGCCCATAATGCGGTGCCGGCGCCGCTGAACTACCGCGGCTTCCCGAAATCCATCTGCACCAGCATCAACCACGTGGTCTGCCACGGCATTCCTGGCGAAAAGAAGCTGGCGGAAGGCGACATCGTCAATATCGACGTCACCGTGATCCTGGACGGCTGGCATGGCGACACCAGCCGCATGTACGGCGCCGGCGCGCTGCCGACCCGCGCGCGCAACCTGCTCGACATTACCTATCAGTCGCTGATGAAGGGAGTGGCCGCCGTGGTGCCCGGCGCCACGCTGGGCGACGTGGGTCACGCGATCCAGAGCTTTGTCGAAGCCAACCGCTTCAGCGTGGTGCGCGATTTCTGCGGCCACGGCATCGGCCGCACCTTCCACGCGCCGCCCAACGTGCTGCATTTCGGCCGCCGCGGCGAAGGCCCCATCCTGCAACCCGGCATGTTCCTCACCGTCGAGCCCATGGTCAACGCTGGCCGCCCGGAGGTGAAAGTGCTGGAGGATGGCTGGACCGCCGTCACCCGCGACCGCAGCCTGTCGGCCCAGTTCGAACACATGGTCGGCGTCACCGAGACCGGCGTGGAGATTTTCACCATCTCCCCCGCGGGCTTTCATCATCCCCCCTACGCAGCCTGACCCGGCACCCTGACCGCGGCGCGGCGGGGCCGGAGCCCGGCGGCAACGCCGATCTCCTGAGCCCGCTTGCGAACGCCGCGGCAGCACCTGCTGCATCGCCGCCCGGCCCGCCAAGGCGCGCCGCGCCGAAAAGCCCCACCAGCGCCGAGGAACATCGCAGCCGCCTGCGCCAGCGCCTGCTCACCGGCGGGCCCGACGCGGTCGCCGACCACGAACTCCTCGAAATGACCCTGTTCCTGGCCATCCTGCGCCAGGACACCAAGCCGCTGGCCTACCGCCTGCTGCAGCGCTTCGGCAGCTACGCCGCCACCATCGCCGCCCCCGTCCATGAATTGCTTTCGGTCGACGGCATCGGCGAGGCCGGCGCGGCTGCGCTCAAGATTATCCACGCCGCCGCCGTGCGGCTGGCACGCGCCGAAATCGTCAATCGTCCCGTGCTCGACAACTGGGCGGCCCTGACCGGCTACCTGCACAGCGTTCTCGCGCGCGAACGCGTCGAGCAATTCCGCGTCCTGTTCCTCGACACCCGCAACCGCTTGCTCGCCGATGAGCCCCAATCGCGCGGCACGGTCAACCACACCCCCGTCTATCCCCGCGAGGTCGCCAAACGCGCGCTGGAACTAAACGCCACCGCACTGATCCTGGTTCACAACCACCCCAGCGGCAATCCGCGGCCTTCGCACGACGATATCGCCATCACGAAACAAATCGACGAGGCCCTGCGCGTGGTGTCGGTGACGCTTCACGACCACCTCATCGTTGGCAACGGCAGTTTTGTGAGTCTTCGCGGGGAGGGGTTGATTTCGGGGGAATAAGGCAGGAAGCAGAAGAAGAAACAGTTCGTTTCTGAAAAAAAAACCAAAAAACTTTTGCTATTGGACGCACGGCCAACCCTCCCGCGGCAATCCGCGTCGTTCGTTCAGCGTTTCGCTTTATAGCCGCCCAACTTGCAGATATGGCGCCAATGTTCGGCCGAAACGGGCGCAACCGACAGGCGGGAGAAGCGCAGCAGCGCCAAATCCGCCAGCGCCGGGTCGGCTTTCATTTGCACCAACGTAACAGGCGTCGGCATCGGGGCGACGGCGCGCATGTCCACACAGGACCAGTCACCCTTGGCGGCGGTTGGATCGGGGTAGGCCTCGCGGTCGACGCGGACGATGCCGATGATCTCTTTGCCGATGTTGGAATGATAGAAGAACGCCAGGTCGCCGCGGCGCATGGCGCGCAAATTGTTACGCGCGGTGTAGTTTCGCACCCCGGTCCAGGGCTCCACGCCGTGCGCGACCTGCTGCGACCAGCCGAACGCGTCCGGCTCCGACTTGACCAGCCAGTAGGCGTGCGGGCGACTCATGCCGCGAGCTCGCCGTCCTTGAACACCACGCGGTAGGGCCGGATGATGACGCTTTCGAACAGGGTGGCCTTTACGTAAGGGTCGGCCTCGGCAAAGCCGGCTGCGGCAGCCTGGTCCTCCACGTCGATGATCAGCAGCGAGCCGCAGGGGCGGCCGTCGGGGTCCAGCAGCGGACCAGCCTGCACGAGCTTGTCCTTGTAGGTTTCCAGGTAGGTGATGTGCGCCGGGCGGACCGCGAGGCGCAGTTCCAGGGAGCGCGGCTTGTCGGTGCAGACGAGGACAAAGAGCATGAGACGGCCTTGCAAGAAAGCGGGGCAAAGAAGTGGAGACAGCAAATCAGGGCTGGCGAGGCGGCGGGGTGGCACAAGCTGTTTGTGGCTTGTTACATCCGTTCGCGGGGAGACGTCAGTAGGTGTGTGCAAGACGCGTAGTGGGTCAGTTTGAGGCGGCGCCGGCCCACACCCAAGCCCGGCCACCCAACGATAGTATACTTTCAGTGGGTGGCCGGGCGGGGGTGTGGGCCGGCGCCGCCCTAAACTGACCCACTACGAAAATCCGAGCCCGTTTGAAAAGGCGCCCTGACGGCCATCCGACGCGTATTGACGCCGCTCCGGTGCTCACGGCCGAAAAGGCCGCTCCGCTCCGGTGCCCGCAAATCCACGCCAGCTGACGGGTCAGGCCGCCTTTTGAAACGGGCTCTCAGCCAAAATGACTTATTTTGCGAATAGTTCGCATCATTGCGGAAGGCGGTTGACTGAATGGGGCGAACCCCTAGGTAGCGCCCATGCGCACCATCGATGAATTGACCGAACGCGAGGTGCTGGCGCTGGCCATCAGCGCCGAGGAAGAGGACGGCCGCATCTATGCCGACTTCGCCGAGCGGCTGCGGACCGACTATCCCGGCAGCGCCAAGATCTTCGAGGACATGTCGGCCGAGGAAAACGAACACCGGCGCAGCCTGATCGACCTCTATGTCGAGAAATTCGGCAACCATATTCCGCTCATCCGGCGGCAGGATGTGCGGGGCTTCTCCACGCGGCGGCCGACCTGGCAGCTCAAGACTCTGGGCATCGATACGGTGCGGCAGTCGGCGCGGCAGATGGAAATCGAAAGCAGCCGGTTCTACCGCCATGCCGCGGAGCGCACGTCCGATGCCGCGATCCGCAAGCTGCTCGGCGACCTGGCGGAAGTGGAAGACGGGCACGAACGCGCCGCCGAAAACATGGAGGAAAAACACCTCTCGGGCGGCAAGCGCGAGGAGGAGGACGATAGCGCGCGCCGGCGCTTCGTGCTGCGCATCGTGCAGCCGGGCCTCGTGGGGCTCATGGATGGGTCGGTCTCCACCCTGGCGCCGGTGTTCGCCGCCGCGTTCGCGACGCATCGCAGCTGGAACGCGTTTCTCGTCGGCCTGGCGGCGAGCATCGGCGCCGGCATTTCCATGGGCTTCGCCGAAGCGCTGTCCGATGACGGCAAAATCTCGGGCCGCGGCAACCCGCTGCTGCGCGGCCTGATCACCGGCGCCATGACCACACTCGGCGGCATCGGACATACCCTGCCCTACCTGATTACCGATTTCTGGACCGCCACCTACGCCGCCGGCTGCGTCGTGGTGGTGGAGCTGGCGGCGATCTCCTGGATCCGCTGGCGCTACATGGATAGCCACCTGCTAACCGCCGCCTTCCAAGTCATGTTCGGCGGTGCGCTCGTACTGGCCTGCGGGGTGCTGATCGGCAGCAGCTAACTTGTCTGCAAACCTGCGTTGAGGCTCACCCACCGAAGAAAAAAGGCGGGGGGTTTCACCCCCTCGACCCCCGACCGGCGTGCCGCCGGCGTCGCAAGCGCTGCGCGGCACAAAAGCCTTGGGCCGCGCAGCGCTTTAGACGCCGGCGGCACGCCGGTCCAGGGGGTGAAACCCCCGGTCGCCGAAGGCGAAGGCCATCACTGCCGCGGACCCGCATCCAGCAGGGCCAGGTTTTGCTGGGCGAGGTCGCCTGTCGGAGTGTCGGGGGAGAGGTCTTCGACTTTTTCCCAGTCGGTGCGGGCGCCGGCGAGGTCGCCGCGGCGTTCGCGGATGATGCCGCGCTCCAGCAAGGCGTCGGGGTTTTCGGAATCCAGGGCGAGGGCTTTGTCGATATCGGCTTCGGCGTCGGCCAAGTGGCCGAGGTGGCGGCGGGCGGTGGCGCGCAGCACCAGGGCGTCGGTCCGTTTGGGGTCGGCGTCGAGCGCGTCGGAGAGGTCTTCGTCGGCCGCCTGGTCCTGGTGGAGCGCGAGGGCGGCGATGGCGTGGGTGACGCGCAGGTCGGGGTCTTCGGGGGCGAGGGTGATCGCCTGGGTGGCGGCATCGAGGGCGCGCGGGGCGTCGCCGGCCATGGTCCAGGCCTGGGCGGCCTGGCCGAACATTTCGGCGCGGGCGCCGGGGGGGGATTGGCTGGTGGTGGCGAGCGTGATGAGCAGGGCGGCGCCGGCGGCCGGGTTACCCAGCTCGATCTGGGCCAGGGCATGGCAGTGAGAGGCGGCCTCGCCGCCGCCGCGCCAACTGGTGGCGAGCGCTTCGGCGCCGGACGGGTCGTCGGCCAGCATGTCCATGCAGCGGTCGTACTGGTCGCTGTTGGCGATGCGGGGGGGCACGGGGGGAATGGGAATGGGCGTGTCGTCGGCCGGCGCGTCCTCGGCGTCGGCGGGGGACGGCGGCGGGTTTGCGGCGGGCGCGGCGCGGATTTCGGCCGCCAGGCTCTTCTCGGGAATGGCGTTTTTGGGTGTCGCGGGAGCTGCCGGTTGCGCGGCGGACGAATGGGCCGCCCCGAGCAGGGCGGCGGCGAGGACCACACGAGCGCGCATGGCATGCAATTTAGGGTAGTAGCTCCCTGACGGGAAGGTTTCGAAAGGGCGCTTGTGGCAGAACTGCTCGTGTTTGGGGCCGGCTATACGGGTGTTGCGATCGCGCGGGCGGCGATGGCGCACGGATTGTCGGTGGCGGTGACCAGCCGCGGTCCCAGGAAGCTGCCGGACGGGGCGGCGTTGGTGGCGTTCGTCGATGCCGGCGCGGCCCTATCGGCGGCCCGCTATGTGGTGTCCACGGCGGCACCGGGGGAGGCGGGCGATCCGGTGCTGGCGGCGTGGGGAGACGATCTGCGTGCGGCGCGGCTAAATTGGATGGGCTATCTCTCCACCACGGGGGTTTATGGCGACCGCGGGGGCGGCTGGGTGGATGAGGATACGGCGCCGGCGCCGGGCGCGGCGCGGTCGGTGCGGCGGGTGGCGGCGGAGGCGGCGTGGCATGAGGCCGCGGCTGGCCGGCCGCTCGATATTTGCCGGCTGGCGGGGATTTACGGGCCGGGACGTTCGGCCCTGGACGATGTGCGCGGCGGGCGGGCGCGGCGGGTGCTCGCGCCGGGGCATGCGTTCGGGCGCATTCACCGGGACGACATTGCGGCCGGCGTGGTGGCGGCGCTGCGGCGCCCCGCGGCCGGCACGCGGGTGCTTAATTTCGCCGAC
>CAJCIS010000285.1 GCA_903970435.1 Acidobacteriota bacterium | reverse complement strand
CTAGCAAGAGCCGTCGAGTGGATAAGCGCAGCGCCATACGCCGTCGCAACCTGCTAACGATAAAGGCGGATAAGAGAAGCGCTTACCCGGTTGCGCCAAGGGTCGCGGCAGATGGCGCAGCGGCATCCGCCGTATAATATTTTCCTTCGCCCAAGTTATGTCCGCTTTCGGCACCGTGGCCGCATGGGCTGTACGACCTAGTATGGCGCGTAGCCGCCTTTTCATAGGGCTGGCTCCTTCGCGAAGCTTCGCGGCGAAGCAGTCCTCTTTGAACCAGTCAAAAACACTGTGAGGAGGTACTAGTCCGCCTTCTCCCGCTTCTCCCGCGCGGTTTTCCGCTTGTCCAATTCAAGCGAAACGAGTTGCCAGACGCCCAGGCCCACGATCAGGGCCTCGAAGGTCAGCCACTCCCATTTGATCATGAGGAATTATTCGCCGCCTGCTGGCGCGCATCCAGGCCGGCGAGGATTTCCATGGCCCAGATGAACCGCTCGCCGAAGCTGCGCGGCAAGGCGGCGCGCGGCGTGACCGCGGATGCCGCAACGAGGTGCCGGACGGCGCGCGGCGACGCCGGGTTGAGGGTGTGCGGCGGCAGCGCGCTGGCGCCGACCGCGCGCACCAGAAGCAGCAATTTGGTGCGGCCGGGCACCACGGCGCGGCGTGCCACCGGGTCGAATCCCGCGCTGCCGGCGCGGTGGCCGATGGCGGCGTAGAGCAGGCGCGCCGCGTGAATGGCGGGGCGGCAGGCGGCCGGCAAATGGGCGATGCCGCCGGCAGACTGGGCGTAGAGCGCGTCCGCGTAGGCCAGGAGGCGGGCCACGACGGTTTGCACACCGGCCTCGTATCCCGGCGCGCGCATGAAGGCGTCCGGGGTGACGCCCGCGTCCGCCAGCCAATCCAGCGGCAAATAGAGCCGGCCGGCGCGCGCGTCCTCGCCGACGTCGCGGGCGATATTGGTCAGTTGCATGGCCATGCCGAGTTCGCAGGCGCGCGCCAGCACGGAAGCGTCGCGCACGCCCATCACCAGGGTCATCATGGCGCCTACGGCGCCGGCGACGCGCGCCGCGTAATCCAGCAGCGCCTCAATGTCGGCATAGGTGCGGCCGGCGGCGTCCCACGCGAAGCCTTCGAGAAGGGCGGCCGGGAGGGCGTAGGGAATGTCGTGCCGGCGCACCACGGCGGCGAAGGCGCGGTCGGCGGCGGCATCGGAGGGGTCGCCGTCGTAGATGGCGGAGAGCCGCGCCCGCAGGTTGGCCACGGCCGCTTCGCGGTCGCCGGCGGCGGCGCCATCGATGGCATCGTCGGCCACGCGGCAAAACGCATAGAGCGAACAGGCCGCGAGCCGGACGTCCCGCGGCAGCAGGCGGGACGCCGCGTGAAAGCTCCTGGACCCCCCGCGAAGCAAAGCCGCGCACGCCGCGTCATCGCCCGAATATGTCAACCCACCCATACGAAGACTGTAATGCAAGCCGGACAACCGTAAAGAGCAAAAGTTTTTTGCTTCTTTTTTTCAAAAAAGAAGTCTTCCTACCTGAATCCCGAGGCCACCACGTAAAGCTCACTGCTCTCCTTCCGGCTAGCCGGCGGCTTGGCGTGCCGGACGGACGAAAAACGGGTTTTCAGGAGGCTGAGCATCTGCCGCTCGGAGCCCCCTTGAAACAACTTGGCAACGAACGCCCCGCCCGGCGCCAGCACGCTGGTTGCGAAATCCAGCGCGAGCTCCGCCAGGCCCATGATGCGCAGATGGTCCGTGGGCGTATGCCCGGTGGTGTTCGGCGCCATGTCGGAGAGCACCAGGTCGGCGGGTCCGCCGAGCAGGGTTGCGAGCTGTCCGGGCATGGCGGGGTCGGTGAAGTCGCCCAGCAGAAGCCGCGCGCCGGCGATTTCGTCGATCGGCAGCAGATCCAGGCTCACCACGCAGGCGGCGCCGCGCTGCAGGGCGACCTGGGTCCAGCCGCCGGGCGCGGCACCCAGATCGACGACGCGGGCGCCGGGGCGGATGATGTGGAATTTCTCGTCCAGTTCGATCAGCTTGAAGGCGGCGCGGGATCGCAACCCCTGGGCGCGTGCGGCGGCGACGTAGGGGTCGTTGAGCTGGCGGCGCAACCAGAGCTGCTGCGAGGTGGAGCGGCCGCGGGCGGTCTTGAGGGTGACGGCCTTGGTGCGCGGCGGGGCGGGCTTTTTCGGGGGCATGCACCGTTTTAGAGCATTTTCGGCCTGACTGGAATCGCCCGATGGAGACGCCCAACCCGAGGCTGATACAAAGGCTCGGCAGACGACAACCTGGAGCGGCCCGACGGGCGCCCGACAATTTTCCAGTCAGGCTGCGGCCGCTCTGGCGCCGATGCCGGGATGCGGGCCAGCCGGGGCGAGGCCCAGACTCCAACCCAATCGTGTTGCGTCGCGAGTAGGGTGCCATGCGAAGGCGCATGGCACCCTACGCGTCACGAGGAGGGTAGGGTGCCATGCGAAGGCGCATGGCACCCTACGGGGGTGAAGCCCGCTGGGGGCGATAGGCGCGGATGGTGCCGTCCACCTGCACCGTCGTGGTGGACAGGCCGCGTGGCGGGCCGATGCCGTCGCCGTCGTAGGTCATGGAGGCGATCGGGATGCGGGTGCGCTGCACCACGCGGCCGAGCGGCGGCACATTCTGTTCCAGCACGACCAGGGTGTTGCCTTCATTGCTTTCGACGATGGCGGTGTGGTGCTCGCGCTCATCGAGCATCCAGTTCTGCATGGTGTAGCTACGCCCGTCGGGCAGGAATTGCCGGGTGGTGACGGATGTTCTGACGTTGAAGCCGCGGAACTGGAGAATGTCGCCTGGCCGCGCGTCGCGCAGCGCCACCTGGGTGCCCCACATGTAGTCCGCGCCCGGCGTCACGTCGTCGAAAGAGGGCGCGCTGCGGGCGCCGCTGCGAATCAGCGCCTGATCGGCCAGATCATAGCATTCGCCGTCGCCGACCTGCCGCCCGGCCTGCTGGCGGGCATAGGCCACGACGCGCGCGCCGAGCGATTCGTCGCTGCCGGCCATGAGGGACGCCACCTGGGTGACCGCCTGGCGCCAGCCGGCGCGCGCATCGGCCACAACGCCATGCAGCGGCCTCGGCGGCGCCGCGCCGGCCAAATCCTGATAGCCGCAGACGAGAAGAGCGAGTGCCAGGAGGGGGCCGGCGCACCGCAGGCCGGGATGATCCGGGCACTGTTCCGGCCGTGGCCATCCTGGCGCGGCGGCGGCCTCGGTCGGAATGGGTTTTCTCCCTCTCCGTGGACGGCGTGGCAGCGGCGGCTGGGGCTGGAAGGCGGCAGGAACGTCGCCGGCTGCGTTTGCGGCAGCGACGATAACACTCAACCCATGATTGCGCCATAAGGGCATGAAACCCGTCAAGCGTGCTATAGGGGAGATCCCGGCGCAATTTGCAGCCGACAAAGCGAACCTCTAGCAAAAAACTGGATGAGAATGGCGTCGATATATATTAAATAGACGTAGACCAGACGATCGCCTTTGTCCAGCACTTCGTCGCGGCGCCCCCATACCCAAACCGCGGCCGGCGGGAAAGTTGCGAAACTGTATGTAGAATTGAATCGATACGGCCTATGTGGACGCTGAGCGGGCCCACTCCCCTGGACCCCCGTCGTGCCAATCACGCCTTCCACGCACGCCGCTTGTGTCCGTGGGTTGAAACCCACGCTACGGCAATGTCGCGAGCAGCGTTTCGAGGTGGTCGGCTTCGGCGGCGGGCTTGTCCCAGCGGAGGCGGGCGACGCGGGGGAAGCGCAGGGCGACGCCGGATTTGTGGCGGCCGGAGCGTTGCGCGGCGTCGAACGCCACTTCCAGCACCAGGCCGCGGGCCACTTCGCGCACCGGGCCGAAGCGGCCGACGGTGTTGTTGCGGATCCAGCGATCGAGGCGGCCCAGTTCCTCGTCGGTGTAGCCGGAATAGGCTTTGCCCACCGGCACCAGCGCGCCATCGTCGCGCCACAGGCCGAACGTGTAGTCGGAGTAGAAGCTGCTGCGTTTGCCGTGGCCGCGCTGGGCGTACATCAGCACCGCGTCGATGGTCAGCGGATCGCGCTTCCATTTCCACCAATGACCGCGCGGCCGGCCGGCGAGATAGGCACTGTCCAGCCGCTTGAGCATCAGGCCCTCGATGGCGGCGGCGCGGGCGCCGTCGCGCAAGGATTCGAGGTCCGCGACGGTGGCGAATTCGATCAGCGGCGAGAGGTCCATGCGGGCCGGCGCGTGGTGCGCGTACCAGGCTTCGAGCCGCGCGCGGCGGGTGGCGAACGGCTCGCCGCGGACATCGAGCGGGCCGTCGAACAGGATGTCGTACAGGCGCACGGCGGCCGGGTATTCGGCCTGCATTTTGGCTGACGGCGCCTTGCGGTTCAGGCGCTGCTGCAAATCGGCGAACGGCGCGATCGCGCCGCCGCGCGCCACCACCAGTTCGCCGTCCAGCACGGCGTAGAAATCGAGTGCGTCGACGATGTCGGGAAACGACGCGGAAATGTCGTCGGCGCCGCGGGAATAGACGCGGCTTCCGCCGGGGCCGGCGGTGAGCTGGACGCGGATGCCGTCCCATTTCCATTCCGCGGCGTAGGCGGCGGGATCGAGCGCCGCGAGGTCGGCCGCCTCGATCGGATGCGCCAGCATGGGCGGCCGGAACACCGGGGCGCCCGCCGCGTCCGGCCGCGGTCCGCGCGCCTCGAGCCAGGCGAACAGGGGCTCGTAGGGCGGCGTCAGGCCGTGCCAGACCTCCTCCACATCGTCGGCCGATATGGCGGCGCCGGCGCGGGTGGCGAAGTTGGCGAGCGCGGTCTTGGCGAGCCGGGCACTGGCGCCCACGCGCAGGCTGCCGGTCATCAGCTTCAGCAAGGCATACCGCACATCGGGGCCGGAAGCGTCCAGCCATCCGGAGAGGATAGCCGGGAGCGCGGATTTCGGCTGGGTGCGCAGGGTGTGCACCACGTCGGCCAGGCTCGGTGGCGCGGCCGCCGCGGCGCCGGCCGGCCAGATCAGCGACACGGTTTCGGCGAGGTCGCCGACGAAGTCGTACGACCAGCGGAACAGGGTGGCGTCGGTATGCTGCTCCGCCAGGCCGCGGATCAGTGCGGGCTTGGCGGCGGTGAAGGAGAGCTCGCCGGTGAGCGCGGCCAGGCCCCAGCCGCGATCGGGGTCGGGCTCCGTGGCGAAGAATTTCTCCAGCAGCGCGAGCTTGGCCAGCCGGCCGGGGGTGAGCGTCAGCCGTTCCAGGAGGGTGGCGAAGGCAATCACGCGGCCGCCTCCGGCACCGCGTCCTTCCGCACCGGCGCCTCCGCCCCGGCTTCCCCGGCCCCGGTTTCCTCGGCCCCGGCTTCTTCGGCCCCGGCTTCCTCGGAATCGTCGTAGCCGACCAGGCGCAGCGCGCGGGCGCGGTAGCCGCGCTGCGTGGCGGCGTGCATCAGCGCCTCCTCGTTGCCATGCGTGACCCAGATTTCCGGCGCGCCGACGTCGTCGATGGTTTGCAACAGCTCGGGCCAGTCC
>CAJCIS010000284.1 GCA_903970435.1 Acidobacteriota bacterium | reverse complement strand
CACGACAGGCGGCGGCCGGAAATACCGGGGCACCGTGTTCAGGCTATCGCCCGCCGGAAAAATGACTGTGCTGCACAGTTTCGCCGGCCCGGATGGCGCCACCCCGCTCGCGCCGCTCATGCGGGACAGCCAGGGCAATCTTTACGGCACCACCAGCCTGGGCGGCACGTCGGACGCCGGCGTCGTCTTCAAGATCACGCCCTGACTGGAGCGGGTGAAGGGAATCGAACCCTCGTATGCAGCTTGGGAAGCTGCCGTTCTACCATTGAACTACACCCGCCAAGGCAAAAGTCTTTCGGTTCTTTTTTTCAAGAAAGAACGGCTTCTTCGTCCGTGCGTCAGGCGGAAACCGCGGCGTTATAAGACCCCGCAGTTGACGGTGCAATCCGCCCAAGCCTAGGCTGCCGGTTCGCCGCGCCCATGCGCAGCCCTCGTGATTTGTCCGGCCGGCTTGCGGCGAGGTAAAACAAGTGCGCTAAAGAGGCATTTAGGCGTGATCCTCCCCCCACGCCGGAGCTTTCAGGCCGGGCAACGCTGTTCGTCCCCGCCAGGAGCCGCCAAGCCGCCATGACAGAATTCCATCATCCCGCCACCGCCCTGATCCATGGCGGCATCGACCGCACGCCGTTCGGCGAGACCAGCGAGGCGATCTTCCTCACCAGCGGCTTCGTGTATGACAGCGCCGAACAGGCCGAGGCGACGTTTCTCGGCACCGCCAGCCATTATCAATATACCCGTTTCGGCAACCCCACGATCACCGCGCTGGAGCGCAGGCTGGCCATTCTGGAGGGCGCCGAGGCCTGTCGCGTCACCGCCACCGGCATGGCGGCGGTGCATGGCGCGCTGCTGTGCCAGTTGAAAACCGGCGACCGGCTGGTGGCCAGCCGTGCCCTGTTCGGCTCTTGCCACTGGATCGTGTCCACCCTGCTGCCGCGCTACGGCATCGACATCGCATTCGTCGACGCCGCGGATCTGGAGGGCTGGCGCCGGGCCTTCGCCACGCCGGCCGCCATGGTGCTGCTGGAAACCCCGTCGAACCCCATGCTCGACATCGTGGATTTGCGCGCGGTGTCGGACCTGGCGCATCAGGCCGGCGCGCTGGTGGTGGTGGACAATGTGTTCGCCACCCCGCTGCTGCAGCGGCCGCGGGATTTCGGCGCCGATATCGTGGTGTATTCGGCGACCAAGCACATCGACGGCCAGGGCCGCGTGCTGGGCGGGGCGGTGCTGGGCGCGAAGCAATGGGTCGAGGAGGTATTGCAGCCGTTCCTGCGCAATACCGGCCCGGCGCTGTCGCCGTTCAATGCCTGGACCCTGCTGAAAAGCCTCGAGACGCTCGAGCTCCGCGTCCGCGCCGCGTGCGCCAGTGCGGCGATACTTGCTGATACACTTGCGTTGAACCCGGCGGTGCGCCGGGTGTGGTATCCCACAAGGCGGGATCATCCGCAGCAGGAGCTGGCCATGCGGCAAATGAGCGCGGGCGGCACGTTGGTGACGTTCGAAGTTCATGGCGGCAAGGAGGCGGCGTTCCGCGCCCTCAACGCGCTTCGGCTGGTGGCCATATCGAACAATCTGGGCGACGCGCGCAGCCTGGTTACGCACCCCGCCACCACCACGCACATGCGCATCGGCGCCGAGGAACGCGCGCGCCTGGGCATTACCGACGGCACGATCCGGCTGTCGGTGGGGCTGGAGGATGTGCGCGACCTGCAAGCCGACCTGGCGCAGGCGCTCGCCGCCGCCTCCAGCACCCGCGCGGCCGCGTGAGCCACACAAATGGCCGACGACCCACCCTACGAAGCCCGCACGCGTGACATTCTGGTCCGCGTGCGTGCGTTCTATCTGGACGACCAGTCCGAGCCGGACGAGAGCCGCTATGTCTGGGCGTACCGCGTGGCGCTGGAAAACCATGGCCGCGACACCGTGCAGTTGCTGCGCCGCACCTGGCATATCACCGATGCGCGCGGCCGCACCGAGCATGTGCACGGCGACGGCGTGGTGGGCGAGCAGCCGGTTCTGGCCCCCGGCGAGGCGTTCGAATACGTCTCGGGCACGCCGCTGCCGACCCCGTCGGGCTTCATGACCGGCCAGTATCACATGGTGGTGCAGCGGTCCGGCGAAGCATTCGACGTCGCCATCCCAAGTTTCAGCCTCGACAGCCCCCACGCGGACGGACGGGTGCATTAGGGTTAGGAAGCAGTTCTTTTCTGAAGAAAAGAACCAAAAGACTTTTGCTTTTGATGCAATCCCTGACCTGTCGGCCCACCGCTTCCCCCGCGCTGATGGGGGTGGAAGGCTTGCCACCGCCGTGGCCGGTGCCAACTGTGAAGCGGTGCCGGGATGTCGTGCGATAGCGGCGTCCGCCATCTCGCCAAACAACTCTAGGAAATGCCCTTTTGGACGAATTTATTCCACTCGGCGCGGCGGCCGAGGCGGCCGTCAGCCTGAAGCGGCCGACGCAGGCGGAGGCGGAGGCCGCCATTCGCACGCTGATCCGTTGGGCAGGCGACGATCCGGACCGCGAGGGCGTGCGCGACACGCCCGGCCGGGTCGCGCGCAGCTACCTCGAATTTTTCAGCGGTTACACGCAGGACCCGGTCGCCCTGCTGGAGCGCACCTTCGCGGAGGTGGAGGGCTACGACGAAATCGTGCTGCTGCGCGACATCAGGCTGGAAAGCCATTGCGAACATCACATGGTGCCGATCATCGGGCGCGCCCACGTGGCCTACCTGCCGCATCGCCGGGTCGTCGGCATCAGCAAGCTCGCCCGCGTGGTGGATGCCTACGCGCACCGCTTGCAGATTCAGGAGAAACTGACCGCGCAAATCGCCAACACCATCCAGCATGTCCTGCAGCCGCTGGGCACCGCCGTGGTGATCGAGGCGGCGCACGAATGCATGACGACCCGCGGCGTTCACAAGTCCGGCGTTTCCATGGTAACCAGCCGCATGCTGGGCGCGTTCCGCGACGATCCCAACACAAGGCGCGAACTCATGGCGATGATAGGCAACCGCAGTCCGGACAGTTTGGAAGCATAGGCGTGTCTGTCCGGCGCGCCGGACAGACCCTAAGCTTCCTGGTGGTTTGCGCTGAGCCCAGCCGTACTGTTTGGGACGTGAAACCCAAACCCATGTGGCAAAAGTTTTTTGTTTCTTTTTTTCAAAAAAGAAATACTTCCGTCCTACCTGGGGAACGCCAAACTACACAATGAAACGAATTCTGGTCATTCGCCTGGGCGCGGTCGGCGATTTCTGCAATTCGTTTCCCGCGTTCGCGGCCATTCGCGCGCACCATGGCGCGGACCGCATAACGCTGCTGACCACCGCGCCGTTCGTTTCGCTGGCTCTGGAAAGCCCGTGGTTCGACCAGGTACGCGTGGATACGCGGCCGGGATGGCTGAACCTGGGCGGCATGCTGCGGCTGCGTGCCAAGCTCTCCGGCTACGACTATGTCTATGACTTGCAAACGTCGCGGCGGTCGTCGCGCTATTTCCGCCTGGCCGGGCGGCCGCCCTGGTCGGGGATCGCGCCCGGCTGCTCGCACCCCGATACCAATCCCGCGCGCGGCGCCATGCCGACGGTCGCGCGGCAGCGGGCGCAATTGGCGTTCGCAGGCGTGGCACCGGTGGCGCTGGATGTGTCGTGGCTGGCGGGGCGCGGGCCGCCGCTGGAGGCGCCATTTGCGTTGCTGGCGCCCGGCACGTCACCCGCGCATGGCGGCGCCAAGCATTGGCCGGCGGACCGCTTTGCCGACATCGGCAACCTGCTCGCGGCGCGCGGCATAACGCCGGTGATCGTGGGCAGCGAGGAGGACAGCGCCGCGGCCTCGCTGATCCGCGCCTTCTGCCCCGCGGCACTGGACCTGACCGGAAAGACGGATTTGCGCGCCCTGGCGGGCCTGGCCTCGCGCGCCACCCTCACCCTGGGCGGCGACACCGGGCCCATCCACCTGGCCGGCATCATGGGATGCCCCACCGTGGCGCTGTTCAGCGAATACTCCGACCCCGCCAACGCCACCCCCGAAGGCCCCAGCACCGTCCTGCGCGCCGAACGTCTATCGGACCTGTCGGTCGCCACGGTTGCCGCGGCGTTGCCCGGAAGTTAAGGAAGAAGGCCGGGGCTCTGCCCCTGGACCCCGCTGGGGACAAGTCCCCAGACCCCATTTTGTTTAAGAAAGGTCAGGGGAGAGGGAGGGGGGCACACGCTCCGTGCGATCAGTACGTGAGCCCCCCTCCCTCTCCCCTGACCTC
>CAJCIS010000283.1 GCA_903970435.1 Acidobacteriota bacterium | reverse complement strand
GCGATCTTGTCGGCCGTCAGCGCGGCGCGCGGCAGCTCGATCATGGTGCCGACGGTGTATTCCAAGGTGGTGCCTTCGGCCTTGAACACCTCCTGCGCCACACGGTCGACCTGGGCGCGGGTGATTTCGAGCTCGCGGCGGGTGCCGACCAGCGGGATCATGATTTCCGGCACCACGGGTTCGCCGGTTTCACGCGCAATCGCAATGGCGCCCTCGAAAATGGCGCGGGCCTGCATTTCATATATTTCCGGGTACGAAATACCCAGCCGGCAGCCGCGATGGCCGAGCATGGGGTTGGCCTCGGCCAGTTCGGCCGCGCGGCGGCGCATGCTGTCGACATCCTGGCCGAGCGCTTCGGCAACATCGGCGATTTCGGCGTCGCCGTGCGGCAGAAATTCGTGCAGCGGCGGATCGAGCAGGCGGATTGTGACGGGCAGGCCGGCCATGATGCGGAACAATTCGACAAAATCCTGCCGCTGGAACGGCAACAGTTTTTCCAGCGCCACGCGGCGTCCCCGCTCGTCGTGCGCCATGATCATTTGCCGCACGGCGCCGATGCGTTCCGGCGCGAAGAACATATGCTCGGTGCGGCACAGGCCGATGCCCTCGGCCCCGAACTTGCGCGCGGTCTCCGCATCCAGCGGGGTTTCGGCATTCGCCCGCACCTTCATGCGGCGCAACTTGTCAGCCCAGCCCATCAGGGTTGCGAAATCGTCGCTCATGGTCGGCTCGACGGTCGCGACGGAGCCGACGAAGACTTCGCCGGTGGCGCCATCGATGGTAATCGTTTCGCCGCCGCGGATAGTGCGGCCGCCGGCCGACAGCGAACGGGCGCCGTAATCGACCTGAATGCCGCCGGCGCCGGCGACGCAGGGGCGCCCCATGCCGCGCGCCACCACGGCCGCATGGCTGGTCATGCCGCCGCGTGTGGTCAGAATGCCACGCGCCGCGTGCATGCCATGAATGTCCTCCGGACTCGTTTCGATCCGCACCAGGACGACCGCCTCACCCTTGGCGGCGCGCATTTCCGCATCGTCGGCGGAAAACACCACCGCGCCCGACGCCGCACCCGGACTTGCGGGCAGGCCCTTGCTGAAGAGTGTGCGCGGCGCCTTGGGGTCCAGCATGGGGTGCAGCAACTGGTCGAGCGCCTGCGGATTGACGCGCTTCACCGCCTCCTGCTCCGAAATCATGCCCTCCAGTGCCATTTCGACAGCGATACGCAGGCTGGCCGCGGCGGTACGCTTGCCATTCCGGGTTTGCAGCATGTACAGTCTGTTCTGCTGCACGGTGAATTCGATGTCCTGCATATCGTGGTAGTGCCGCTCGAGCGTTTCGCGCACGCGGCAAAGCTCGCCATAGGCTTCCGGCAGCGCCTCCTCCATGGAGACTTCGCCCGGCTTGGCACGGATCTTGGAAAGCGGCTGCGGCGTGCGAATGCCGGCCACCACGTCCTCGCCCTGCGCATTGACCAGGAATTCGCCGTAGAAAACATTCTCGCCGGTCGACGGATCGCGCGTGAAACACACGCCCGTTGCGCAATCGTCGCCCATGTTGCCGAACACCATGGCCTGGACATTCACCGCCGTTCCCCAGTCGGCCGGAATATCGTGCAGGCGGCGGTAGGTGTTGGCGCGCGGATTCATCCAACTGCCGAACACGGCGCCAATGGCCGCCCATAATTGATCCTCCGGTGATTGCGGAAACGGGCGGCCGGTCTCCTGTTCCACCATGGCCAAATATTCTTCCGTTACGCGCTGCCAGTCGGAAGCCGTCAATGCGGTGTCCTCCACCAGGCCCTGATCGATCTTGACCGACTCGATGATTTCCTCGAACCGGTGATGGTCGACCCCCAGCACCACGCTGCCGAACATCTGAATGAACCGGCGAAAACTGTCCCACGCGAAACGTGCGTCGCCGGAACTTTTTGCCAGCCCGGCCACCGTTTCGGTGTTCAAGCCCAAATTCAGTACAGTATCCATCATGCCCGGCATGGAAACCCTGGCACCGGATCGTACCGACACCAGCAACGGCGCCGCGGCGTCGCCAAACCGGCGCCCCACCGCCTGCTCCACCAGCATGAGCGCGGCACGCACATCGGCCTGCAAGCCATCGGGGTATGTCTTGTCGTTCTTGTAGAATTCCGTGCAAACCTCGGTGGTGATGGTAAAGCCGGGCGGCACCGGCAAGCCGATCGACGCCATTTCCGCCAGGTTCGCACCCTTGCCGCCAAGCAGGTTGCGCATATCCGCGCGCCCCTCATTGTGGCCGGCACCGAAGCTGTACACCCATTGCGTCATGGTGGATTATCTCCAGAAGAAGGAAGGACTTCTTTTTTGAAAAAAGAAGAGCAAAAAACTTTTATCCTTCGATGGCGCCAAAGTCGGCCACATTATTCATGGCGGCACGAACCTGCGCCAACAGACGCAGGCGGTTTGCGCGCAAGGCCAAATCGTCTGCGTTGACGGTAACCTTTTCGAAAAAAGCATCCAACGGCGCACGCATGCCGGCCAGCACCGCCATCGCGTCCGCGAAACGCTCGGCGGCAACGAACCGCTCCACATCGATACAATGCTGCAAGGCCGCATGCAGCGCAATTTCCGCGTCCTCGCGCAACACACTCGCATCGACAGGCCCATCGTGCGGCCCGTCGCGGCGGTCCTCAATGCGCAAAATGTTCGCCGCGCGCTTGTAGGCCGACAGCAGATTGATGCCGTCCGCTGTCCCGAGCAGTGTGGCCACCGCATGGCTCCGCGCGAGCAATCGCACCAGATCATCGTCGGCGCCCGCCGCGAATACCGCTGCCAGCACATCGTGCCGCGCCCCCTCCGCGCGCAACTGCACGCGCAATCGCTCGGCCACGAACGCCAGCACGTCGCCGGCGATCTTGGCGGCATTCTCACCGGCGATCGGTTCCGCCGCGGCGCGCAAGACATCGCGCAACCCCATGCGCAGTTCGTTCTCGCGCAAAATTCGCACAACCCCCAGCGCGGCGCGACGCTGCGCATACGGATCGCCCGATCCGGTGGGCCGTTCGCCTACTGCAAAGAAACTCGCCAGCTGATCCAGTTTGTCGGCGAGCGCCACCGCGCGGCTCAGCGGCGCCGCCGGCACCGGGTCCGCCGGACCTTTCGGCAAATAATGATCCCGTATCGCATCGGCCACCGCGTCGTCCTCGCCGTCGTGCCGCGCGTAATAAGAGCCCATCACCCCCTGCAACTCGGGAAACTCGCCGACCATGCCGGTCGTCAGATCCGCCTTGGCCAGCAGGGCCGCGCGCGACGCCCGCGCCGGGTCCGCGCCTACCAGGGGGGCCAACAGTTCCGCCAGCCGCACGATCCGCCGCACCCGCGCGCCCTGCGTGCCCAAAGCCGCGTGGAAAACGATGCCGTCGAGCGCCGCCACGCGATCGGCCAGCCTGGTGCGGCGGTCCAGATCCCAGAAATGGCGCGCATCGGAAAATCGCGCGCGCAACACGCGCTCATTGCCGGCGACGATGGCGGCACCGCCATCCTCGGCCGAAATGTTCGCGACGAAGACGAAATAGGGGGCGGCCCTGCCTTCGCGCGTGCGGGTGGCGAAATAGCGCTGGTTGACGCGCATCGACACCTGCATCACCTCGGCCGGGAGATCCATGAACGCGTCGTCGATGCGTCCGCGGAGTGCCACCGGCCACTCGACCAGGCCGGCGACTTCGCCGAGCAGGCCTGCATCTTCGACAATTTCGACGTCGGCGGCCGCGGCGCAGGCGGCGATCTGCCGCGCGATCGATGCCTCGCGCTCGGCGGCATCGACGACAACATGATGGTCGCGCAGCGCCGCCTGCCATTGCGCGGCGCTCTCGACGGGGAACCAGGCGGGCGCATGAAAACGATGCCCTTCGGTGAGCCTGCCGGAGGCCAGGCCGTGCCCGTCATCGCCTTCGATCGCCAGGGAGAACGGTACCAGCGCGCCATCCAGCAGGCAGCAGATACGCCGCAGCGGCCGCACCCAGGTAAGGGCCGACGTGCCGCCCCAGCGCATCGATTTCGGCCAGGGAAAACGCCGCAGCATCGCCGGCAGCGCGCGCGCAATGAAATCCGCCGCTTGTTCCGCCGAGCCGGCCTTGTCCAGAACCCAGAAATCGCCCTCCTGACGCAGTTGCGCCCGCGCCGCCCCATGCTTGCGCAAGAACCCGGCAATCGCCTGCTCCGGCGCGCTGACACGCGGCCCCCGCTCCGACGTGCCCGCCGTCACCGCTTCCGGTGCGATATCGGCCGCCAGTGCAATCCGGCGCGGCCCATAAAATGTGCGAACGTTCACCGGCAGCAGCGCCGCCAAGGCGTCGGTCAGCAAACGAGAAAAATCGTCGGCGCCGCGGGCCTGCATGCGTGCGGGAATTTCCTCGGAAAACAATTCGCAGAAAAATTCCGGCATGGGTCAGCCGCCTTCCTTCAATGCCGGTTCGATGTCGGTGCGGGTAAAGCCTTCGCTGACGAACAGCAAATTGTCGCCGGTGCCCTTGGCCAGCGCATAGGCGTAGCACTCGCCCGCCTCCAGCCGCGCCGAGTGCTTGTGGCGGCCGAAATAGCGCCAGGCGGTGCGCGCCGCGTCCGCCTGGGCGGCGTCCACCGGCATCAGTTCGATGCCGGCGCTGCGGACGAATTCGTCGAAGCGGAGGCTGGCGAGGCGGCCGCCGCGCGCCTCGATCAGCATGGCGACTTCCAGCCAGTTCGCGACACTCATGCGCGGCCGGTCGGCTTCCACCAGGGCGGCCAGCAGGGCGCCGGCGCGCTGTTCGTCCATGAGCATGGCGAGCAGGGCGGAGCTGTCCAGAACCAATTCGGGCGGCCTAGGCGGGCGCCATGGGCCGCAGGCTGGCGCGGATTTCAGCGGCCAGCGCGGTCAGGCGCGCGAGTTTCCGGGCCCGGTCGCGGGTGTGCTGTTCGCGCTCCAGACGCTCGCGCAGGGCTTCGGTGACGGCTGTGGTGAGGCTTTCGCCGGTGACCGTGGAGAGCGCGGTTGCCAGGCGGTAGGCGTCCTCGCTTTTGATGTTGAGCTGTGAAGCCACGCGCCGCCCTGTGGTAGAATTTTTTACTATGATGGTAGAATGGGCGTGGGCCTGGGGTTTGTCACCCCCTAAAATCGCGTGGCGACCGGTCGTCAGCCGGCGCCGGCGAGCAGCAGGGCTGTGCGGGCGGCACCGCGCAGCAAGGCGGCCTGGCGCAGCGCGCTCACGTCGAGGGAAGGTGCGCGGGCGCGCAGCACGTTGTGCCAGAGCGCCAGATCCAGGCGTGACCGCGCGGCGAGCCATGCGCCCGCGCGCGGCGTCAGTTCCTGGTCCAGGCGGGTGCGCAGCGCGGGCGGCAGGTTCTCGGTTTCGTTGAACCGCCCTGGGTTCAGCGTGCCGCCGATCCAGGCGCCGAGATTGGCGTAGAAATCCGGGTTTTCCACGGCGTCGACAAAATCCAGCGACCGCAGGCGGGTCAGGGCCTGCGGCAGGAGCGTGGCATCGTGGGCCGGATCGATCATGGCGTCGTCCGGGATCAGCTTGTGCGGCCACAGCAGCAAGCGGGTTGCGACATTGTCGATCTGGCAGGCGATGGCGGGCGCGGACAGGAAGGCCGCGAGCGGTCCGTGCGCCAGCCCGGACCGGGCCGCCCAGCCGCCCCATGCAGCGGTGTCGTCGGCGGGGAAGCCGCGCCAGAAGGCGAAATGCGAGAGCAACCGCGTCACCGGCTCCCGCAGCACCGTCATGAACCGGCCGGCGGGATAGGCCGTGCGGAGCGTGGAGAGCGCCATGTGCGCGCGCACGAATTTTTCGTCGCGCGGAATGCTGTCGGGAGACAGGTGGATAAAGGCCCGATTTTCGGCCGAGACCGACTCGAAATCACGAAACCCGCCGAAGAACGCCCGATCGAAACCGAAGAATACGCGCGGCGGCCGCTCCACCGCCAGCAGAGCGGCCGAAACGGCAATGCCCGAACATTTCGGAATATGCAAGAATATCAACGGCCCAGGAGCAAAGGTTTTTTGGTTCTTTTTTTCAAAAAAGAACAAATCCTTCTTCCGCTTCATACAAGCGCCGCAATCCGCGCCACCTGCGAAAGAACGAATTCCCGCCGATCGTCGGAAGCCGGCGAGTCGCAATAATACGCCGTTATGATCAGCGCCGCACGCCCCGGCGGCCACACGACGGCGATATCGTTGACCGCGCGGTTGATGTCCGGCCCGGTGCCGGTTTTGTCGGCGACCCGCCAATTGTGCGGCAGGCCGGCGCGCAGGCGCGCATTTCCTGTCTGGTTGGCGACCAGCCAGGCCGTCAGCCGGTCGCGCGAGGACGGTGACAAGGCAGGGCCCAACAGGATCTTGTTGAGATTGCCGAGCATTGCGTCCGGCGTTGTGGTGTCGCGCGGGTCGCCGGTTTTGACGTCATTCAGCGCGAGTTCCGCGCGGTCGAGGCGGGTGACGGGGTCGCCGAGGGCACGCGCATATTGCGTGAGTGCGGCAGGGCCGCCGAAGGATGCAAGCAGCACATTGGCGGCGGTGTTGTCGCTGACGGTAATGACGGCTTCGCAGAGTTGCGCGATCGTCAGGCCGGGGGCGCCGATATGCGCGCCGGTTATGGGCGCATGCGACACGATATCGCGTTGCCCGATGATGACACGCCTGTCGAGATGCTCCTGCCCGCGATCGACGCGGCATAGGACGAGCGCGGCGGCGAGGAATTTGAATGTGCTGCACATGGCAAAACGTTCGCCGGATCGATACATGATACGATTGCCGGTGGCGGTATTGAGCACAGCCACGCCCAGGCGGCCGCCATAGGTGCGTTCCAGGGCGGCGAGACGGAAGTGGGCGTCGGAAGCGGCGGCGGGCCGTGACGCTGCGAGCAACGAGCCGAAGAGTGCTGCGCGGCGTGAGAGCATTTGGTTTTGGTCCCGGCATAAGGAAGGAAGGAAGCAGTTCTTTTTTGAAAAAAAGAACCAAAAAACTTTCAAAAGTTTTTTGTTTCTTTTTTTCAAAAAAGAAATACTTCCTTTCTTCTCTTATTCATTGGTCAGCCACGCCTCGCAGCAAGCCTTCGCCAAGGCACGCACGCGCCCAATATAACTTGCCCGCTCCGCCACACTGATCACACCACGCGCATCCAGCAGATTGAACAAATGGCTGGCCTTGATGCATTGGTCGTAGGCCGGCAGCGACAGGTTCTGTTTCAGTAGCGCCGCGCATTCCGCCTCGGCATCGACAAAATGGCGGCCCAGCATGGCGGTGTCGGCGTGTTCGAAATTATAGGCGCTGTATTCGCGCTCGGCACGCAGGAATACGTCGCCGTAGCTGACGCCGGCGCCGTTGTAATCGAGATCGTAGACGCTTTCGACGCCCTGCACATACATCGCCAGGCGTTCCAGGCCGTAGGTGAATTCGGCGCTCGGCAGCACGACCGCAATGCCGCCGACTTGCTGGAAATAGGTGAATTGGGTCACCTCCATGCCGTCGCACCACACTTCCCAGCCGAGGCCCCAGGCGCCGAGCGTGGGGCTTTCCCAATCGTCCTCGACGAAGCGAAAATCGTGCAGTGACGTATCGATGCCGATGGCGCGGTAGCTGTCCAGCACCAGCGCCTGCGCATCGGCGGGGCTGGGTTTGAGGATGACCTGATATTGATAATAATGCTGCAGCCGGTTCGGGTTCTCGCCGTAACGGCCGTCGCTCGGGCGGCGGCTCGGCTGGACGTAGGCGGCGCGCCACGGTTTCGGGCCGAGCGAGCGCAGGGTGGTGGCAGGGTGGAAGGTGCCGGCGCCGACCTCCATGTCGTAGGGCTGCAGAATGACGCAGCCCTGCGCCGCCCAGTAGGCGTGCAGGCGCAGGATGATATCCTGGAAACTGATACCAACCGCCCTCGATGCCGACCCTGGCGTTTCGCCTTCGGCGACCAGGGGTTTCGCCCCCTGGCCCCCCGTCGTGCGCAGCACGCATTCGCGTGACGGCGTGCCGGAGGTGGGGGATGCAGGAGGGTGAAACCCCCCGCCCGCCGGAGGCAATGAAGATGAGTCAGGATCAAGGGCGGTTGGTATGATATCCTTAAAATTGGGCGGTTTGCCCGTGCTGTTGGCCATTGACGCGGCAAACCTTCCGCCGTGAAGACAGCAGCGTCGCTATCAGCGGGGCCAGGATTGGGCAAGTTGTTGGGCAAGTTGTTGGGCAATTTCGGGCGCACGCGCGATTGGGGTGGCCTGGCGGTGGTGGCGGCGGCCGGCGCGGGCATGGCGCTGTACCGCGCGACGTATATCGAGCCGCGCGCCTGGGGCACGGTGTGCGCGGCCGCCGGCCGGCCGCTGGCGTGCCTGCCGCGCGCCGGGCTGTTGTGGCTTCAGCGCGAGTATCTGTGGGGCGCCGTGGCCCTGCTGCTGGGCCTGTGGGCGTTTCTCGGCCGGGGGCCGTTCGTGGTGGCGGTGGCGGCCATCGTGATGGGTATCGCGGGCGTGGAAAACTACAATGCCACGTGGGGCATGCTGGGCGCGGCGCTCGGCGCCTGGGTTTGGCTGGGCGCCACGCGGCGCGGCGGGCCTGCGTGAACCTCGGAGGTGCGGGCCGGTTCAGGGCCGCGGCGATGCGGAAGGAGGCGATGCGGAAGGAGGCGATGCAAAAGGAGGCGATGCAAAAGGAGGCGATGCAAAAGGAGGCGATGCAAAAGGAGGCGATGCAAAAGGACTGGCGGACATGAAAATCGGGTTTATCGGGCTGGGGCAGATGGGCGCCGGCATGGCTGCGAACCTCGTCAAGGCCGGCCACGAGGTGACTGTGTACAACCGCAGTCCGGACAAGGCAGCGCCACTGGTGGCGCTCGGCGCGACGGCAGCCGCGCATGTCGCCGGCGCGTGTCATGGCGAGGTGGTCATGACCATGCTGGCCGATGACCGCGCGGTCGGCGACGTGGCGTTCGGTGAGGGCGGCATCGTTGCGTCGTTACCACGCGGCGCCCTGCATATATCCTGCAGCACGATCGGCGTCGATCTGTCCCGCCGGCTGGCGGACGCCCACGAAAAAGCCGGCCAGCGCTACGTGGTGGCGACCGTGTTCGGCCGGCCCGAGGCGGCGGCGGCGGCGAAGCTGTTCGTGGTGGCCGCCGGCGCGCCCGGTGCTGTGGAAAGCAGCCGCACGCTTCTGGACACGATCGGACAGCGAACCTACACGATGTCGGAATCGCCGGAGGCCGCGAACCTGGTTAAATTGAGCGGCAATTTTCTCATTGCGACGGTGATCGAAGCGCTTGGCGAGGCGATGGCGCTGGTCGGAAAGGGGGGTGTCGATCTGCATGCGTATCTTGAACTGCTGACGTCGTCGCTGTTCAACGCGCCGGTTTACAAGACTTATGGCGGCTTCATCGTCGACCGCAAATTCGAGCCGGCGGCATTCGCGGCGCCATTGGGGCTGAAGGATATTCGCCTGGCGCTGGCAGCGGCCGAGGAACTGCGCGTGCCATTGCCCATGGCGAGCTTGTTGCGTGATCGGTTTATTACGTTGCTGGCGCAAGGGGGGGAGACATTGGATTGGTCGGCGATTGGGGGACTGGCGGCGCGGGATGCGGGAGAGGAAAAAAGAAAGTAGTTCTTTTTTGAAAAAAGAACCAAAAAACTTTTGCTTGTTTGAAATGCATCGCAGTTCGTCGTTACTTCGGAATGGTCCCGTCAGCCTTGAGAACTTCGCCCGCCAGATAAAGACTCCCGCAAATCAAAACCCGGCCGGGGGGCATCGCCGCAATTTGCGCGAGCGCGCGGTTCACGTCGGGGCCGGGGCGGGCCGCGCCGCCGGATGCGGCGATCACGCCATCGACTGGCATGGCCAGGTGCTGTTCCGGTTCGGCCACGGCGAAGATCGCCGCCGCGCGCGGCAGCAAGGGTGCGAGAAAGCCGGCGGCGTCCTTGCTCAGCTTCATACCGACAACAAGATAAACCGGCTTGTCCGCCCAGCTTTCGAGTTGAGCTGCGAGGATTCGGCCGGCGTCCGCATTGTGGCCGCCGTCGAGCCAAAGTTCGTGGGCGCCGGCGCGCGGCGCCAACTTGCCATGCAGGCGCTGAAGGCGCGCGGGCCAGATGGCCTTTGCCGCGCCATGATAGGCTTGTGCCGGCAATGATGGAAAAGCGGCGCGGAGCGCGGCCACGGCAATGCCGGCATTCTCGATCTGATGCAGGCCTTGCAGCGACGGGTGCGGCAGCCTGACGGTGCCGGCCTCATCGCTGAACACGAGCCCATCGCCATCCGGACCTATATCCCAGCGATCGCCACGCGCGTGCAAGGCGGCGCCGGCTTTGGTGGCGCAATCGTTCAGCACGGCCAGCACTTCGGGCGCCTGCGTGCCGGTCACCACCGGACGGCCGGGTTTGATGATGCCGGCCTTTTCCCAGGCAATGCGTTCCAGACGGTCGCCGAG
>CAJCIS010000282.1 GCA_903970435.1 Acidobacteriota bacterium | reverse complement strand
GGCGCCATTCTCCGCGGCGAACGCGGCGGCGTCGTGCATGGCGACGAATGTGAAGAGCAGCAGCGGCAATGTGTACGGCTATTCCGTGAGCAATTCGAATACCAGCGGCGTGTGGCTGCGGCTGTTTGCGAGCGGTACGGCGCCGACATGCGGGGCCGGCACGCCGGTGGAACGGATTTATGTGCCGGCGGCATCGACGGTGGGATTGTCGACCGATCTGGGCTGGTCGTATTCGAGCGGCATCGGGTTCGATGTGACGAGCGGGAACGGTGCGGATACGGATGCGACCACGGTCGCGGCAGCCAATTCGGTGCTGGTGAATATCGAGTATAAATAGGGGATTCCGACGATCAGGCGATCGCAGACCGGGGACAGTCGCCCTGGTCTGCACCAGGGGGCGAGCCGTTCGGCAATTCACATGTTGCTATTTTGACCGACGGGGGTAATTTGGGGCCGCGTGCCCGCTTATGGCCCGCCGAGGTAACCCGATGTTCCCTAAGATCGCGATGTTTGCGGCTCTCAGCGTGGCAATTCAGTGGATTTGCCCGGCGGCCATGGCGCAATCGCCATTGAAGTTTCAGCACGTGGTCATCGTGTTTCAGGAAAACCGCACGCCGGATAACCTGTTCGGGAGCAACCCCACCTTCGAGCCGGGCGTCGACATCGCGACCAGCGGCGTGAACTCGCAAGGGCAAACCATACCGCTGGCGCCGCTGCCCTTGGCGGATTGCTATGACGTGGGCCATACCCACCCGGATTTCGAACTCTCGCTCCAGGGCGCCGACCTCGATCCGGTTTCGCCGATCTGGCAGAATTGCACGGTGCCAGCCAACCCGCAATTCATGTATGTGGACAATTCCACCGGCACAGTGCAGCCGTATTTCGATATCGCCACGAACTACGGTTTCGCCAACCGCATGTTCCAGACCAATCAGGGCCCGAGTTTTCCGGCCCACCAGTTCATCTTTGGCGGCACTTCGGCCCCTTCGCCTGAAAGTGCTCTGTTTGCGGCTGACAACCTCAGTGTGAACGGCGCATCCGCCGGCTGCATCGCGCCGCTCGGCGTCACCGTTCAACTGATTGACGGATACGGGAGCGAATCCAGCCACCAGCCGATTTATCCGTGCTTCGAGCACCCGACCCTGACCGACCTTCTGGAGGCTGCCAGTCCGGCCATCAGCTGGCGGTATTATGCGCCGTCGCCCGGCTATATCTGGACGGCTCCCGACGCCATCCGCCACATTTGCCGGCCGGACAAGACACACACGACATGCAGGGGTGCTGACTGGAAGAACGGAAATATTATTGCGAACAATCCGCCCAAGGTGCTGACGGACATCGCCAACTGCAATCTTCCGGCAGTGACATGGGTCATCCCGTTTCTGAATGCCTCGGACCATGCGGGCGGCAACAAGGGCGAGGGTCCGCAATGGGTCGCCTCCATCGTGAATGCCATAGGCGGGCAGGCTACATGCCCGAACGGCGACACTTACTGGAACGACACCGCAATTATCATTACATGGGACGACTGGGGTGGCTGGTATGATCATGTGCCGCCTTTTGCACTCAATGTACAGCCGAATTCGCCGAAAATGTGGGGCGACGGCTACACGTATGGCTTCCGGGTGCCAATGATGGTTGTTTCGGCGTATACGCAAGCCGGCTATGTGAGCAACAATATCTACGATTTCGGCAGCATCCTGTATTTTATCGAACAGAATTTCGGCTTGGGCTTTATTGGTCCCGGCGCGACAATTTTCGGCAACTACGCCGACTACCAGGCGCAGACCCGCGGCCCGCTGTCGGATTTCTTTTCCTTGCCATCACCACAACCGTTCGTGCCGATCCCGACGCGTATGCACGCACGGGATTTTATCAACGCACCGGACATAAATGTCGGGCCGGATAATGATTAGGCCTCCGGCGGCGAGAGCCGCGACCGCCTGACCGGGAGATGGTGGGCTGAAGCCCACCCTACGGCAAAAGGTCCATTATCAAGAGCAAGAGTTTCCTGGTTCTTTTTTCAAGAAAGAACTGCTTCCTTATAAAGCGCCACGTCGGCCGCGTAGCGCTGTTCAAGCAGCAACTTCAATTCCGGCGTGAAGAACAGGTCCGGCACCGGCACGCCGTCCTGGAACGCTTCGAGCGCGTGCGGCAGGGCGCGATATGGCTGTTTGAGATCTGCCGTTTCACTGAATTTGGTGACATGCGGGTCTTCTTCCAGCAAACGCGCATCGAGGCTGGTTGCGTCCACATAGCCGAAGCGTGACGCGAGGAGATCGAATGTGTCGGAGAGCCGCTCGACCGTGCCGACATGATCGTAGCGGCCGAGGTCGGTCCCGACCATTTGGACCTGCGGCATCCAATGCATGTCGAACTGGACGTCGTCGGCGGTGGCGAGGTAGCGCACGAATTCCTCGAACGAAATCGACCGGGCCGGATCGTCTGGCATGCCAAGTGCCGCCTGGGCCTCACGAACGGTGCGGGCGACCTGCATTTCGGTGTACGGGTCAATTTCCCTGTGCCGTCCACGCACGATCTTGTCGAGATAGGCGCTCAGAATGCGAAGCCGGGGCTCGCGCAACACGACGAAACGAAAACTCTTCGGACCGGACGGAATTTCGGCGGCGATCATGCCGGCCATGAGCTGGCCGCAGAAACGGTGGATGGTTTCGCCGGAGGCGAGATAGGCTTCCCGATAGCGGCTATTGAGAACAAAGCTCGCTTTTAGCAGGCTGCAGGCATTTTTCGGGACCGCGACATAGGCCAGATGCCGGTCCGGATCGATCAAAGTGAGATTCCGCGCGAATGTCGTATCGAGCATTTCGCCGTTGCCGGTCTGCCGCCGATGCGCGTTGATGGCAATCAGAAGTTCCGCGCGGCCGATGGTGGCGCCATCGCGGAGCGCGAGATCGAGTTCGCGACCGGCTTGGCCAAACCGGCCGATTTCGAACAAGGCTGTGCCGAGCGGCTGCCGGATGTTGCAAGGGACGGACGCGCCGGATTTCTCGCGCGCGCGCGTCAGATGCGTAATAGCCATTTCCCGGTCGCCGCCCCGCAGGGACAGCCGCCCCAGGAGCGCTTCGTATTCGACCGGCAGGTCACCCCAAGTGCTACCGTGTTTTGCCAGCGCGCCGGCCAGCAGGTCGCGCGCCGTTTCCAGCTGCTTCCTGTCGGTCAGCGCCTCGGCTTGCGCGAGCAGTCGGTACGGCGTGGGGGGCCCGCGATCGGGGGGGCCGCCGCGCCGTTCGGCGAAAGCCGCCAGCGCGGTTCGATGCGCCGGACGCAGGCCGGGATCATCGGCGGCCAGCCGGCTGAGTTCGTGCCCGGCCGCCTCGGCGCGCCCGACGAGGATCAGCGCCGTGGCAAGATCCCTTCGCTGTGCGGCCGGCATGCTGTCACCGTAGGCGTCGCGGGCCTGGGTCAGACGGCGCACAGCCTTGGCCGCGTCCCCCTCCCGTAAAGCGCAGCGGCCGAGCAGGGCATCATATTGGGGTGGCACACGCGGCCATTTTTTCCGCCACTTCGTGAGCAGGGTCAGGGCCGCGCCAAGATCCTTCCTGTCGGCCAGGGCCTCGGCCTGGGCGATGATGCGGTGGGGCGTCGGCGGCCCAAGATCGAGCGCCTTGCCGGCGCGGTGCTCGAAGGCGGCGAGCGCCGCGATTTGGGAGGGACGCGTGATCGCCGCGCCCGCGTGGGCGACCCGGCTGAGCTCCCGGCCGGCTGCCTCGACTTGTCCGGCCAGGATGAGGGCGTTGGCGAGATCCCGCCGCTGCTCGGCGGGCATCCTGTCGCCGTAATCATGGCTGGCCTGGGTGAGATACTGCAGGGCGAGCTTCGCATCGCCCTCATGCAGCGCGCACCGGCCGAGCAGGGCATCGTAGGCCGGGGGAACGCTAGGCCATTCATCCCGCCACGTCATGAGCAAATCGAGTGCCGCCTTGGTGTCGCCCGCCTTCACCAATGCCTTGGCTTGATCCACAACGTCCGGCGGGATTTCGAATTCGGGGTACTGGTCGTCGTCGTCGTTGTCATCGATGGCTGGCACGCCTTCATCAGCGTTCATCGCAGGGACCTCCACGCCGAACTTCCCTCAGCCCCGCCTTATTGCGCGGGCACATCTTCGGCGGCCTCCTGTTCGGCTTGCAACGCCCACATTTGCGCGTAGGTGCCGTCGCGCAGCAGCAGGTCGCGATGGGTTCCGCGTTCGGCGATCCGGCCGTCCACAAGGACGAGGATTTCGTCGGCATCGACGACGGTGCTGAGGCGGTGGGCGATCACCAGCGTGGTGCGCTGGGCCGACACGGCGCGCAAGGCGGATTCTATTTCGCGTTCGGTGCGCGTATCGAGCGCACTGGTCGCCTCGTCCAGGATCAGCAGGCGCGGGTCCTTGAGAATGGTGCGGGCGATGGCGACGCGCTGCTTTTCGCCGCCGGACAGTTTGAGGCCACGCTCGCCGACCCGGGTGCCGTACTGGTCGGGCATGCGGAGAACAAAATCATGCACCTGGGCGAGGCGGGCGGCGTGCTCGATCTGGTCTTGGGTGGCGCCGGGGCGGCCGTAGCCGATATTGTAGCGTATCGTGTCGTTGAACAGCACAGTGTCCTGCGGCACCACGCCGATCGCGGCCCTCAGGCTGGTTTGGGTATAGTCGCGGATATCGCGGCCATCGATCAGGATGGCGCCTGAAGTTACGTCGTAGAAACGGAACAACAGGCGCGAGAGCGTGGATTTGCCGGCGCCGGTGGGGCCGACCACGGCCACCTTGTGGCCGGCCTGGACCTTGAAGTTGATGCCCTTGAGAATTTCGCGGGCCGGGTCGTAGGAAAAGCGCACGTCGCGAAATTCAATGTCGCAGGGCGGGCGGTCGGCGAGATGGCCGGGTAGTTCGATCGCGTCCGGGCGGTCCTTCACTTCCTGATCGACGTTGAGCAGCTTGAACATCTGCTCCATGTCGACCAGGCCCTGCTTGATGGTGTTGTAGGCAAAGCCGAGGAAGTTCAGCGGCTGGTAGAGCTGCATCAAATAGGTGTTGGCGAGCACGAACTTGCCGACCGTCATGGTGTGGTGGACGACACCTTGCGCGGCCAGCAACATGACCGCGGCGAGGCCGGCGGCGATGATGGCGGCCTGGCCCAGGTTCAGCATGTTCAGGGTTACCTGGCTTTTCACCGCGGCCTTTTCGTAGGCGGCGAGGGCCTCGTCGAAACGGCGGGCCTCGTGCGGCTCGTTGCCGAAATATTTCACCGTTTCGTAGTTGAGCAGGCTGTCAACCGCCTTGGACTGGGCCTCGGTGTCCTTGTCGTTCATGCGCTGGCGAAAGCGGACGCGCCAAGTGGCGAAGCTGAGCGTGAAGGCGATGTAGATGGCGACGGCGCCGAAGGTGATGGCGGCGAAACGCCAGTCGAAAATGCGCCAGACGATCGCCGTGACCATGATGAGTTCGGCGATGGTGGGGACGATGTTGAAGACGGCGAAGCGAAGCACCTGCTCGATGCCGGCGCTGCCGCGCTCGATGGCGCGCGAGACGCCGCCGGTCTGGCGGTCGAGATGAAAGCGCAGCGACAGGCGGTGCATGTGCTGGAAGGTTTCCAGCGCCACGCGGCGGACGGTGCGCTGCTGCACGGCGGCAAAAACGGCGTCGCGCAGTTCGGCGAAACCTGCGGCGGCCAGGCGCAGCAGGCCGTAGGCGACGATCAGGGCGGCCGGCACGACGATGGCGGCCGGCCCGTGGCCGCCGAGCACATCCACAGTACGGGCGTAAATGATCGGCACGTAGACGGTGGCGACCTTGGCCAGGATGAGCAGGCCCATCGACAGCACGACGCGCAGGCGGGCCGGCGCGTCACCGCGCGGCCACAGATAAGGCAGCAGCGAGCGGATGGTGTCGGAGCTGGAGCGGTTTTGGCCCGGGAGAGCCAGGCGGGACGTGTGCATGACGCGCATGGGGACGCATGTGGCACTGGGACGAGAAAAAAAGAAGGCCAGCGGCTCGGCCCCCCGGACCCCCGCCTCACGCGCAGCGTGCATTCGCACGACGGACAAGTTTTTAGAACTTGTTACTTAAGGAAGTCAGAGGACAAGGAGGGGGGCAACACGGTCGTGGGGTCTGGGGACTTGTCCCCAGCCTGGTCCAGGGGCAGAGCCCCTGGCCTTGCTTTCTTCCTAACCCTCAGGCGCCGCGGCGATGGGGATTTCGCGGGGTTCGACCTGGGGCTGATCGCCGTAGCCGCCGGGGTGTTCGTCTTCCTGCGCATCTTCGCCCTGGCGGCGCTGGCCGTTATATTGGCCGGACGCGTTCTGCTGCGGCGCAGGGCCGCCCTGGTAGTGAGTTTGCGCGGGCTGGCTTGCCTGGTTGATGGCATTCACGATGCGAAAATAGTGTTCGGCGTGCTGGAAATAACTCTCCGCCATCACGCGGTCGCCGGAACTGGTCGCGTCGCGGCCGAGCTGCAGATATTTTTCGAACAGCTGCTGCGCCGTGCCGCGGATACGCAAGTCCGGGCCATTGCTGTCGAAGACGTGGTTCCGGTTGAGGGGTATGTTTCCATTATAGCTGCGGGGACTTCCCCCACCGCCACCGCCGCCACCGCTATTGCGATGGTTGCGTCCGCGCATGCGTTTCATATTCATTCGAGTTCGCAGCACATTCCCAGTTGTGGTTGCAGCGTTTCACCTCGCGCGCGCCGGTAGCGACATGCCACCAGAGCCTGAAGAAGTCTTCAACGAAGCGACCAAGTCTTCCAGGCCATACGGCATGAGCCGCCACGGCCGGGACTTTCTTGCACCGGGGGCCGCGCCTGCATCCACGTCAACGAGAGCGGTGGCATCTGCGGCACCGCCGGTTACGGTGCGGGCGGACCCTAGCGGGCGGCGGCGTCGCTGCCAAACAATTTTTTTATGACGGGGCACACGCCCTGGGGCTTGCAAGCTTGAAGATCGTAAATCGTAAATCGGGCGGAGGTATGCACGGGGTAAATGGGTCCGGCGCGGCGGCGGGCAAGACGGGCTTAGACGATGGCACGTAAAAGCAGGGCGCGTTCGATGCCGGCGAGGTCGGGGCGCAGGGCGATTTCGCTGAAGCCGGCGGATCGCGCCAGGTTCGCGACGGCGCTGGCCTGCCCCTGGCCCAGTTCCAGGATGGCGCAGCCGCCGCCGGCCAGCAGGTTTGGCAGGGCTGGGATGAGATTTGCGTAGGCCGAAAGGCCGTCATTGCCGCCATCCAGCGCGGTTGCGGGCTCATGCTGGGCCACCTCTTGCATCAGGGATGGCAGTGCGCCGGTGGCGATGTAGGGGGGATTGCAGAGCACGAGATCGAACCGCGCGGCCAGCGGTGCGGACCAGTCGGCCACCAGGAAGGCGGCGCGCGCGGCAAGGTTCAGGCGCGCGGCGTTGCCGGCTGCGAGGGCGGCGGCCTGCGGCACGCGGTCCACGCCGACGCCGAAGGCCTGGGGGAACTCCGTCAGCGCCGCGAGGAGCAGACAGCCGGTTCCGGTGCCCAAATCGAGCACGCGCGACACAGCGCCGCGGTGCGGGAAGGTTTCCAATGCGGCTTCGATGAGGGTTTCGGAGTCGGGGCGGGGGATGAGCGTGGCGGGGGATACCGCGATTTCGAACGTCCAGAATCCGGACGTGCCGGTGATGTAGGCCAGCGGTTCGTGGGCCGCGCGGCGGCCGAGGGCGGCGTTGAACGCGGATGCGGAAACGGCGGCGCTGGGCGCCGGCATGATTTTTGGAGACAGGCCGAGACTATGGGCGAGCAATAGCCGGGCTTCGTGGCGCGGCGATTCGATCCCGGCCGCCAGGAGGGTCGCCGCGCCGTGGTTCAGGGCGTCTTGGTAGGGTATGGTTTTCAGGTGAAGTCGGTCCTTCGGCGGTTGCCATGCGTTGTCCTAGATGGGTGGCGGGGGCGGCCTCAATCGGGAAGTATACGGGCGATACGTTGGAGGCGTGACGATGCGGCGCTGCATGATTTTGTGTTTGCCTTTCTTGACGCTTGTGGCGGTGCCCGTTTGGGCGGCCGGCGCGTCGCCTGCGCCTGCCTTGGGCCCCGCGGCCAAGACGATCTCGTTTCAGGTGCTGGACGAAACGGCCGAGCAGGAAATCAGCGAGGACACGGTTATCTTCATTAACGGCCTGCAGGTGGCGCATTTCGTGCTGGACAAGCAGCATAATTCGATTGTTGCGGATGTGACGATCCCTGCGGCGGCGCAATATGACTATGCCTTGTGCGGACGCATTACCATTTCGCGGCCCGACGGGCAGCAGGAACAGCGTGTGGTGGATGGTGGCGCCACGCTGAAGGACATGAACGGTAGGCTCTTCCTGGCGCTGGAGTCGGGGGATTTTACGATCTATTATCTCGCAGATGCGAAGCAGGACCCGCAGGACCCGCCGAAGGATGTGCATCACACGAATGCTTGTAGCTTGCCGGTGTCGTAGGAAAGAACCAAAAGACTTTTGGTCCTATGTCTGCGGAAACGTCGGGACCATGGCAATCAGGTCAGGGATTGCACAAAGGGCAAAAGTTTTTTGTTTCTTTTTTTCAAAAAAGAAATACTTCCTTACTCATCCGTCGCAAGGCGCGCCGCCTGATCCTCCGCCGTGAGTGCATCGATAAATTCATCGAATTCCCCCTGCATGACGCGATCAATCTTATAGAGTGTAAGGTTGATACGATGGTCGGACACGCGGCCCTGGGGGAAATTATAAGTGCGAATGCGCTCGCTGCGATCCCCGGTGCCGACTTGGGATTTGCGGTCCGCTGCGCGGGTGGCGTGCAGCGTGGCGCGCTGCTGTTCGTAGAGGCGTGAGCGCAGAATTGTCATGGCCTTGGCGCGGTTCTTGTGCTGGCTTCTTTCTTCCTGCATGGCAACGATGATGCCACTGGGCAGATGGGTTATCCTGACGGCGGACTCGGTTTTGTTGACGTGCTGGCCGCCGGCGCCGGAGGCGCGATAGACGTCGATGCGCAAGTCGGATTCGTTGACCTCCACGTCCGCCTCCTCAGCTTCCGGCAGCACGGCGACGGTTATGGTTGAGGTGTGGATGCGGCCCTGGGTTTCGGTGGCGGGGACGCGTTGCACGCGGTGCACGCCGGATTCGTATTTGAAGCGGGCAAAGACATTGCGGCCGGTGATTTCGGCGATGCCTTCCTTCAGGCCGCCGAGTTCGGTTTCGCCGTATTCAAGGATTTCAAAGCGCCAGCCTTTTGCGGCGGCGTATTTCTGGTAGGCGGCGAACAGTTCGGCGGCGAACAGGCCGGCTTCGTCGCCGCCCGCGGCCGGCCGGATTTCGAGAATGGCGCTGCGTTCGTCCGCTTCGTCCTTGGGCAGCAGAGCGAGACGGATTTCGTGTTGCAGGGCCGGCAGGCGGTCGCGCAGGGAACGCAGTTCTTCCTCGGCGAGTTCGCGCATTTCGGGGTCGGCGAGGAGCGCTTCGGCCTGGGTGGCCTGGTGTTCGGCGGCGCGCAATTCGTCGATGCGGGCGACGACCGGCTCCAGTTCGGAAAGCTCCTTCGAGGCGCGGGAGAATCCGTCGCCGGAGATGCCTTCGGACAGCATGGCGCGCAGTTCGTCGGCGCGGGCGACGATGCGATCGAATTTCTCGTCGAGCTTCATTATTCTGCCAGGTGCGCGGGCAGATCGGCAAACGCAATGTCCGCCTGCCTGCCCGTGGCCAGGTTCTTGACCGCGGCGACGCCGCGGTTGAGCTCATCCTCGCCCAGGATGATGGCGGCGCGGGCGCCGATCTTGTTGGCGCGCTCCAGGCGGCGTTTCATGTTGCCGCGATACGCCATCTCGGCGCGCAGGCCGGCGCGGCGCAGGGTTTGCAGGATGGTGAGCGCGGCGATCTCGGCGGCTTCACCCATTGGGATGACGGCGATCGGTGCGGTTGGTGCGGGTGATTGGCGCAGAAGCATGGAGAGCCGCTCGATCCCGGCGGCCCATCCGACGGCGGGCGTTGGCGGGCCACCCATTTCGGCCACAAGTCCGTCATAGCGGCCGCCAGCCATGACGGTGCCTTGCGCGCCGAGGCGCGTGGTGACGAACTCGAACGCGGTGTGGCTGTAATAATCCAGGCCGCGGACAATGCGGGGGTTTTCGCGGAAGGGGACGCCGAGGCGGGTCAGGTTTAATTTGACAGCGTCGTAAAAAGACGCGGCTTCCGGCGAGAGGAACGGTGCGATGGTGGGTGCCTGTTGCACCAACATCTGGTCCCGCGAATCCTTGCTGTCGAGGATGCGTAACGGATTCTTGTCCAGCCGTTCCTGGCTATCGGCTGACAGGGCCGCGCGTTGGTCGGTGAAATAGTCAACGAGCGCGGCGCGATAGGCGGTGCGGCTGGCAGCGTCGCCGAGCGTATTGAGTTCCAGAATGATGTCGCCTTCAATGCCGAGGGCGGACAGAATGTCCCAGCCGAGGGCGATGATTTCCGCGTCGGCGAGCGGTTCAGCGGGACCGATCAATTCGGCACCGATTTGGTGGAATTGGCGGTAGCGGCCTTTCTGCGGCCGCTCGTAGCGAAACATCGGACCGGCATAAAAAACTTTTTGCGGCAGCGACTGGGTGAGGCCGTTGGTGACGAGGGCGCGGCAAATGCCGGCTGTGTTCTCCGGCCGCAACGTGACGCTATCGCCGCCGCGATCCGAGAACGTGTACATTTCCTTGGTTACGACGTCGGATGTGTCGCCCAGGGTGCGGGCGAACACGCGCGTATCCTCAAATATCGGCGTGGTCCACTCGTCGAAGCCATAGGTGGCGGCGGCGGCGCGCGCGGTGGCGATCACGTGCGTGTGGCGGCGCTGATCCTCGCCAATGATATCGCGCGTGCCGCGGACGGGCTGAAGGGGGTCCACTCTGGTGCTCGCTTTTTGCAAACCCGCTTTGAAGCTGCGGGCGAGGAAGGAAGTATTTCTTTTTTGAAAAAAAGAAACAAAAAACTTTTACTCTATTCGGACTCACCCCTCAACGGGATGACCCTCGACATAGCAAAAGTTTTTTGGTTCTTTTTTTCAAAAAAGAACTGCTTCCTTCTCCCTTGACTCACTGGATGAACGGGTTGGAACGCCGTTCCGCGCCGATCGTCGAATTCGGGCCATGTCCGCATACGAACGAGAAATCGTCGCCCAACGGCAGCAACTTTGTTTTTATGGCGTCGATCAGGGCCGCATGGTTGCCATACGGGAAATCGGTGCGGCCAACCGAGCCCTGGAACAGCACGTCGCCGACCTGGGCGAATTTCAGGGCATGATTCACGAACACCACATGGCCGGGCGTGTGGCCAGGGCAATGCAACACGTCGAAGACGTGGGTGCCGACCTTCACCTGGTCGCCCTCGGCCAGCCAGCGGTCGGGCGTGACGTTCCGCAGACCCTTCAAACCGAACATTTCGCCCTGTTGCTGGAGATTATCGAGCAGCACGGCGTCGCGCCGGTCGGGTCCGACAATATCCACCGGCGTGTGACCCGGCCTGGCGTTCAGCAGGTCGCGCAATTCTATAACGCCGCCGGCATGGTCGAGGTGGCCGTGGGTGAGCCACAGGGCTTGCACGTTCAGCCCCTGTTTGGTCACCGCCTCCATGATCCGCGGAACGTCGCCGCCGGCGTCTATGACGACGGCCTCCTTGGTCTCGTCATCCCAGAGAAGGGTGCAGTTTTGGGAGAAGGGCGTGACGGGGACGACGGCTACGCGTAGGCGGGGCATGGCGACATCCTCGTGGATAGGAAGGAAGCAGTTCTTTTTTGAAAAAAAGAACCAAAAAACTTTTATCTGTTTGGTTAGCACTGGCCTGCTACGTTTACGCAGCTAGCAACTTGCAACAGGTAAGAGTTTTTCGTTTTTTCAAAAAAAAGCACTGCTTCCTTCCTTCAAGCCCTTTGACTTAAGGGCACGAACTTCAAATCCTCAGGTCCAACATAGTTCGCGCTCGGGCGGATGATCTTGTTGTCGATACGTTGCTCGATGATATGCGCGCTCCAGCCGCTGGTGCGGGAAATGACGAACAGCGGCGTGAACATCGCCGTGGGTACATCCATCATGTGGTAGCTGACGGCGCTGAACCAATCCAGGTTCGGAAACATCTTCTTTGCGTCCCACATCACGTGCTCGAGCCGGTCGGCGATGGAAAACATTTTCATGCTTCCTGCATGTTCCGAAAGCTTGCGGGCCACCTCCTTGATCACCTTGTTCCGCGGATCGCCGATCGTGTAGACCGGGTGGCCGAAACCGATCACCACCTCGCGGCGGGCAACGCGGTCGCGGATGTCCGCCTCGGCCTCGTCGGCATTCGCGTACCGCTTCTGAATTTCAAACGCCGCTTCATTGGCGCCGCCATGTTTGGGGCCCCGCAGGGCGCCGATGGCGGCGGTGATAGCGGAATA
>CAJCIS010000281.1 GCA_903970435.1 Acidobacteriota bacterium | reverse complement strand
AGAAAAGAACACTTCTTCTTTTGGTGCGGCATCGGCAAGGCTGCGCGCGGGGCGACTCGGGGGTGCGGGTTAGACGCTGGCGTTCTCCACCCGCCTCACGCTACAAAGGCAGCCCATGACGCGGTTTGTATTTATCACCGGCGGCGTGGTCTCCTCTCTCGGCAAGGGCATTGCCAGCGCGGCGCTCGCGGCGCTGCTGCAGGCGCGCGGCTACCGGGTGCGTCTGCGCAAGCTGGACCCGTATCTCAACGTCGATCCCGGCACGATGAGCCCATACCAGCATGGCGAGGTGTTCGTCACCGACGACGGGGCGGAAACCGACCTCGACCTCGGCCACTACGAGCGTTTCACCGGCGTGCCGGCGACCAAGGCGGACAATGCGACCACCGGACGGATCTACGCCGAGGTGATCGCGCGGGAACGGCGCGGCGATTACCTGGGCGCCACCGTGCAGGTCATTCCGCACATCACCGACGCGATCAAGTTCGCCATTTCGCGCGACACCGACGATCTGGATTTCTGTCTGATCGAAATCGGCGGCACGGTGGGCGACATCGAAAGCCTGCCGTTCCTGGAAGCGATCCGGCAATTGGGCAACGAACTGGGGCCGGAACGGACCATGTTCGTGCATCTCACCCTCGTGCCGTTCATTCCGAGTGCGGGGGAACTGAAAACCAAGCCGACGCAGCATTCGGTGAAGGAATTGCTCAATGTCGGCATTCAGCCGCAAATGCTGCTGTGCCGGTGCGACCGGCCGATCCCGGACATCGAGCGGCGCAAGATTGCGTCGTTCTGCAATGTGCGGCCGAGCGCGGTGATCGCGGCGCTGGATGCGGACACGATCTATGCCGTGCCGATTGCGTATCATCGCGAGGGGATGGACCGCGAAGTGCTGCGGCATTTCGAATTGCCGTTCGAGACCGAGCCCGATCTGGGGCGCTGGCAGCGGATTGTCGACGTGGTGCGCGGGCCGGAAGGCACCGTGCGCATAGCCGTGGTGGGCAAATATACCAACCTGCTGGACAGCTACAAGTCGTTGGCGGAGGCGCTGGCGCATGGCGGCATCGCCAACCGGGTGAAAGTGCAACTCGACTGGGTGGATAGCCAGATTTTCGAAGCGCCCGACGCGGTGGCGCGGCTGGAGGAGGTGCACGGCATTCTGGTGCCGGGCGGCTTCGGCGAGCGCGGCAGCGAAGGCAAGATTGCCGCGGTGCGGTTCGCGCGCGAACGCCGCATTCCGTTTCTCGGCATTTGTTTTGGTATGCAAATGGCGGTGATCGAGTGCGCGCGCAACCTGGCGGGCCTGGCGGATGCCAGCAGCACGGAATTCGGGCCGTGCGCCGAGCCGGTGGTGGGGCTGCTGACGGAATGGGCGCGCGGCAACGAGGTGGAGCGGCGCGCCGAGGGCGGCGACCTCGGCGGCACCATGCGGCTCGGCGCCTACCCGGCGCTGCTCGCTTCCGACAGCCTGGCGTCCGCGACCTATGACGGCGCGCGCGAGATTTCGGAACGGCACCGGCATCGTTTCGAGGTGAATGTGTATTATCGCGACACGCTGGAAGCCCACGGATTGCGGTTTTCCGGCCTGTCGCCGGACGGCATATTGCCGGAGGTTGTGGAATATCCCGACCATCCCTGGTTTATCGGCGTGCAATATCATCCCGAGCTGAAATCCAAGCCGTTCGCGCCGCACCCACTATTTGCGGGTTTCATTGCCGCGTCGGTGGCGCAGGCGCGCCTTGTCTGACATGCGGCATGTGGCGATCGGCGATCTGCGGGTCGGCAACGATCTGCCGTTCGTGCTGATCGGCGGCCCGTGCCAGATCGAAAGCCGCGACCATGCCTTTGAAGTGGCGGGCGAACTCGCAGCCTTGTGCCGCGCCGCCGGCGTCGGTCTGATTTACAAGAGCAGTTTCGACAAGGCGAACCGCACCAGCGCATCGGCCGCCCGCGGCGTGGGCATGGCGGCCGGATTGGACATTCTGGCCGCCGTGCGCGAACGTTTCGGCGTGCCGGTGCTGACCGACGTGCACGCGGCCGACCAATGCGCCCCGTCCGCCGCCGCGGTGGACGTGCTGCAAATTCCGGCGTTCCTGTGCCGGCAGACCGATCTTCTGATTGCGGCCGGCGAAACGGGCGCCGCCATCAACGTGAAGAAAGGCCAGTTCCTCGCACCCTGGGACATGAAAAACGTAGCGGCAAAAATCGCCGGAACGGGAAACGATCGCATTCTGCTGACGGAACGAGGCGTCAGCTTCGGCTACAACACGCTGGTGAGCGACATGCGGGCGCTGCCGGTGATGGCGGAAACCGGATATCCCGTGGTGTTCGATGCCACCCACTCCGTGCAACAACCCGGCGGGCTCGGTAACGCCTCCGGCGGCGATCGCCGCTTCGCGCCGGTGCTGGCGCGGGCGGCGCTGGCGGTGGGGTGTGCCGCTGTTTTTATGGAAACGCATCCCGATCCGGATCGTGCGCCCAGCGATGGGCCTAATATGATTGCGTTGCGGGATATCGAGAGGGTGCTGCGGATGTTGAAGGAGGCTGATGGGGTGGGGAAGGTGTGGGGGCGCTAGACGGAAGCAAGGAAGTATTTCTTTTTTGAAAAAAAGAAACAAAAAACTTTTTTGTTGTTGGGGGTCCGGTAGCAACGGAACCGAAAGTTCGATTCGGGTCGGTCCCGCCGATGCAGGGCTGTCGTTGGGTTGCCGTTCACTGCTTTGGGCCACCTACTCGCTTACGGACAAAGCAGGCGCCATTCCCAAAATTGAAAAAGCCATGTAGAATTCACAAAATACGCAAAAAATTCGCGTGGAGAAGGGGGAACGATGTCACACGTCACAACAACGCAGATCGCCGCCGTAGCCCTGTTAAACTCCCTTTTGGCTGCGCCCGCATCCGCCGCCACAACCTACGATCTGACCACCCAATGGGTTAACGGAACCAACCCAAACGGGCCGTGGTCGCTGGTGCAGGGCAGCACACCCCTTCCTTACGTGAAGGTCTGGACCTCGTGGCCGACGACGCCAAAACTGACGCGGCAGTCCGCTTTCGCGCCCGGGCCCATAACAAACACCCATCCCGGTGACTACATTCCGGCCTGGTTCAAATCAACGGCGAACTATTCTTTCGGCACCGGCTTGGGTGGGCTGGTGAAGGGCAAGATCGGCCTGCACACGACGGACCCGGCGAATGGTGCGTCGAACGGCGCGGCGAGCGCAGTATTTGTCGCGCCGTCGGCAGGCGTCGCCACAATCTCAGGTGTTGTCTATTCCCTTGCGTATCTAGGGCGCCCGCAGGCCTGGCAGGTAACTGTGAATGGCACTGTGGAAGCGTCCGGCACCGATCCAAATGACGGCAGTATTTCGTATGCAAATCCTGCCAAGTTCAATTTAAAGAAGGTCGCTTTGAATGTCGGTGATGTTGTTGAGTTCACAATTTATCAAACGGGCGGGCTCGGCGACTTCATGGGAGCCGACCTGAACGTAGTAATTCCGTGACTTGATTGCTGCCACCAGCCTCTCCCGCGTGTGGTCGGCGTATCGCGTTGTAATTGGGGCGTCGGCGACCGCTTCTGGGCGTTCCGACTTTGGTCATGGATGACCGTTGTGGGCGCATAGCGGACGGTCGCTTTGCAGAAAACCACCCTTTGATGCACGCGGAGGAGGCTCTCTCAGGCTGTGCATCGAGCAGGGCCTCGGCATGCATCAACTCGTGCAGTTATCTACGGCCAGCAACCACCCTCTTGTCCGATTAGGGATTCTACGGAATGCCGAACCCGCAGGATTGCGACGCCACTGCGACATTATCGATGCCTTCGATATCGGTTCCGCTATTATTGTTGCCGACCAATTCGATCACGATCTGCAAATCCGTGACGTTCGCCAGCAGGCCGGACCAGGTGCCACTCGTCACCGTCCAGTCCGCGGCAACCAAGGGCGCCGCGACCGTCAGCCAGCCCGTGCTGGCGGCGGTTGGCGTGCCGCCATTGAACATCGCGGCACCATTCGGCCCGGACAAGAAAATCTGGTAGGGATCGTAGGAGGAGACATTCACCTCCTGCAAAATCGCATGCTGGAAGGTGATGAATCCTGCACCGTCGAGCGCGCTGTAACTGCCGTGGTAGGAGGCCGGCGCATCGATATACGTCGTGGCACCCGTCATGTCCGTGAACTGCACGAACCCGCCCGGGTTGCCGCCGGAAGAACGCCAGACCACTTCGGCCGGCGTATTGGACGTCCATCCGTCAAGATTCTTGTTGAACGTGCTGGATACCACGGTCTTCAGCTTGCAAGCGGCCCCGGCCGGTGCCGCGGCCAGTATCGCGACGGCGGCCATGGCGGTAGCGCCAATCAATGACTCAACCACTTTGAAGTTCGTGAGCACCGTTCCACTCCCGCTTTCGACGGCAAGGCGCCATCGAGGGTTCGATACGCTACATGCCAAGACCGACCGGCACAAGCTTCGGATCGCTGAATCGAACTTTCGGTCCGTTTACTACCGGACGCCCTTGTTTAGAGCATTTTCAGCCTGACCGGAAGCGCCCGATGGAGACGCCCAACGTGAGGCTGATACAAATGCTCGGCAGACAACAACCTGGAGCGGCCCGACGGGCACAAGACGATTTTCCAGTCAGGCTGAGGCCGCTCTAGTGGGTGCTGGCTTCCTGGCACGCGACCGCGGCCCCTGTCCTTTCTGCCAGCGCACTCACCTTTTCGCCGAGGCCAAAGCTTATGAGGATCGCCACGACAAACATTGCCACTGCGATTCCGATCTCCCACGGAACACGGCGGTGGTGTAAGTCCGTGTAATCGTTCGTGCCGCGATCGCGCAGGCCCGGCCTCATGTCGGGCCGGTAAGGAAAGTCGTAGCGATCCATCCGGTGAGCTGGGCAGACTTTGCTTTGCCATACCAGCAACCAGAGATTGCTTTTTGCGTGAGACGGTAACGAATATGCCCACGTCACGATTTGTTGATCGCCACGGCCCATGAGCAAAAGTCTCTTGGTTCTTTTTTCAACAAAGAACGGCTTGCTTGCTAGCTTCGCAACGCCCGCCGCCAAATCCGATGCCCCGCATGCACCGCTTCGGTCCAGGCCTCCACAGACGGATGGGACACATCGGTCAGGGGCTGGAATTTGTCGATATAACCACGGATCAGGCGGTCGTGAATAAGTTCGGCGGTGCCGACCTGGGGGGTGGTTTTGGCGGGGCAGATCCACAGCAGCCAGCCGGGGCCGTATTTGGCCATGGCGGCGAGCAGGCGGTGGATGTCGTCCATGCTGGAATGACCGGCGTCGTGAAAGCAGAAGAGCTTTTCGGCTTGTTCGAGGTCTTCGACCAGCAGGCGGGCGAGGAAGGGGATGCGAACGAGTTCGCGTTCGCGGATTTTTTCCGCCGTGGCGCCGTCTTTCTGGAAGGCGAACGAATGGTTGCGAAAGCCGAATTTCTTGTCGATGATCTGGAATTCCGTATCGGCATCGATCTGGATAACCGTGTTTTCGGGGTGGCCGAGGCCCTCGAAGCGGGCCTCGATGGCGCGTAGCAGGTTGGGCAGGGGGGTGTTGGCCCAGCGGAGCAGGCCGAGCGGCTCGGCCGCGTGGGCGCGCTGGACCAGGCCGAGTTCGCAGTTCACGCCCAGGCTTTGCAGGTCCATCATGATTGTTTTGGTGTCGGCGATGTCTTCTGGTTCGTCGGTGCTTGGGGCCGCCGTGGCGGCGTGCGGCGGTGGCTGTGGTGCGGAAATCGGGCTGGCGACCAGGGGTTCGAGGCGGAGCGAGGAGAGCCAGAAGCCGAGTTCGCGCTTGTCGCCGGACAGGCCGATTTCGTCCGGGGATGTCGCGTCCGGCAGGTGCAGAATGATGTCGGCGGTAGAGCTGCCGTGCAGGGCGGCGGCGGGGACCAGGATGTCGAACTGGGAGAGTTGGCGGCCCACGAGTTTGGCGACGTTCATGCCGTTCACCTCGACATAGAGGCGCTGGTACGTGATCAGGCCAGGATGCACCATGGGGCCGGCGCGGAATTTCAACGCGCAGTCGCAATTGGCGCCGCCGGTGGGCAGCCGGATGGATGCTTGCTTGCCGAGGGTCCAGGCGAATTCGAGCTCAGGATGGGACCAGCCGGCGACGAGGAATTGGTGGCCCTGGCCGCCGGTGCGGAAATCGATTTCGAGCGGCAGGTTGCCGGTATCAGCCATGTCGAGATCGAATTGATCGGCCGGTGAGTCCGATGCGGCAGCGGTCTGTTCCGTCTGCGGCGCCGCGGGCGGCGGTGCGAGTGGCCGCGCCAGGTGGCTTGCGTCCTCGCGCCGGATCAGGGCCGCGACCGTTGCGTCATCGGCGGCGCCGGGTTCGGCTGCCGGTTCCCGCAGCGCATCGATCGGCGCGGGCGCTGCCATGACGTGCGTTGCGAACAGGTGCAGGGTCCGCGCGATGGCCTCGTTCGTCAGCGTGCGGAAATCATCGGCAAAATAATGCGCGCGGCTCCGCGGTGCCGTGATGATATCGTAACTTGGGAAATAGGCGACATGGGCGTGGGCGGCGGCGGTTTCCTCGGCGGCGACGCGCAGGGCGGCCTTGGCGTATTTGCTTGCGGTGAGGATGTGGCGTGATTGAAAAGTTGCTGCCGGGGGCACGGGAGATACGGTGAGGATGACACGGACGTTGGGATTGACGGCGGTGAGATCGGCAAGGAATTCGGTGAGGTCCTGCCGCATTTCGGCGGCCGAGAGGCTTATCGCGCTGACTTTGTTTTCCGGCGTTTCGGCGTCCACCACGGCCGGCGGCAGCGGCACGCAGGTGCCGTCGGGCGCCGCCCAGGTCTCGTTCGTGCCAAGCGTGAACACGAAAACACGGCATTCCTGAAACACGCGGCGCACCGCGGCCAGATGCGGCACGCGTGCCTCGGCGACCTCGTTGGGCATGGCGAACCCGGCGGGAAAGATTTGTGGCCGTAACGGATCGACGTAGCGGCCGTCGGCGCGGCGCCAGGCGCGGATGGCGGGCCGGAGCAGGCCATAGGCATTCAGCATGAGCTGGCGGAGCTGGCGCGTGGTGGGAATGTTGCCGTAGCGCGCGGAATAGACCGGCTCATTGAGGGTGGCGGGCAGTTCGGCCTGCAGGAAATTATAGCCGGACGCGCGGAGATGATGCGGCAAATGCTGGGCAAAGCAGGTGCCCGCGGTGGCCACCGGGTCGGTGGGTGCCAGTGTAAACGGGAACTCACCTACGGGATCGAGATCGTCCGGCGCGATGGCGGCGACGCCGGTGCTCCAGAGCTGGGGGGGGAGGATGGACATGGGTGTTTCGTGCCACGGGGAAGGAAGAAAGGCCAGGAAGTATTTCTTTTTTGAAAAAAAGAAACAAAAAACTTTTCTTGTTTTTGCTCTTCCTAGGGGCCGTTAGGCTCAACATCATTTCTTTTTTTTCAAAAGAAATACTGCCTTATTCCATCAGCCGCAACATCCGATACAACGGCCGCAATCTGGTCAAATCCACCGCCAACGCGCCGTCGGTCACGCCGCACGGCAGCACCGCATGATACAGGCCCAGCTTTTCCGATAATCTCCAGAACATCGGGTTGAACGCAGCGTCCGGCGATAGTTCCAGCACGCGTGTGCGCGGCTGGCAGAACAGCAGGCCGGCGAGCGGCGCGCCATGCGGCGCCACGATGAAATCCGCGGCGGCGAACAGGTCGATCTGCTGCGGGAACGTGAGCTCGTCCGGGCAGATGATTTCGAAATCCTGCCCTTGCAGGAAAGGCTCGGCCGCTTCCATGCGGGCGCCGCCGGTGTGGCGCGGCTTGAGGAAGATGCGCCGCCGCACGGCGGACGGGGCGTGGGCGGCGTGTACCCGGGCGCGGAACGATTGCACCAGGGAGGCGGGCATGGCGCCGATCGTGCCGTGTTCCAGCCAGGTGACATCGGCAGCGTGCACCAGCGGCGCCTGCACCCGCACCATGGGCAAGCCGGCCAGCCCGAGTTCGGCCAGCACGGCGATAGGGTCGAAAGGCCCGGTGGCCGCGAGATCCGGCAGCGTGCCGGGCAGCAGCAGCCTGGTGCCCGGCGGCAATATGGGTTGCAGAATGTGAAGGCAGAGCGCCGCCTCGGCGAGCCAATGATTGAATTCGTGCAGATTTGGATTGTAGAAGACGCAGACAGGGACATCGAGCCGCGGGGCCGCGTCGGCGGCGGCTGCGTCGGGCAGTGCTGCGCGGAATTCGGCGTTGGCCCAAATTCCTCCCGAATCGAGAATGATCCCCTCGGCGCCGCGGTTGAGCAGAATGAATTTGTCGGCCGCCCGCGCGGCGGTGGCGCGCACCGCGTGGCGGCCGAGGCGAAGCGGAATGGCGGGCGGGTGCTTTTCGTGCAGCCACAGGCGGCTGGCATCGTCCACCACGAGGGGCAAATGCGTGCGTTCGAGGGGTCCCTGTATTGGCAGCCGGTGGCCGGGGACAGCGCGGAATTGTTCGACGGAGGCGGCGGCTTTCAACGTATCGAGATCGGCCGCGGCGTGGCGCGCCATGGCGGGCGCGGATTTGGGCGCGGTCGCGGTGAGCACGAGCGCTTCGTACGGGGTTACGATTTCGATTTGAACCGGCAGCCCGTCCGGGTGCGTCCGCCGGAAGCGGGCGGTGGCGAGATCGATGCGATGGGTGCCGAAACGAAGAATGAACCCGGGACGCAGCCGAAAATCGTTGCCTTCATGCAACGTGCTGCCGGGTGAGGCGATCCAGGCGCCGGCGGCCAGCTCGCGCAGAATGGCGAGATCGGCCGGGCGCAGCGGACAGAAGAGTTCGGCGTGGGTTGGGGTTTCGGCGGCGAAGCGGGGCGCCAGCACGTGCCGCGGCGCGGTCAGCAGGCGGTTTCGCAGGCTGCAGGTGACGCTGCCGGGGTGCGGGCCGGGCGCCACGATGGCGCCGCCGGCGAGCGTGGTCTGCTGGGGTGCATCGACCGGAAGGGCGGGCAGGCGCGCGCGCGCAGGCGTCGCGTCGGGCGATTCGGGCCATACCGTACTCTGCACCAGGACGCCGGTGGCCGTCTCGATACCGAGCAGATGGCCGTGCCAGGTGAGGAAGGCTGCGTCATCTTCCGTGGCGGTGGCGTCGGCACGCCGGCGCGCGGCGGTGCGGCCGAAATCGGCCTCGCGCAGGAACAAGGTGGGCATGGCGGCTGCCATGCCGTCGATGGCGCGCAGGGCGGCCAGCGGGATTTTGCGAAAGCTGTCGAAGCTGGCCGCGAGATACGCGTCCAGGCTGTAGAGCGTCGGGCGGCCGCCGCCGGGTTGGGGCGGCCCGCGGAAATTGCCCTCGGGACTGACGCCGAGGCGGTTGGCGATTTCCGGGAACAGCGGGTGGATCGGGGCGCCGGCGAGGGGGTTCGGCAGCGTGGCTTCGCTGGGCGCGGCTTGCGGTGCGGGGTCCGGCGCAACCCCCATGCGGGCGCAGAGCAGGCGGGCCAGGTCCAGCAGCACCCGCATGCGCGGGCGTTCCGCGTCGAACATGAAGCAGCCCGGCTTGAGCCAGACGTCGAACAGCGGGGCGAGGTCGTAGCCGTACACGGCGAAGGTTTGCAGCAGGCGGGCGCGTTCGGCGGCGAAGGCGGCGTAGTAGCCGAGGCGGGCGAAAACCAGGCTGTTGTAGAGCGCGGCGGCGTCCGGCACCGGCAAGCCGCCCAGAAAGGCGGCCGCCGCGATGCGCGCGTGCAAGGTGCCGGTGGGTCCGCTGACCCTGCTGCCGTCGATTGAAATGGCGACGGCGTCGGGGTGAAAGCCGGCGAAGCGGAAGCAGGGCAGCAGGTGCAGCGGTCGGCGGGCGGCGCGCAGGGACGCGGTGGACAAAGCCCCGTACGCGGCCGGGACGTCATGGCTCACGATGTGGCTGGCGGCGGCGGCCGCCCGGCTGGCCTCGTGGCGTTCCGGGCTCTCGCGGGCGAGGGTGGCCAGATCGAAACTGGTGATGTGGGTGGTGGGCAGCAGCGCGCGCAGCGCGGCGGCAAGGCCGGCGTGCTGGTGGTTGGCCAGAATGACAATGCCGCCGGGGGACGTGGTCATCGGCGTGCCCGCATGATGCGCAGCAGGCGGCCGAAATCAGCGGTGTCGGGGGCGAGCGTGTCGCGCTCCACCGCGCAGGGCAGCACGGCGTGGGTGAGCCCGAGCTGGTCGGACAGGCGGGCGTACCGGGGGCGCCAGGCGGTGAGCGGGGTGAGTTCGATGACCTGCGTGCCGGCCTGGCAAAACAGCAAATTGTCCAGCAGCCGGCCGTGCACGGCAATGATGGCGGATGCGCCGGCGAACAGGGCGGCACGGGCCGCTTGGTCCGCGGGGACCTTGTCCACGAGGCGGTAGCCGAGGTTGGCGGCAATGGTGGCGCAGCGGACCGGGTCGGCGATGCCGCCGGTGAGAAAGATGCGGCGGCGCGCTTCGGGCGGCGGCTGGACTGCGTGGGCGCGGCTGCGCGCGGCGCGCAGCGTGTCGGCGCTGACCTGGGGGGGCGCGCAATGGTCGGGCCAGATGAGTGATTGGGCGCGGCAGAGCGCGGCCGGGACTGCCTGGATGCGGAAATGCGCCAGGCCGAACAGGGTCAGGAGATCGGCAAGGGGGGACGGCTCCGGCGGCTGGCTGTCCGGCAGCAGCAGGGTGGTGTCGGCCGGCAGATGCGGCGCCATGAGGACGAGCGGCAGGAGTGTTTCCAGCAGCGTGCTTTGGGCGGCGGCGGGGAGCAGGGCATGCGGGCCGGTTAGCACGGGGGCCTCGGCGAGGGAGGACGCGGTGATGAAGAAGGTATCGGCCTCGCGGCTGACGCCGGGCGGATAGGGGGGGCGTGCGTCCGGCAGGGGCGGGGCATGCAGCACGCCTTCGCGGGTGAGGATGGTGCTCCGGCCGGGCGTGAGGGTGAGGAGAAACGCATCCTCGGCGCGCAGGAGGATGTTTCGGGCGCTGTGGCGGCCGGTGAGGGGGGGCGTGGTTGCGGCGGTGTAGAACCAGTCGCGCGTGCTCATGGACGCGGCGATCGGCAGAAAGCGGTATTCGGGCGCGCCTTGAAGGGTGAGGCAGGCGGTGGCGGCGGCATCGAAAGCGGCCGGATCGGCTGCCGCCGGCGGG
>CAJCIS010000280.1 GCA_903970435.1 Acidobacteriota bacterium | reverse complement strand
GTAAACGACGGACGCAATCCGCCGCAGCCGTTACCCCGGCGTTACCCCGGCGATTTTCAGGCACGGTAAACGGGAGTATAACCTATTGAAAAAACTGGCGGACCCGAAAGGATTCGAACCTTCGACCTCTGCCTTCGGAGGGCAGCGCTCTATCCAGCTGAGCTACGGGTCCCGCGGGGCCTGATTAGCGGTGAATGGGGCCTGCCGCAATCGCCGCCGTCAGTACGGCCAGATCGGGGTGGCGCCGGTGGCGTCGCCGGCGGCGGCCGGGAGCAGCATGCTGGGGTGGCCCTGCCAGGCATGGTCGGCCAGCCAGGCCGCGGTGGCGGCGTCGGCGCCGCTGGGGAGCCAGGCGTCCGGGGTGGCGAGCCAGGCCAGGATGTCGGCGGTGACGAGGGCGCGGTCGTTGTCGCGCAGCAGCAAGTGGAAGCCGTGCGGATAGAAGGCGCGGCGGACCGATTGTGGCAGGTGCGACCACGCGGCGGCGGTCGCGCGGGGGGGGACGAGCTGGTCGCGGCGGCCGGCCAGGATCAGCACGCTTCCGTGCACGCCTGGCGCCGCGTCCTGCGCGGCGCTCATCAGGTTCACCAGGCCCTCGGTGCTGCGCAAGGTGGGCCGGCGAATGGTGAGGGGGTCGCGGCCGAAGCGGACGAGGGCGGGAAAATTGTCGCTGGCGTAGATGTCCTCGGCAAGGCGCCCCGGGTCGGGCCGCCAGTCAGGGGCGAGCATTGTGGTAATGCGCAGCGTGGCGCCGAGGGGGAAGGCGATCTGGTTCCAGCCGAGCAGCGCCGGTGCCAATAGAACATAGGTGTCCGCTGCGGTGCCGGGTCGGGCGGCAAGCAGCAGCGCCACGGCACCGCCCATGCTTTCGCCCATGACCGTGACCGAAAGGCCGGGATGCGTGGCGCGCAGCTGGGCGACCAGTTCCGCGGCATCGTCCACCAGGCGCTGCGTGCCGGCCCAGCCGCCACGGTCCGCGGTGCCGCCGAAGCCGCGCTGGTCCGGCGCAAAGAGCGCGTAACCGGCGGCCGCGAACACCGGCGCGGGCAGTTCCCACCCGTCGCGGCTGTCGGTGAAGCCATGCAGCGCCAGGATGACGCCGCGCCACGCGGTGGCGGCGGGGGGCAGCCAGATGCGCGCGGGCAGCACGGCGCCGTCGCTCATGGTGAAGTGCATGCGCGCGGGAATGGGGGCATCGTACGGCGCATCCGGCGGCGGCGCGCGCAAGGCGGCGACCACGGTGCAGGCGTTCAAAGCCAGGATGAGCAGGGCGAGGCAGAGCGCGCCCCCTGGTCTTATTGCGCGCGGCTGCGGTATCATGGGCGGGTTCCTGCCAAGAGGCACAGATGGCGTCCGGCGTTAAAAATCCTACCCCAGACGTCGCGACGGTGGAGCGAATCGACGTGGAGAACCGCGTCGTGGCGTGCGATGGCGGCGAGGGCGCGCTGGGCCATCCCCGGGTTTATCTGCGCATCGTGGACCGGCAGATTTTCTGTCCCTATTGCTCGCGGCTGTTCGTGCTGCGCGATGGCGCCGGAGATGGCCACGAGCACTGAAAGCAGCGTGTCGGCGGAAATGGCCATCGCCGGCACCGACGGCGCCCTACCGCCCGCGGTGACGCAAGCGGCCGCCGGCGGTCATCTCGTGCTGGTGGATGGCTCGGGCTACATTTTCCGCGCGTTCCATGCCCTGCCCCCGATGACGCGGGGAGATGGCACGCCGGTGAACGCGGTGTTCGGGTTTACCAACATGCTGTCGCGGTTTCTGCGCGACCATGTCGGCAGCCATCTGGCGGTGGTGTTCGATGCCGGCAGCCATACGTTCCGTAACCGCATCTATGATCGGTACAAGGCGCAGCGGCCGGAGCCGCCGGCGGAATTGATACCGCAATTCAAGCTGGTACGCGAAGCCACGGCAGCGTTCGGCGTGCCGTGCGTGGAGCTGGAGGATTGGGAAGCGGACGATCTGATCGCGGCGTATGCGAAGGCGGCGCGGGCGGCAGGGTTGCAGGTGACCATCGTCAGCTCGGACAAGGATCTGATGCAGCTGATCCGGCCGGGCGTTTCGATGCTCGATCCGATCAAGCAAAAGCCGCTGGGCGTGGCCGAGGTTATCGAGAAGTTCGGCGTGCCGCCCGAGAAAGTGGTGGAGGTGCAGGCGCTGATGGGCGATTCGGTGGACAATGTTCCGGGCGTGCCCGGCATTGGGCCGAAGGGCGCCGCCGAGCTGATTGTTGCGTACGGCGATCTGGAGGCGGTGCTGGCGGCGGCGCCCGACATGAAGAAGGGCAAGCGGCGCGACAACCTCATTGCGTATGCCGAGGATGCAAGGGTGTCCCGCCGGCTGGTGCAACTCTGCGACGACGCGCCGATGCCTCTCGCACTCGATGAGCTGACCACCCAGACGCTCGATCGTGAACGGCTCGGGCGCTTTCTGCACAGCATGGGATTCCGCAGCACCGCGCAACGATTGGGGCTGGACACGGCGGAAGCGCCGGGCGGCCCCGAGGGCGAGGCCCAGTCCAGGGCCAACGGCGAGGCCCAGGTCAGGGCGGGCCACCCGGCGGTTCCAGCGGCACCGTTCGGCGGGTACGAAACAATCAGCACCACCGAAGCGCTCGCCGCCTGGGCTGAAGCCGCGGTGCAGGCACGCAGAGTGGCGTTGCACGTGCAAACCGATTGCAATCCGCGTCCGTGGCAGGCGGCGCTGCTCGGCGTGGCACTGGCCACCGAGGCGGGGCGTGCCGCCTATGTGCCGTTCCCGACCGGTGAGCTGACCGAGCCGCGCCTGACCTTGGCGGAATTCGCCGCCATCATGGCGCCCGTGCTGGAAGATGCCTCGGTGCTGAAGATCGTTGCGAACGCAAAATACGCGCGGCTGGTGCTGATGCAGGCCGGCTTGCCGGCGCCGGCGCCGTGCGACGATCCGTGTCTGATTTCGTTCGCGCAGGCGGCCGGTGCGCATGAGCACACGCCGGCCGATCTGGCGCCCCTCCATCTGGGCCACACGCCGCGCTCGCTGGACGAAACGACAGGGACAGGCCGCGGGCGGCTGACATTCGCGCAATTGCCGGTCTCGGCCGCGCGCGCCTATGCCGCCGAGCAGGCCGATGTCGCGTGGCGCCTGTATCACGCGCTGCGGCCGGCCTTGCGGACGAATCGTTCGCTGTCGTTATACGAGCAAATCGAACGCCGGCTGATTCCGGTTTTGGCGGAGATGGAACGCGCGGGCATCCGGGTCGACGAGGCGGAGTTGCGCCGCATGTCGATCGATTTCGGCGAACGCATGGCGGTGATGGAAGCGGACGCGCACAGACTGGCTGGGCGCGAATTTGCCATTGGCAGCAACAAGCAGTTGGGTGAGGTGCTGTTCGACGAGCACAAAATGCCGGGCGGCAAGCGCACGCCTTCCGGCATCTGGGGGACGGACGCCAACATGCTGCAGTCGCTCGCCGACCAGGGCTTTGCCCTGCCGGCGCGTGTGCTGGAATGGCGGCAATTGGCAAAGTTGAAGTCGACCTATGCGGATTCTCTGGTGGAGGAGATCAATCCGGCGACCGGCAGGGTGCATACATCCTACGCGATGTTCGCGACCAGCACGGGGCGGATTTCCAGCAACTATCCGAATTTGCAGAACATTCCGATCCGCACGGAGGAAGGCGCGCGCATCCGGCGGGTGTTCGTGGCCGAGCCCGGGCATGTGCTGGTCAGCGCCGATTATTCGCAAATCGAATTGCGTCTGCTCGCCGATGTCGCCGATATCGGCGCGCTGCGCGACGCGTTTCGGCAGGGGCAGGATATTCATGCCCGCACGGCGAGCGAGGTTTTCGGCATTCCGCTGGCGCAGATGGATGGGGTGACACGACGCCGCGCGAAGGCGATCAATTTCGGTATTATTTATGGCATTTCGGCATTTGGCCTGGGGCGCCAACTCGGGATCGAACCGGGCGAGGCGCGCACCTACATCGAAGCCTATTTCACCCGCTATCCGGGCATCCGCGACTATATGGAGCGCGCCAAGGAGGAGGCGCGCATCCACGGTTATGTGGTGACGCCCTTTGGCCGCCGTTGCTGGATCCCGGGCATTGCCGACAGGAACATGGCCAGGCGCGCGGGGGCGGAGCGGCAGGCGATCAACGCGCCGCTGCAAGGCGGCGCCGCGGACATCATCAAACGCGCCATGGTGCGGCTCCCCGCGGCGTTGCGCGAATCGAGGCTCGCCGCGAGGCTGCTATTGCAGGTGCATGACGAATTGCTGTTCGAGGCGCCCGAGGCGGAGGCCGCCGAACTCGCCGGACTGGCCAAGCGTGTGATGGAGGGTGCGGCGGTGCTCAGCGTGCCGCTGGTGGTGGAGACGGGGAGCGGAAAATCGTGGAGCGAGGCGCACTGATCAGGAAGTCGTTCTTTTTTGAAAAAAAGAACCAAAAAACTTTGGTCTGTTGTCCGTTGCCATCCAAGCAGCTACCGCCCTGACAAATAAAAGTTTGCTCGCCTATTCACGCCACGTTGCGGATCGGGCGCGCCGTCGAGGCGTAGAACTGCCATTGGCTCCGGAGCCGCCGGATGTAATGTTCCAACGTCTGCGTGGATTCCAGCAGCTGCAACACGCGGTGACCCGCCTTCTCGTCAATCTTCTCCAACTCCACGCCCGGGATGCCGCGCATGCGGTTGGCCAGCCAGGCGTCGCGTTCGTGCGATGGCGCATACAGGAGCAGGACGCGGGGCCGCGGCGAGGTCGAGGCATAGAGCCGCGCCATATCCAGGCTGATATCCGGCAGCGACCGGTACAGGGCCGTCAGGTAGGGATAGCGCTTCAACGTTGCGCCCGGCTCGTCCGCCAGGTCCAAGGTCGTGGGCGCACTCATCCCGAGCACGGCGTGGGCGCCGAGGTCCAATCCGAAGCGCAGCGCCGCGTAGCCACCGGCCGAGACACCGAGGCAGTGAACATCCGTACCGCCCAACGACGCGAGCAGAAAGCGAAGATTATCGCGGCAAGCCTGATATGTCTCGCCAAGTCCGGCCACCCCGCAGAGCGAGAAACACCGTTTTGGGTCTCGAATGGCGATGATGTGGGTATTTGGCAATTGCTGCACGACAGGCGGCAGAACGAGATAGCCGGCATTGCCGCCGAACGTGATCAGCACTGAGCGGGCGCCGTCGCAGGGCGCCACGAGAATGGCGGCACGGCCGTCATTGCCCGCCTCGGACGGCACTTTCGCCCGCGCATCAAGGGACGGAAACAGGCGCGCCAAATGGATCCGGCCCTGATTCACACGCTCCGTCCAGTCCCGTTCCAGGGCTGTGGGGGCCGCACGCGGAACGGCAGGGACGTTTTCAGGCACGTCTAAAGGCGCCTCGCCTGCGGCATCGCTTAAAAGCATTGGAGTCACCTCCGCGACCATAATGTGGCATCTTTTATCAGGTGGCCATGTCCCTTAATAAGTAACTAAGCTGTGATGCAGCAAATCGTGAGTGGACGACGTTGTAACGAGCGTTGACACTATGTATGGCCCTGTTATCTCACAATGGGCAATCGAGTCGCGTGAAAGGGCCTTTTCTGAGGCAAACCGACTGTGGGTGCAGAATGCAGTATAGCAGACTGCGGCATTTATACGGGCGACGGAATTTGTCTATTTTTCGGCGTTATTTCCTAGTCTCCTGGAGGACTTTATGAACGACCTAAACAAAAACGGGAACACTTTGGCGCGAGCGGGCGCCATCATCGGTGCTGTGGCTGGATTTGCCTTCGTAACTTCCGCAGGCGCGGCGACGGCTGGCAAGCAATATTTTTCGGTCGGCGGCGGCGGCGGCATGGTCATGAGCGGCAATGCATGTCCTGACATCCCCTGCAACTCCGGCGATACGTGCAGCTGCGTCACCGGAAGCGGCGATCTGAAGGTGAGCGGCCAGTTGGGCAGCAAGGTTTACAACGGCACCTACACGCTCGAGTTGAGCGCAGACAATAGCGTGACATACGACAATGGCGGCAACGGGCACTGCTTCTCGTCGTCCGGCAAGTTCTTTGTGAAGTTGCCGGCGGGCACGCTGGAAATTCCGTTCTCCGGCCCCGCCTGCCGCATTCCCGGCGTGCGCGACATCGCGGAATTCGGCATCAGTGCGCCGGCGGTGATCGGCAACGGCACCGGCTACTATCACGGCAAGACCGGCACCGGCACGTTCGCGGGTTCTTTCTCCCCCACCGCGGGCACGACCGAGTTCGACCTGGTTGCCTACGGCGACCTGAAGTAATCGACGGCATCGCGCGGCCGATGGGGCACCCCACCGGCCGCGCGAGCCTTTGAATTCGTCCGTCGCGCGGCCCGTTCTGCCGGATCACAAAATGACCGGCGTTTCAGAACCGCATGGTCGCGCCCGCGCTCACCACATCCGCATTGTTGGCATAGGCGCCGACGCGTGTGCCGGCATTGGGGAAGCCATTGCCGTAGGCGACCCTGTCGCCGCCAAATCCCGGGAACTCGTGCAAATAGGCGTCCCGCAAACGCATTTTGGCGGTGAGCGCGAAGATGAAGCCCGCGCCGGCGCCGATCCGGTCCTCGTCCGGCAGGCGCGGTCCGCGCGTGAGGTCGGTGTTCGCCCCTCGTCATACAGCACGCCGGTTTGCAATGTCATACCAACCGTCCTTGACGTTGACTCATGTTCATTGCCTCCGGCGGGCGGGGGGTTTCACCCCCCTGCACCCCCCACCGGCGTGCCGCCGGCGTCGCAATTGGCTGAATGCCAATTAGCGACGCCGGCGGC
>CAJCIS010000279.1 GCA_903970435.1 Acidobacteriota bacterium | reverse complement strand
TTGCCCAGGCAATGCGGTTCCATCTTCGCCCATTGAGCGTCCGTCAGGCACATCCGGTCCATGGCAAACTCCTTTTGGGAGCTTGAATCACAGCAGACGTGGCCAGGGGAATCCTGATTCTCAACAGACCCTAGAGCGGCCTCAGCCTGACTGGAAAATCGTCGGATACCCGCCGGGCCGCTCTAGGTTGTTGTTTGCAGAGCATTTGTATCAGCCTCAAGCTGCGCGTCTCCATCGGGCGATTCCAGTCAGGCTGAAAATGCTCTAAACCGAAAAATATTTCGCGTTTGGATTAAGCACCACAATCGCGCTCGTCGACTGTTCCGGATGCAACTGCCACTCATCCGACAACGACACATCGATGCGTTCCGCCTGCAACAACGACAATATCTGCGCCTGGTCCTCCAGTTTCGGGCATGCCGGGTAGCCAAAACTGTAGCGCGAGCCGCGATACCCCTGCGACAGCATCTTCTCCATGTCGCGATCATCCTCGCCGGAAAAACCAAGCTCGGCACGAATGCGCTTGTGCACATACTCGGCCATCGCCTCGGCCATTTCCACCGACAGGCCGTGCAGATACAAATAGTCCTGGTAACGGTTATCCTCGAACCACACGCGCGCGACGTCGCTTGCCTTTTGCCCGACGGTGACGACCTGCAAGCCGATGACGTCGCGCTCATCGTCGTCGATGTCGCGGAAGAAATCGGCAATGCATTCGCCATCCTCGCGCGGCTGGCGCGGCAGGGCGAAGCGGGCGACCTCGGTTTTGCCGTCGGGCCCGAACAGGATGAGGTCGTTGCCCTGTCCGGCGGCTTTCCAATAGCCGTAAATGGCTTGCGGGCGCAGAATATTTTCCGCCTCGCACAAGGTCAGCATCCGCCGCATGACCGGCCGCAATTCCTGTTTCGCCCAACCAATGAAGTCGTCCAGCGTGCGGCCCTGCTTGCGGAAACCCCACTGGAATTGGAACAGGCTGCGTTCGTTCAGGAAAGGCACCACCGCCTTCGGCGCCGCTTCCAGCATGCGCGGTCCCCAGAAGGGCGGTTCCAGCACCGGGGTGTCGTTCGTCAGGCGCCGCCTTCGTTCCCGCACCGCCAGCACGTCCACCGGCCGGAACGCGCGTTCATCGGCGCGCCCCAGGGTGCGTGTCGTGTTTCGCGCCTTGCCGGACCGTTTCGCCTGTATGGCGCTGAGAAAATCGTCGAACGCGTTGCCGGTGACGCGGTCCATCAGATGCAGCCCGTCGAAAGCGTCGCGCGCATAGGCGACGCGGCCGCAGGCATACGAGCGAACGCAATCATCCTCCACATAATTACGCGTCAATGCCGCGCCGCCGAGCAGCACCGGAATTTCCAGCCCCTGGCGCGACATCTCCTCAAGGTTCTCGCGCATCACCACGGTGGATTTCACCAGCAGGCCGGACATGCCGATGGCGTGCGCCCGGTTGTCCCGCGCCGCCGTGAGCATGTCGGCCAGCGGCACCTTGATGCCGAGATTGACCACACGGTAGCCGTTGTTGGTGAGAATGATATCGACAAGATTCTTGCCGATATCATGCACATCGCCCTTCACAGTGGCGAGCACGATCGTGCCTTTTTCCTGCCCTTCCACCCGTTCCATGAACGGTTCGAGGTAGGCCACGGCCGCCTTCATGGTCTCCGCACTTTGCAGCACGAACGGCAACTGCATCTTGCCGGCGCCGAACAGTTCGCCGACGATCTTCATGCCGCCGAGCAGGATGTTGTTGATGATGTCGAGCGGCGAATGCGCCTGCATGGCGTTCGCGAGTTCGTCTTCCAGTCCCTTGCGGTCGCCGTCCACGATGCGGTCGCGCAACCGCCCCTCCACCGTCTCGGAACGAACTTTCTTGGTGGCGGCGGCGGCCTTGCGGTCCGCGAACACCTCGAGCAGGCGTTGCAACGGATCATAATTCTCCGCGCGGCGATCGAAGATCAGATCGTCGGCAACGCGCGCCTCATCCTCGGCAATCAGATGCAAGGGACGTATCTTGCTGACATGCACGATGGCGCCGGTCATGCCGGCGCGCACCGCGTGATCGAGAAACACGCTGTTCAGCACAGCGCGCGCCGCCGGATTGAGGCCGAAACTGACGTTCGACAAACCCAGGATGATTTGCACATCCGGGAATTTCTCGTGGATGAGCCGGATGCCCTCCAGCGTCCATTCCGCCAGCTTGCGATCGTCCTCGTTGCCGGTGGCGATGGTGAAGGTCAGCGGGTCGATCAGCAGATCGCTTTGCGGCAAGCCATGCTTGTTGCAGGCGAAATCCACCAGCCGCGTGGCGATTTCCAGCTTGCGTTCCGGAGTCTTGGCCATGCCGTCTTCGTCGATCGTCAGCGCAATCACCGCGGCGCCGAACCGCCTGGCCAGAACCAGGCGATCCGCGGCCGCGCGCTCGCCATCCTCGAAATTGATCGAATTGATGATCGGCTTGCCGCCATGCAGCTTCAGCGCCGCCTCGATCACCGGCGTTTCGGTGCTGTCGATGACCAGCGGCGAATTCACCGAGCTGGTAAAGCGGCGGATCACCTCGTTCATTTCGGACATCTCATCGCGGCCGACGAAGGCGGTGCAGACGTCGAGCGAATTGCTGCCCTCGGCCACCTGCTCGCGCGCCTGGGCGACGCAGCCGTCCCAATCGCCGCTCTCCTGCAACGCGCGCCATTTCTTCGACCCGTTGGCATTGCAGCGTTCGCCGATGGAGAAAAAACTGTTCTCCTGCCGCAAGGGCACCTGCCCGTAGAGGCTCGCCACCGACGGCACCCAAACGGCCTGCCGCGGCACCGGCGCCGGACGAAACCCGCCGCGCCGCCGCAGCATCGCGTCGAGCGCCGCAATATGGGTCATATCCGAGCCGCAACAGCCGCCGATGAGGTTGACGCCGTCTTCGGCGACAAAACGTTCCACCCAGGTGGCCATCTCCTCGGCCGCCAGCGGGTAGCGGGTCTTGCCGTCGACCAGTTCGGGCAGGCCGGCATTCGGCTGCACGCTGAGCAGGCCTGGAAAATTTTCCGACAGCCAGCGCACATGTTCGGCCATTTCCTGCGGCCCGGTGGCGCAATTCAGGCCCATGAGCGGAATATCCAGCGCCTGCACCACGGTCGCCGCGGCCGCGATGTCCGGCCCCACCAGCAAGGTGCCGGTGGTTTCCACCGTCACCTGCACGAAGATCGGCGTGTTGCGGCCGGCCTCGGCGCGGGCGATCTTGGCGCCGTTCACCGCGGCCTTGATCTGCAACGTATCCTGGCACGTCTCGATCAGGATACCATCCACACCGCCGGCGATCAGGCCGCGGCACTGTGTCGCCAGCGCCGCCTCCAGCGTATCGTAATCGATATTGCCCAGCGTCGGCAGCTTGGTGCCGGGCCCTACGCTGCCCAGCACGAAACGGGCGCGGCCATCGGTGAATTCGGCCGCCGCCTCGCGCGCCAGCTCGGCGGCCACCTGGTTGATGTCGTGCGCGCGATCCTGCAAGCCGAATTCGGCCAGCGTGATAGGCGAGCCGCCAAACGTGTTCGTCTGCGCGATATCCGATCCGGCGGCAAAATAGCCGCGCGCCAGGTCGCGCACCAGATCCGGGCGCGACAGGTTCAGCACCTCGGTGCAATTTTCCTGGCCCCAGTAATCGCGCTCGATGTCGAGCGTCATGACCTGCACGCGGCTGCCGGTCGCGCCGTCGCACAGCAGAACGTTATCGCGCAGCGCTTGCAGGATCTGATCGCTCATAATGCGCCCTCGAAATGGTCCGCGTGGCTCACCGCCAAGTGCGTGGGCAGGTGCGTGGGCAGGTGCGTGGCCAGGTGTGCGGCCTTGGCGCGCCAGATGCGCACCGTCAGCGGGCCGGGAACCGACACCGCCGCCTCGGCGCGCAGGCCGGCCCCGGCCAGCAGGCCGGTCATGTCGTCGTCGGAAAAACCCAGCACGTGATGCGCCATGCGCGCGCGCAACTCGGCCCGGTCGTGCGGTGCCACATCCACCACCACCAACTGTCCGGACGGGGCCAGCACACGCCGCGCCTCGGCCATCGCGGCCGCCGCGTCCTCGGCGTAATGCAGCACCATCTGCAGCAGAACGAGATCGAACGACGCATCGTGCAGCGGCAGCGCATACATGTCCGCCAGCCGCACGCTCAGGTGCGAAAATTCCGGTTTCGCCAACCGCACCCGCGCCAGCGCCAGCATGGCCCGGCTGGCATCGATGCCGATGCCGCCGGCAATGCGCGGCGCCAGGACCTCCAGCAGCCGCCCGGTACCAGTGCCGATATCCAGCGCACGGCCGAGCGGACCCTGCCCCAGCAGCTGCAGCAATTCCGCCTCGACCGCCGCTGCCGGCAAATCCAGCGCCCGCATTTCGTCCCAGTCCGCGCCGGTGCTGCGAAATTTCGCCGATGCCTCGCGCGCCCGCTCTGCCAGCACGCGCGCGGCGCCCCTGCGATCGCCGGCCAGCACCGGATCATCGGCATCCACGCGCCGAAGCAGGTCGCGCGCCAACGCGCCATGGTCGCCCTGCGCCAGCACATACCAGGCGTTCACGCCTTCCCGCGTGCGCTCCAGCAACCCCGCCTCATGCAGCAGCCGCAAATGCCGGGACAGACGGGGCTGACTCTGGCCAAGCACCTCGCAAAAATCGTTCACGCAAAATGCCCCGCCCGCCGCCAGCGCCAGCAAGCGCAGGCGGGTCGGGTCAGCGGCGGCGGCCAGCGCGGTGAGTAGACGGTCCATGAGCTTGCATAAATATATAAACCTCTCTTTATGTCTAGATCATGAATCGCCCGCTCGATGCCCGCATCCCCCTGGTATTCGGCGATGAAGCCGACGCCGGCCCGGACGACGCTGTGCTGCACGAGGGACAAGGCGAGGTGATGGCCGGCCGCGCCTGGTTCGAGCCGGACCCCCCGGCCGCACATCCGGCGGGTTGCCTCTGTTGCGCGCACCGCAACGGCGCCGGGAAGGCCCTCGGCCGGCTGCTCCTGGAGCGCGGACGCGGCACCGGGCTGTTCTTCCGGCGGGTGATCGTTGCCGTCACCACGGACGCCGGGCGCCAGTGCGTCGCGGCCGCATTGGCCGACGATCCATTGGCGAGCGCCTGTTATCGTTTGGACGGCTGACCGGAAAGGAAGCCGTTCTTTTCTGAAGAAAGAAACCAAAAGGCTTTTGCTTTTGATGCAATCCCGGACCTATGGGGCCCGGACTTATGGGGCCCGGACTTAGGGAGCCCGGCTTGTACCTTTGTGCAGGGGCGGGCGGGCATCTTTTTTCCGCCTTGGACTTTCCCGCGGGTCCGTCCGGGTTTAAAGCAATTCATGCCCTTCGACGATCGCACCTTTCCGAGTGCCGAGGCCGCAGGCTTTCGCCGCAACCGGCGGCGCGTTGCGATCTGGCTGTTCGCCGTCGCCTATATGCTGTGGGGCATGGTGCTGCTGGGCGGCGCCACCCGTCTGACGGGTTCGGGCCTGTCCATCATGGAATGGGCGCCGCTTTCGGGTGCGCTGCCGCCCCTCGACCATGCCGAATGGACCCGCTTGTTCAACGAATACAAGCAGATTCCGCAATATGCGCTCGCCCATCACGGCATGGACCTGGCCGGCTTCAAGCAGATCTTCTGGCTCGAATGGATCCACCGGGCCTGGGGCCGCCTCATGGGCGTGGTGTTCCTGCTGCCGCTCATCTGGTTCGCCGCCACGGGTGCAATCGAGCGGCGCATGCTGCCGAAATTCGTCCTGCTGTTCGCGCTCGGCGCGCTGCAGGCCGCGGCGGGCTGGTTCATGGTTGCGTCCGGCTTTTTCCCCGACACGACCGCCGTCTCGCCCTACCGCCTGGTCATTCACCTTGCCCTGGCGCTGGTGCTGTTCGGCGCCATTCTGGTCACCGCGCTGACCACGGCCGACCCGGTGCCGATCTCCATTCCCGGCGGCCACCGCCTGCGCCGGCTGTGCCAGGCCGCCGTGGGGCTTGTCGGGCTCACCATCATTGCCGGCGGCTTTACCGCCGGCCTGCATGCCGGCCTTACCGACAACACCTTTCCCCTCATGGATGGCCACCTGATCCCGGACGGCTACAGCGCGCTGAACCCGCCGCTGCTGAACCTGACCGAAAATCCGGTCGCCGTGCAATTCAACCACCGTCTGCTGGCTACGATGACCGCGGTGACGATCCTGACCGCCTGCGCGGTCGGATTTCGCATGAAACTGCCCGCCAACGCCCGCATGGCGATGGGGCTGCTGGGGGGGGCGGTCGTGCTGCAATACGCGCTCGGCATCGCCACGCTGCTCAGCGTCGTCGCCATTCCGCTCGCGATGGCGCATCAGGGCGCGGCAGTACTTCTGCTGGCGGCGGCGCTCACGGCAACCCATACTCTGAGGGGCGCCAAGTAGCCCAAACCTGGGTGCCGTTTTCGTTCAGGAGCCCCGATGTCCGCCCTCGCCACCACCGACGACGTATTTTTCGCACGCGCCGATGCGACCCTCGACCGGGATGCCGCCCAGCGCATCACGCGCGGTGCGCTGGAAGGCACCGACGATGGAGAATTGTTCCTCGAATACCGCGAAACGGAGACACTCTCGCTCGAGGAAGGCCGCATCCGCGCCGCGGGGTTCGACACCGCCCTCGGCTTCGGCCTGCGCGCCGTGCTGGGCGAGGAGACCGGTTACGCCCACGCCGGCGAACTGTCCGAGGCAGCCCTCACGCGCGCCGCCGCCACCGTCGGCGCCATCCGGGGCGGCCGGCCCGGCACGGGTGCCGAGCCGCCGCGGAGCACCAACACGCGGCTGTATTCGGACGCCAATCCGCTCGCCAACGATGGCTTCGCCGACCGTGCCACGCTGCTCACCGACATCGACGCCTACGCGCGCGGCCGCGATCCGCGCGTGGTGCAGGTCATGGCCAGCGTGCATGGCGAATGGCAGGCGGTGCAGATCATCCGCGCCGACGGCAGCCGTACCGCCGACCTTCGGCCGCTGGTGCGGCTCAATGTGTCCGTGGTGGTGGAGCGCGACGGCAAGCGCGAAAGCGGCAGCCACGGGCTCGGCGGCCGCGAGGGCTACCAGCGGCTGATGTCGCCGGAAACGTGGCAGGCCGCCACCGACGAGGCGCTCCGCCAGGCGGTGCTGAAGCTGGACGCGGTGGATGCGCCGGCGGGCGAAATGGAAGTGGTACTGGGCGCCGGCTGGCCCGGCATTCTGCTGCACGAGGCCATCGGCCATGGCCTCGAGGGCGACTTCAACCGCAAGAAAACCTCAGCCTTCTCCGGCCTGATGGGCCAGCGCGTCGCCGCGCCCGGCGTGACGGTGGTCGATGACGGCACGCTGCCGGACCGCCGCGGATCCCTCACCGTCGACGACGAGGGAACCCCCAGCCATCGCACCGTCCTGATCGAGGACGGCATCCTGACGGGGTACATGCAGGACCGGCTGAACGCCCGCCTGATGGGCGTGCGCCCGACCGGCAACGGCCGCCGCGAGAGCTTCGCCCACGTGCCGATGCCGCGCATGACCAACACCATCATGATGCCCGGCCAGGACAGCCGCGACGACATGATCGCGTCGGTCAAGCGCGGCCTCTACGCGGTCAATTTCGGCGGCGGGCAGGTCGATATCGTGTCCGGCAAGTTCGTGTTTTCGGCCAGCGAGGCCTACCTGATCGAAAACGGCCGGGTGACGGCACCGGTGAAAGGCGCCACGCTGATCGGCAACGGACCCGATTCGCTTACCAAGGTCACCGGCGTCGGCAACGACATGCAGCTCGACCCCGGCATCGGCACATGCGGCAAGAGCGGGCAGGGCGTGCCCGTCGGTGTCGGTCAGCCCACGCTCAAGCTACGCGGCCTGACGGTGGGCGGCACCGCGCAGTAAGGAAGGTCAGGGGAGCAGGAGGGGGCATGCGCGGCTTGGGCAAGTAATACCAACAACCGCGCTTGATCTTGACTCATCTTCATTGACGCCGGCGGCACGCCGGCGGGGGTCCGGGGGGCAGAGCCCCTTGGCCTTCCTTACTGCGCCGAGCCGTTACAGTTTCAGCTGCACAAAATGAACCAGGCGCCAGACCGCCGCCGGCACCGGAATATGGCTGACCAGCCACCACGCGCCGACCATGACGGCGCCGAGCAGCAGCACCCCGATGATGGTCAGCGTTACGGCCAGCGCCGACAGGAGAACCACGGCGGCAACAGACACCTTATCCTGCGCGGGCCGCGCATCGGTCAAAACGCCGGCGCGGTCGCCCGCCTTCAATGCGGCAAGGGGAGACGAATTCTGTGCAAGGATATTCATATGATTCTCAATTTTCGACGGATACCGTCGTGATCTTACGTATTTTGACGATCGGTAAATCTTTTAGCATCTCTAGAGGACCACCCCGGTGGGGAGCAACGAGAACCATATCCTTATGCGGCGCTGCACGAAAATGTGTTCAAGTCAGTGTAAAAGCGTTAATTTGCAAGGGATGGATCGAGGCGCGTGATCATTCGTAAGACTGCGTCATGATCCGTGCCTATGTCCTGGCAGCCGCCGCGTTGTTCGCCACCGGCCCGCTCCACGCGCAGGAAAGCTGCCCCGAATCGCACGATTTGCCGGTGCCGCGCCTGCCGCACACGCGCCTGGCTCTGGCGACCAATCAGCCTATCCTGATCGTGGCGCTCGGTTCGTCGTCGACCCGCGGCTGGATGGCGAAGGACGTAGGGCACTCCTACCCCGCGGTGCTGCAGCGCTACCTCAACGACAACGTGCCCCGCGCGTCGGTTGCGGTCATCAACCGCGGCATCGGCGGGCAGGACGCGCCGGAGGAGCTCACCCGGATGGACGCCGATGTGCTGGCCATCCGCCCGCAACTGGTCATCTGGCAGGCCGGCGCGAACGGCGCGATCCGAGACGCCCCCGCCAGCACCTTCAAGAAGCTGATGCAGCAGGGGATTACCAAGCTGAAGGGCGCCGGGGTGGACGTCATCCTCATGGACAACCAGCGCTCGCCGCGCATCCTGGCATCCCCCGACCATGTGCTGGTGGAGACCGCGATGCGCGACGTCGCCGCCGCAACGAACGTCAACCTGTTCTCGCGCGGCATGCTGATGGACCAGTGGGCCGCGGCGGGCGCGCCGACCGAGGATTTCGTGGCGCCGGACGGCCTGCACATGAACACGCGCGGCTATTACTGTCTCGCCACGGCGCTCGGCAATGTCATTGCGACAGCGTTAAAGCAGCCGCTCGCGGCGCAGACGACGCCGCAGGTGAAACAGGTGGTGGCCGATCCGCATGGTTAACCTAGCCATGCTGCGGCGGGCGCCTCGAATACTTACAGCGAAAAAAGCAAGAGTTCTTTGGTTCTTCTTTCAAGAAAGAACTGCTTCCTTCGCCTTTGCGTTTCTTGCCGTAAGTCTGGTTCAGTACGCCACCTACCACACGAACGGCACCAAGGCTGCCGTCCGCGTCCGATACGATATATACGCCGGTCCAAACGTTTCGATCATGAACGCCTCCTCCGTGCGCATCTTGCGGAGAAACGAAAAGCTCGCCAGCGCCACCGCCAACACGCCGCGCCACGCATCCATGACGATGGCGGTGCCCACAAAGGCTGTCAGCAAGCCGGTGTAGATCGGGTGCCGCGCCAGGGCGTAAGGACCCGTCTGGACCAATACGTGTGCGCGCTTGACCGTCACCGTACCGCTCCAGTTTGTGCCGATGACGAGGCGCGCCCACACGGCGAATACAAGACCGGCCGCCACCAGCAGCGCACCCGCCGGCGCCATCCAATCGGCACGAGGCAGCAACGGATCGGCCAGCGCGTGCCCGGCGTAACCACCCGCCCCGAGCAGCGCCGCCGCGAGCGCCAGCGGGGCGATATGCCAGACCCGCGAAAGGCGGCTTTCACGCCGCACCACGGGCTTGACGCCGCGCGACATCGCCACCCAGGTAACCGCCCAGGCCACCCACGCGATGTAGATAAACCAGGTCGACTGGCTCTGAAATTCAGACATCGGAATTTCCGCAGTCGGGCGGGCCGGGAATGGCGAGGTAGGCAAGCCGTTTCATTTCGCGCCTGCCGCGTGCGACGGAGTCGAGTATCAGTCCGCAGGCGACCGAGAGAAACGCCAGCATGACGAGCGACGCCGCGACAATGGCGGTGGGCAGGCGCGGCACCAGGCCGGTGCGCAGGAATTCCAGCACCACCGGCAGGCCCAGGCCGAGCCCGGCCAGCAATAGCGCCACCGCCGCCACCGAGAAGAACGGGATCGGCCGTTCGTCCTTCACCAGCAGCAGGATCAGCCGGGCGATGCGAATGCCATCGCGAACGGTGCGCAGTTTGCTGGCAGAGCCGGTGGGGCGTTCCCGATAGGCAATCGGATATTCGCCCGTGGGCATGGCCAGATCCAGCGCATGCACCGTGAATTCCGTTTCTGTTTCGAAACCGCCGCTCAGCGCCGGAAAGGATTTGACGAAGCGGCGCGAAAAGACACGGTAGCCGGACAGCATGTCGGCGAGCCCGGCGCCGAAAAGACGGCTGACCAGGCCGGTCAGCATCGCATTGCCGAATACGTGGCCGGGGCGATAGGCGGCCGCCTGCGCGTGTTGCCGAACCCCGGTCATCATGTCGAGTTGGTCCCGCAGCAGGCGGCCGACCATGGCGGGTGCGGCGGCCGCATCGTAGGTGCCGTCGCCATCGACCAATACATACACATCCGCATCGACATCGGCAAACATCCTGCGCACGACGAAACCCTTGCCTTGCCGAACCTCCCGGCGCACCTGGGCGCCGGCGGCCGCGGCGCGCGCCGCGGTCTCTTCGCC
>CAJCIS010000278.1 GCA_903970435.1 Acidobacteriota bacterium | reverse complement strand
CGCCGGCGGCACGCCGTCACGCGAATGCGTGCTGCGCACGACTTGGGTCCAGGGGGTGAAACCCCCGGTCGCCGAAGGCGAAACGCGGGGGTCCAGGGGGCAGAGCCCCCTGGCCTTTTTCTTATGCCGCCACCCGCTCCGCGCGGTGGTCTTTGACATCACGAAACGTCAGGCTCGCATTCAATTCGGCCGTGCGGCGCAGCATGAACGCCGAGGTGGCGAGGAACACCGGATCGCCGTCCACATCGTCGGCCATGGCGGTGCGCTGGGTGGCGACGAATTTTTCCAGGACGGTTTTTTCGCCGGAAATCCAGCGGGCGAGATTGTACGGTGTGGGTTCGAAACCGATAGCAACGCCGTATTCGCCGGCCAGGCGCGCGACCAGCACATCGAGCTGGAGCGTGCCGACGACGCCCACGATGGGTGGTGAGCCATCCTGTGGGCGGAATAATTGTACCACGCCTTCTTCGGCCAATTCATTCAGGGCCTGGCGCAGCTTTTTGGCTTTCATGGCGTCGTCGAGCCGCACGCGGCGCAGAATTTCCGGGGCGAAGGCGGGGACGCCGAGAAATTGTAGGTCCTCTTCCTCGGTCAGCGTGTCGCCGATGCGCAAGGTGCCGTGGTTGGGAATGCCGACCACGTCGCCGGCATAGGCTTCCTCGGCCAGTTGGCGGTCGCGGGCGAAGAAGAATTGGGGGGCGTGCAGCGGAATGAGCTTGCCGGTGCGCACCTGCCGCAGCCGCATGCCGCGCTCCAGGCGCCCCGAGCAGACGCGTGCGAAGGCGATGCGGTCGCGGTGGTTAGGGTCCATGTTCGCCTGGATTTTGAAGACCAGGGCTGTGAGTTTTTCCTCGTCGGCTTCCACCACGCGCTTGTCGGCCTTTTGCGCCCGCGGCGGCGGGCCGAAACGAACCAGCGCGTTCAGCAGGTCGGCGACGCCGATTTCCTTGATGGCGCTACCGAAATAAACCGGCGTGAGGTGGCCTTCCAGAAAGCTCGTCAGGTCGAATTCAGGCAGCGCGCCGCGCACCAGGTCCATCTCCTCGCCGAGCGCCTGCATGCGGTCGTCGGACTGCGCGAGTTCGCCGGTGAGATGCAGATCGCGCGCGCCGATGTCGTAGGTGCCGGCGAAGTGCGCGGCGCGCCCGACGGGCCAGGTGGCGGGCGAAACATCGAGCGCCAGCGTCGCGGAAATTTCGTCGAGCAGTTCGAACACGTCGCGCGCCTCGCGGTCCATCTTGTTGATGAATGTCACGATGGGAATGTCGCGCATGCGGCAAATTTCGAACAGCTTGCGCGTGCGGTCCTCGATGCCCTTGGCGGCGTCGATCACCATGACGGCCGAATCGACCGCGGTGAGGGTGCGATAGGTGTCTTCCGAAAAATCCTCGTGGCCGGGCGTGTCGAGCAGGTTGAAGACGCAGCCGCCATATTCGAAGGTCATGACGCTGGTGACCACCGAAATGCCGCGGTCGCGTTCGATACCCATCCAGTCCGACCGGGTGCGCCGGCGCTCGCCCTTGGCGCGTACCTGGCCGGCCATCTGAATGGCGCCGCCGGCGCGGAGCAGCCGTTCGGTGAGCGTGGTTTTGCCGGCGTCGGGGTGACTGATGATGGCGAAGGTGCGCCGGCGGGCGATTTCGGTGGCGAGGGACATATGTTGAGCCTATCGGCGCTTAAGAAGAGCAGGAAGGAAGTCGTTCTTTTTTGAAAAAAAGAACCAAAAAACTTTTGATTTCGTAGGGAAAAACCGTCCTTTCTTCTTAAGCGACGCTAGGCGCAACATAACCATTCTTGTTTCTTTTTTTCAAAAAGGAAATACTTACTTACTCCCTCTTACTGCCTCGACCACGCCGCGAATCGCGTCGACGACAACAGCCGGCTGGTCAATCTGAATAAAATGTCCCGACTCCGGCACCGCGATATTCTTTCCCTGCGTGGAACGATGAGCCAGCGCATCGTGACCTGCATTCCACGCTGCCTTGAATTGCGCCCGCTGGGTGTCGTTCAGGCCAGGAAACGATGCCATCGTGCGGCCGGCGGTCAGCACCACCAGCGGCATGGCGGCGAGGTTGCCGCTCGCGGAATCCAGTTCGTCGTCGTCGGCCGCAGGGTTGCCGCCGCCTTCGGTGGTGGCGTTGAAGCTCTCCGCTTCGGAAAGCATGGCATCGGTCTGCGACGGGCGCATCCATTGCTGCGTCATCGTTGCCAGCAGAACATTATCAGGATGCTCCGGCATGTCGGCCGACGGCAGGCAATCCGCTTCCTGGGCGCTGGGCGGCGCGCCGGGGGCCGCCGCACGAATGAGCGCCTGGCATTTGCGCAACCCATCCGTCATTTCGCGGAACGTCGCGTAGAGCGCACCGGTTTCCGCGGACGATCCGTGCGCGGCGAAATCCTCCCACTGATGCGCGAAGGCAGGGTCGACCAGCACCATGCCGGCCACCTCGGCCTTGTGGCTGGCCGCGAACAGCGTGCCGAACAGGCCGCCGATGGAATGACCGACAAATACGATCGGGGTTGCGATCGGCGCCGCGGTGATCAGATGTTGCAGGTCGTCAACCACGTTCGTTGCATCGCCGGCGCGGGTGGACGGGTCGGAGAAGCCGAAGCCGGCGCGGTCGTAGGAACAGGCGCGGGTAAACGTCGCGACCTGGCCTTGCACATGGCGCCACGTGCTGGTGGTGCTGCCCAGCCCCGCCTCGAACAGCACGGTGGGGCTGCCGGAGCCGAGGCAAAAGAGGTTGAGGCGGCGCGCGCCGTCGATCGCCACCAGTTGCTGGGGGTGCGTGTAACTTGCCGACGGCACATCGAGCGCCGCCGCCGCCGCGGCTTTGTCCGCGGCCGCGGCGCGTCCGGCGGCGCAGATTGCCAGGGCAGCGAGCAGCAGATTCCGTAAAGTCACCGTGTTCTCCCAAGGGCACGCGCCTGCCCGCTCTGTTTCTAGAGCATTTTCAGCCGGACGGGAATCGCCCGATGGAGACGCGCAGCTTGAGGCTGATACAAAGGCTCTGCAAACAACAACCTGGGTTGATTACGAAGCTTTCGCGAGCCAGAGCCGTCCGCGCACCACACGCAAATTGGGGTTGAGGTAAGGATCGGCGGCCAGCACCGAAGCCCAGCGCTGCCGCATCCAGGCCGCACCGGCGCTGGGCGCGCGCGGCACCGCCGCATACCGCAGGTGCGCGTGCGGCGTCCACAGCGTGCGCAACCCGCGCTCCGCCAGGCGCAGGCATAGGTCCACTGCCGCAAAGTCGCCCGCGGCCGCCGTTAACCCGCCGGCCGTCGTGAGCGCCTCGCGCCGGATGGCCAGGCAGTCGCCACTGACCGCCGCCACGCTGCGGGCCAGCGCGAACTGCCCGCGATAGCCGGGGTCGGCTTCATCCGACCGCGGCGCGACGCTCTGCACGACGTGTTTCGGGTGCAGCACATAGCCGGTATGAACCCGGCGCCCGTCCGCGCCCAGCAGCAGCGCGCCGGCCGCGCCGATCTCCGGCCGCGACGCATGGGCCACCAATTCCCCCAGCCAGCCGGGATCCGCCGCGCGCAGCCGGGCGGAGAGAAAAACCAGCACCTCCCCGCTCGCCCGCGCCGCATCCGGCACGCATTCCACCAACGCCGGATCGTACGCATGCGCCGCTGCCGGGCCGGGCGCCGCGGTGATGAGCGAGACAGACGGCGCCGGCTGCGGCAGGTTGAACCGTACCGCCGGCCACGGCAGGTGGGCAGCGTCCTCCGCGATGGTGGCATGGCCGACCAGATGGCGCGACAGCGCGCGCCGCGCCGCCGCGCGGCAGGCATCGGCGTCCCGCGCCGAAAACGAGGTCGCCGACTGCCGCCAATGATACAGCACGAGCGGCACGTGACGCACCCGGTGCGGCCCCACATGATCGACCACGCTCAGGGCCAGATCGTAATCCTGCGCCCCCGCCACGTCGCCGCGCATGCCGCCGAGCTGCGTCACCAAGGTGCGCCGGTACACCGCCAGATGGCACACCAGATTCTGCGACTGAAACAAATCCACATTCCAGCCGGGCTTGAAATACGGGTTGGCCCGGCGGCCATTCACCAACTGGTCCTCGTCGGAAAACACCAGATCCAGCTTGGGGTTTTCCACGAACGCACAGGCCGCCGCGGCCAGCGCATGCGGCGCCAGCCTGTCGTCATGATCCAGAAACGCCACGTAATCGCCGTCGGCCAGCGCCAGCGCGGCGTTGGTGGCAACCGAAATGCCGCCTTGCTGGGGCAGCCTGGTGACATGCATGCGCGAATCGGCGTCGCATTCGGCCAGGCACACCGCAATGGCGGGATCGGCCGACGCGTCGTCGGCAATCACCAGCTCCCAGTTCGGGTAGATCTGCCCGCGCACCGAGGCGATGGCGTCGCGCAGCCACACCGGGTTGGGGTCATGCACCGGCATGACGACGCTGATGCGGGGCGGACGTTTCAGGGCCGCAACGCTGGCCCGCCACGCTGACGCGGGGGGCTCGGTTTTGAGCCACCCGGCGTAGGCTTGGTTTAGGACCCGTTCCGGCCTTTGGCGGCGGCGCCAGGCATCGGCAAAAGAAAGCAAGGAAGCCGTTCTTTTTTGAAAAAAAGAACCAAAAAACTTTTGCTCTTTAGCGGGAGTAGAATTCTACCACCAGGTTTGGTTCCATCGTTACGGGGTACGGCACATCGTTCAGTTTCGGGGAGCGGACGAAACGGCCTTTCATGGCGCGGTGGTCCACCTCCAGATACTCCGGCACATCGCGCTCGGGACTCTGTACGGCGTCCAATACCACCGCGATCTGCTTGGATTTCTCGCGCACCTCGATGGTGTCGCCATCCCGCACGATGAAGCTGGGGATGTTCACCTTGCGGCCGTTGACGGTGATGTGGCCGTGGTTGACGAACTGCCTGGCGGCAAACGGCGTAATGGCAAATTTGAGGCGGTAGATCACCGCGTCCAGCCGGCGCTCCAGCAGATCGATGAGGTTCTCGGACGTGTCGCCGCGGCGGCGCACCGCCTCCTCATAATATTTGCGGAACTGCTTTTCGCTGATGTTGCCGTAATACCCCTTCAGCTTCTGCTTGGCCATCAGCTGGACCTTGAAGTCCGACGGCTTGCTCTTGCGCCGCTGGCCATGCTGGCCGGGGCCGTAATCGCGCTTGTTGACGGGGGATTTCGGCCGGCCCCAGAGATTGATCCCGAGGGTACGGTTGATCTTGTACTTGCTTTCGGCGCGCTTGGTCATGCGCTGCCCTTTCCCGTTCTGGCGCCCATATGGGCTTGTTGCACCGGTAGGCCGCGCGCAAGGCGCGCGGCGGGCGCGAACCCCGAAGGTTCGTCCACGTTCCCGGCAATGAAGGCGGGGTCGCTAGGGCAGGTGGACGGGGAAGTCAAGCAAAGCATGCCTTGCAAAAGTCTTTCACAACGCATACCTAGTGAAAGAGAAATGTGTGAAGTGGCGCTATAGCCATTGAATCATGCATATTTCAGGAGGCGTGAGCCCATGCCCGGCGCGGTTGCCCACTTGGTTGAAGATCTGCGTACGCGCGGCGGCCTCAAGGGGTCGGACGTCGCCAATATCACGCAGGTTTCGCAGGCCACGGTGTCACGGTGGGCCGCGGGGAAGGCGGCGCCGCAGCCCAAGACTCAGCTTGTTATTTCCGATTTGCGCTACGTCGTGGATCGGTTGGCGGAGTTTTATAGCCCCGACGAAACCCGCCTGTGGCTGTATGCCCGCCACCCGCTACTGGACGGTGCCCGTGCCATCGACCTGATCCATGCCGGCGGCGCCGATCGAGTCCTGGCCGTGATCGATAGCCTGGCCGACGCCACGTTTACCTAACCTTGGCACGGCGCCATGGCCGGCCTCGCGCGCGGGCACGATCGGGAACTGCTGGACGCCCTGGAGGCCTGCCCGCCCGAAGCGTTCAGCGGCGAGACCTGGCGGGTCACGGGAAAGGGCCGCGATGCGCTGCGCGGATCGGCCGCCGGCGGCCGCTGGAGCCCGCCCGGCGCGTTCGAGGCACTCTACACCAGCCTGTCGCGGGCCGGGGCGCTCGCCGAAATTGGCTATCGGCTCTCGCTCGAACCGGTGTGGCCAAGCCGCGTCGCGCACGAACTTCACCGCATCACGGCGCGAACGAGCCACTCAATTCGATTCGCCGACGTCAGCAGCCTGGCGGCGGTCGGGGTGGACCCAAGGCGATACGCCAGCTTCGATTACGCGGCCACCCAGGCCCTCGCGGCGGCCGCCTTCTTTCTCGACTTCGACGGCTTGATCGTGCCGAGCGCGCGCAGCGCGGACCTCAATCTGGTCATCTTCACGGAAAAGCTCGACCCCGGCGAACGGCTGAAGCTTGAGGCCACGGAGATGGTGGATTGGCCTGCATGGCGATCGACCGATCGGAAGCGTGCCGCGAAATAGGTGTCGCTCACGGCGTCACCGGCCTTTTGCGCGGCGCCGAATGGGCCCATGTGTGCCGCCGCAACCGGGAGGCTCGCACGATGATCCAGCGCCAGGACATCATATGGCTCGGCGTCAGCGCCGGCGTCACCGGCGGCCTGGTCGGCGGCCTGATGCTCGGCATCGGGCTGGGAATGGTGGTGAACCGCATCTGGGGCGGGTTCGTGTTCATCATCCCCGGCGCCCCCGCCTCCGGCCTGATCGGCTGGCTGCTGGCCCGCCGTCTGGCGGCGCAGTTGGAGAGCTAGAGGAAGAAGAAGGCAGGGGCGATTATGTTGAGCCTAGCGGCGCTTAAGAAGAAAAAGGAACGGCGCTTCCTTCTTAACCGCCGCTAGGCTCAACATAATCGCCCCGGCCTTCTCCTTCCTTAGCCAGCCAGCGCGTCCTTCACCTGCTTGGCCGCCGAGAAGGCCAGTTTGCGCGAGGCGGCGATATCGATGGCTTCGCCGGTGGAGGGATTGCGGCCTGTGCGGGCCGGCGAATCCTTGACTTTGAACTTGCCGAAGCCGGGAAGGGTGACTTCCTCGCCTTTCTTGGCGGCATGGACAATGCCGCTGATCACCGCATCGACCGCCTTTTTGGCTGCGTTCCGGTCGACGCCCGCTTCGCTGGCGACGTGATCTATGAGTTCAGCTGTCTTCACGGGGGCTCTCTCTCAGGTAGTGTTGCGCTGCTAAGAGCATACGCGTGGCGTTGTGTCACCCTGCCAGTATGAACAGCCGCTATCGTGGCCGGCAAGCCGCGATGCGGGCCACCATGGCCGGCACGTCGGCCAGGTCGTGATAGAGGCCGAAGCCCACGCGCAGCACGTCGCCGCGCAGGTCGGTGACAACGCCGCCGGCCGCCAGGCTGGCCTGCCAGGCCGCGGCGTGCGCGGATCGATAGGCCAGGAAGTTGCCCCGATCGGGCGACGCGGCCGGCACCAGCAGGGCGTCGCGGCCGAAGCCAGGCAGGGCGGCCGCGTCCATGGCATCGATGAAGGCGGCTTGCAGCGCGCGTGCCCTGGCATGGATTTGCGCCGGCTCGACGCCGATGGTGTGCAGCCAGTCCATGGCGGCGTTCAGGCGGTACAGGCCGGACGGATCGAACGTGGCGCCCATGAAACGGCCGCCGTCGGCGGCGTAGGCGGTGGCGCCATGTGTGGCGGAGTCCAGCGCGCCGAACGCGGCGTACCAGCCGGTGTCGCGCGGCCGCGGCGCCACCCCCGGGGGGCAGACCAGAAAGCATGCGCCTTCCCCTGCCATGGCGTATTTGTAGCCGCCGGCGAGATAGAAGGCGCGGTTGGCAATGGCTGAGAGATCGGTCGGGCGGGCCATGAAGCCGTGATAGCCGTCCACCACGATCATGGTGTCGGGGTGCGGCACGGCGCCGACCAGCGCCGCGAGGTCGGCGATGGCGTAGCCGGAATTGAAGAAGACCTGGCTGACGAACACCAAATCGTGGTGCTGCGTGGCCGCGGCGGCGAAGCGCGCCGGAAAATCGGCGAATGGCGCGGTGGGCACGGTGGTCAGGGCCATCAGCCCATCCTCGGCCAGGCGCGCGGCCTGGCGGGAAAAACTGTGGAACTCGCTATCGGTGGTGAGGACGCGCGGCACGCGGTGAGCGGGCAGGGCGGATAGCAGGCGCAGGACGAATTCGTGCGTGTTGGGTGCGAACGCGATGGCGGCCGGGTCGGCCAGGTTCAAATGACGGGCGATGTGGCGTTGTGCCTGTGGGATGACGGTGTCGAACACGCGCGACCATTTCGCGTCCCACTCGACCGCGGCGTCCTGCCATGCCTGCATGTGGGCATCGTGGGTGACGTCCGGCCACAGGTGATGGCTGTGCGCCGCCAGATGCAGCCGCCGCGGTTCTCCCAAGGCGGCGCCGCCCTGGAGCGCGCGGGAAAAATACGGCTTGAGCGAGGCGAATTCCGTCACAGTTTGGTGCGCAACGACCAAAGCTCCGGGAACAGCCGCAATTCCATGGCGCGCGCGAGATACGGCACGCCGGAGCTTCCGCCGGTGCCGCGCTTGAAGCCGATGATTCGTTCCACGGTGCGCAGATGGCGGAACCGCCATTGCTGAAACCGGTCGTCCACATCGACCAGCTTTTCCGCCAGGTCGTAAAGATCCCAGTGCTTGTCGACGTCTTCGTAAACCTGGAGCCACGCCGATTCGACCGCGTCGCTCGGCTCGTACGGCAGCGACCAGTCGCGCATGACCGTTTCGTTGGGCACCGCAAAGCCGCGCCGCGACAGCAGCAGGAGCACCTCGTCGTACAGGCTCGGCGCGGCCAGCGTGTCGCGCAGCAGCGCGTATTGCCCCGGGTCGTCGCGATGCACGTCGATCAGCCGCGAATCCTTGTTGCCGAGCAGGAATTCCAGTTGCCGGTATTGATATGACTGAAAACCGGAACTCGCGCCGAGATGCGGGCGCAGCCGGCCGTAATCATGCGGCGTCATGGTGGAGAGCACGTCCCACGACTGGATGAGCTGGATCTGCACCCGGCCGACGCGCGCGAGAATTTTCAGCGTGTCCTCGATGCCGTCCTGCCGGATCAGCCGCGCGGCCTCGGCAAGCTCGTGCAGCAGCAGCTTGATCCACAGCTCGCTGGCCTGGTGGATGACGATGAACAGCATTTCGTCGTGATCGGCCGAACGCGGTTGCTGCGCCGAGAGCAGCACATCGAGGCACAGATAGCCGCCGTAGCCTTCCGCGCGGGTAACGTCCCATTTGATGGCGTTTTCGGCACGCGTGGTCATGTATCAGGGATCCCGGAGCGCCCAAGATGGTAGCGGCGGGCGGATTTGAACCACCGACCAAGGGATTATGATTCCCCTGCTCTACCGCTGAGCTACGCCGCCATC